>JBGPUU010000049.1:0-18501 GCA_041491305.1 Candidatus Methanoperedens sp.
ACCCATGCAAATACGAAGGATTCTTTTCCTTTCGCTTTTGCTTCTTCTCTATACTTTTCGATGATATGCGGCGGTACCGCGCCAGTCTCAAACAATAATCTACCTACAAGTGTTGATTTACCGTGGTCGATATGCCCGATGACTGCTAAATTTAAATGTGGTTTCTCTGCCATAATATTTCTCCTTTAATTTTTTAGGAAATTGTTTTGTGTTCGTATTGTTGTTTTTGTTTTTAAACCTTGCGTTGTTCAGGGACTGATGAAATCACTCGCTTTTGGCATTTCGAGTTTCAATCCTTTGCGTTTCCTGATATCCATCACGATATCATTGAGCATGTTCCCGGGTATGGGTTCAAATCCCGCAAATTCAGTGCTCCACATTGCCCTGCCTTCGGTTGCAGAACGTATGTCGCCGGAAAATCCGAACAACTGCGCAACAGGCGCCTTGGCCTCGATAATCGTGGTATCGCCTTCGGTTTTCATATCAAGTATAGAACCGCGCCTTCCCTGCATTTCACGCATCGCGCCACCCATCTGGTCCTGGGGAACATGGATGAATACTTTCTGGAATGGTTCAAGGAGCGTAGCCCCTGCCATCAGCATTGCAGCCTGGACAGCCTGTCTTGACGCCGGGATGACCTGCGCCGGTCCCCTGTGGATTGAGTCTTCATGGAGTTTAGCGTCCATTAATTTTACCTTGACTCCCATTACAGGTTCCCTTGACATCGGTCCAGCCTTCATGACTTCTTCATAGCCTTCAAGTATGAGTTCCATTGTTTCATTCAAATACTGGATACCTTTCGTCATATCGATAAAGACATTGGTCTCAAAGATATGGGTAATTCCCTTCGCTTCATCCTTGGTGAAACCTGCTTTCATGAGAATATCCCTGCGCTCAACTTCAGATTGCCTCATTGAAACTTCATTATTCTTAATAAGCTCAATTACAGTGGGAGACAACGGTTCAACTTCAACATAGAACCTGTTATGCCGGTTAGGGGATTTTCCCTCTACAGGCCCGGCATGAGTTGAAATCGTTTCCCTGTATACTACAAGCGGCTTGGATGTAGTGATCTCAACATGTTTGTCGCGCTGGATCCTGCCTGCAACAACCTCAAGATGAAGTTCTCCCATTCCTGCCAAGAGATGTTCTCCTGTTTCCTGGTTTATCATTACTTTAAGGGTGGGGTCTTCTTTTGCGACCTGCCTTAATACTTCAACCAGTTTTGGCAGGTCTTTCATGTGTTTAGCTTCAACGGCAACAGTCATTACAGGTTCGCTGACATGCCTTATACTCTCAAATGGCGTCATGCTCTTGTCTGTTGATGCTGTCGAACCTACTATGGCATCTGTCAAACCGGTTACTGCTACGATATTTCCCGCAGGGATTTTATCGCACTCAATTCGCTCAGGGCCCATGAATAGGCCTACTGACTGTATCCTGTTCGCGTTAGGCATTCCTGAAATATAAATTTCCTTACCCCTCTCAAGAGTACCGGAGAAAAGCCTTCCGCTTGCCACTTCTCCTGCATGCGGGTCGGTAGTGATATCGGTTATCATAAGAGCTACCTTACCGTTCCTGTCCACATTTATCATGGATTTCCCGATTTCGCTTTCCTTATCCCCATGCCAGATGACTTTTATTCGTTCCTGTTGTGCCTGGGCCGGGCTTGGAAGGAATTTTATTATCATGTCATTCATTACAACATGAAGCGGACATTTTTCAGCAAGAACATTTTGCTTTTCAGCCTCGCATAATTCGATAATTTCCTTAAATCCGATGCCAGTCTTCTTCATGTAAGGAATGCTGATTGCCCAGTTATTAAGGGCTGACCCGAAAGCAACTTTTCCAACTACAGGGTCCAGCTTCAGTCTATCATACTGGTCGGGCTTCAGGCCTTTAACAATCTTATTGACCTTGTCGATTACAAGCCCCAGGCGCATTTGCATGTCAGCCGGGGTGAGCTTTAACTCATTAATGAGTCGGTCAACCTTGTTAATAAAAAGAATTGGCGTTACATTTTCACGAAGCGCCTGCCGAAGCACTGTTTCTGTCTGCGGCATTGGACCTTCGACTGCATCAACCAGCACAACCGCGCCGTCTACAGCCCTCATTGCGCGAGTAACGTCACCGCCAAAGTCAACGTGTCCCGGCGTATCGATAAGGTTGATAAGGTATTCCTTGCCCTCGTATTCGTGCACCATTGAGACCGTTGCGGCATCAATCGTAATTCCACGTCTCTGTTCTTCTTCATCAAAGTCCATGAATAACTGCTCGCCTGCCAGCTCTTTTGAAATCATGCCGGCTCCTGCGAGCAGGTTATCTGAAAATGTTGTTTTACCGTGGTCAATGTGTGCAACTGTACCGATGTTGCGGATAAACTCGGGTTTATCCATCAGCACCGTTACACGCTCGACCATTTTCTTTCTTCTGCCCATAATATGATTTACCTCGTTTATTGGAAGTTTTGGTTCTCTATTATTCTATCCTATATAAACACTTTGAAAACCGGAAAAACATTACGGGATAAGGAAAAATGCTTTAATAACTGTTTTATAAGACAGAAATGGTATGAACCGGATTGGAAAATAAAAAAGTATCACATAACCCTGAGGTTATGCGATTTTACCGCGCTGCTTTCGCAACTCTCTCGATATTGTCCTTCTTGCCCATGGCGTATCCTTTAACGTCATGGTTGGCTGCTGCGATTATCTCATCTGCAAGAGCGCTCGAAAGCGTCTTCTTTGTGCCGAAAGACGCCTGCTGCGCCCCTTCGGCTATGAGCCGTAATGCTGTATCCACACGGCGCTGGGGCGCTGTGTCCACGGATTTCGGAACTGCGATACCGCCGTACTGCAATCGTACAGTTTCCTCTCTTGGCCCTGCGTTTATTATCGCATTCACAAGCACCTGCACGGGATTCTGTCCGGTTTTCTTATTGACGATTTCAAAAGCATCCTTGATATTATTGATAACCGTTATCTTCTGCCCCGTGTTGTTTTCTTCACGCATTATCTTATTGACAAGCCGCTCAACGATGTTATATGTCGATTTACTGAACTGCTGTTTAGCATTCCTGCCGCCGGAGTGCGGAATAACAATCGGTAAGAGATTGATATAGCCTTTGACGCTTGGGTCTTTAACCTCAACTTCAGTAAAATCCCATTTTCCGAATAATTTTTGCATATTATCTCACCGGTTTTTCCTTCTTGCCCAGAACAAGCATTCTCAGGTTCACGTTGTTCACTGCAACCACTTTCCAGCGTACGCCCGGGATATCTCCCATAGCACCGCCCATCCTGCCGCCTATCCGCTCCACGATTACTTCATCGTGTTCATCGATGAAATTGATCGCGCCGTCACCGGGGCAAAATGCCGATATTTGTTTTCCGTTCTTGATAAGCTGAAGTCGTATGCATTTACGGATAGCAGAATTGGGCTGTTTTGCCTCAACGCCGACCTTTTCAAGCGCAATACCCCGTGCCTGGGGAGCTCCCCCGAGAGGGTCTGCCTTGACATCCAGGTTAAGGGCCCGTCTTGCGTAATCTCCGTCTGCCCATCTGAAATTTTTACTATCGCTCTTTAATTTGCGAGCCGCGAATATTCCTTTTCCCATGTGGTTTTTTTCCTCCAAATAATTTTAATTACTGAATAATCACATCGTTTATATTGTGGTGCCTTAAGGAGAGCTTTTTTACCTTTTCGATATTTTTGCCGTCTCTCCCGATGGCAAGCCCCTTCTCTTTAGTTGGAACTTCTACATAAGCTATGCGCTTACCATCACTAACTGAGATATTTATATTTTTTACCAAAACAGGGTGAAATGCATTTTTCACGAACTCGGCTGGGTCATCCGAATGTTCGATAATTTCAATATGCTTACCGATAGCTTTTTTCACGCGGTTGATATTGTCCCCGCCTTTCCCTATTGCCAATCCCATATCGCCGTTTTTGACAACAAACAACAACCGGTTGTTCTCCGAATCCTCATAGCAATCTCTCGCCCTTGCACCTGTCAGGTTTTCGAATAATGCTATATACCGTATTCCATCAGTACTTAACTTGACTTCACTCTTTGATGAACCCATTGATTATCATTCCTTTTTAGACAGGTTCGTCAAACTTTGATGAACCCATTGACGTTCATTCCGCCTTGAAAGAAAGTATATCCGACTCTCCGGGTTCCAGCACTGCAAGCACAGCAATCGAAAACGGTTTGCCGCATGCAACACCGAGGTCAACGCCCGTCCCCGGGAAATTGATAACAGGCACGCTCTTAACCTCATTCATGGTCTTTTCGAAGCAATTAGACGACACGACAACAACCTGCGCTTTGCCGTTCTTTACTGCATCAGTGGTCTCTTTTGAGCCGATTACTACTTTTCCTGTTGATAAAACGTTTCTCAATACTTTGTTAATATCAGTTTCCATTTCTATTCTCCTTTATGTAGCTTTTTTTGCAATCAATTTAACATTTCCCGTACCCAGCCTTATGGGCTGTCCTACTATTACATTTTCCGTTACTCCCCTGAGTTCGTCAATATCCCCGCGCATGCCTGAATCCAGAAGATGGTTGACGGTCACTTCAAATGCAGCCCGCGCAAGAACGCTTGCCTTTTCACCTGATATGCCATGCCTGCCTATTGGTTTTACATCCCCGTCAACAGTCATTATATCAGAAACGAGCATGATATGCCGCACATCTACAGTAAGACCCTGTTCCCTGAGAGTCTCTGTCGCCTCATGTATCAATGCCGCCCTTGCCGCCTCTATACCCATCACTTCAAAGATTTCATTGACGTTGTTGGTGCGTGTCCTTGTCGCATCAACGCCTTCTATTGCCAGAACTTCTTTGAGCACCGAACCTTCCGTATACAGAACATATTCGCCGCTTTCTTCTTTCCTGATAACTACCCTTTTTATTCCTTTGATACCTTTCAAAATGATGGACTGGACATTTTTGACAAGCTGGAGCAATTGCCTGTATGAGGGTTCCTCGGGTGTCAGTAAAAGACTATCTTCTTTAATCTCTGCCGAAACGCCGAGTTCTTCTTCAATTTTCCCGGCTATCTCTTTTGAGGTCATATTCCGCTGGATGAGTGATTTCTTATTAAGCTCGATGATTATTTTCATTTCGGTAATATCAGTTGACATGCTGCCAAGCACTGTGATATTGGTGGCTTCTATTTTCCACGCGAGTTCACGTGCTTTGTCCCTGTCGAACGCATATTCTTTTTCAAGAAAAATCGTCATCATGGGGGTGCTCGGGTTTTTACGTGCATCCACAATTTCGATTAAGCGGGGAAGGCCGAGAGTAACGTTGATTTCAGCCACACCTGCGTAGTGGAAAGTTCTCATTGTCATCTGTGTGCCGGGTTCTCCTATTGATTGCGCTGAAACGACACCAGCAGCTTCTCCGGCTTCGATAGAAGAATTGAGGTATCCGGAAAGAACACGTTCAACGATTAAATCCATTTGCTTCTTTGAAACTTTTTTATCACTGAGTTCATGTATCAGGTTATTCATCACTTTCTGAGGCAACGCGAGAGATGAAACTCTCTCCTCAATACTTTTTTGTGACAGGCTCGTCATTCTTTCACCCCTGCTACTGAAGCGTAAATACGCTTCATCGCATCCGGTTTACTGAAATCGCTGTTCATCGGGTTGATTCCATCTTCTCCGTATTTGAACTGGATAATCATATTCCTTGTATCCCTGACCGTTCCGTCATATTGCACTTCCAGATCCTGCAATGCATTTACAAGCCTGCGCTGCAGGTAACCTGACTGGGACGTTCGCACCGCAGTATCCACAAGACCTTCACGCCCTCCTATGGCATGGAAGAAATATTCGGTTGGCGATAATCCTTTCTTGTAACTTGCTTCCACGAACCCGTGGGCTTCAGCGCCCAGGTCTCCCTTATCAAAGTGGGATAACGTCCTTCCCGCATATCCTCGTTTGATCCGTTCGCCTCGCACTGCCTGCTGGCCCACACATGCAGCCATCTGTGTCAGGTTGAGCATCGAACCTCTCGCACCCGACCGTGCCATTATTACTGCAGAATTGTCCATTCCGAGATGGCGGTCTGCAATGTCTCCTGTCGAGTCTCTTGCTTTTGATAGTTCTTTCATTATCTCCATTTCAAGGGTTTCTGCGATAGACCTTCCCGGCAGCGGTTCAAGTTCGCCGGCCCGGAACACGGTTATCAGGTTTTCAACCTTGTTTTTAGCGCCTTTTAATTCTTCGTTTATCTGGTTTTGCGCTTCAGGCGGGACGTATTCATCGTCTATACCGAAACTGAACCCGTAGCGCATAATGCCTCGTATGGCAAGGCGTGTCGCATCATCGATAAATTTACATGCAACATCCGAATTGAATTCTTTTATGAGTTTATCAAGTATCACGCTCTTGAATGCGCCTACGGCCTTTTCATCGATTGAGCCGCGTTCAAGCACCCCGTCATTGATGACCACATAGGCATCATGTTCGCAATCCATACCCTTGCAGTTATCGCAATGTTCGCAGATTTCAGCTTTGAACTGGAGGTTAAGACCTTTGGGAAGAATCTTGCTGAATATCTGTTTTCCTGTCCAGTAAGGTTTTTTATCCTCAGTTCCGGCCGGCTCCTGCAATTCCCGTATCTCTGATTTTGCAAGAAGTTCCAGGGCATCTTCCTTGAATATTTTGTCTTTACTGTTTGTAAGTAAGAACAATCCTGAAATGTAGTCATGGATACCGCCGATAATAGGCCCGCCGAACCTGGGAGAGAGAATGTTCTCTTTAACGTGCATCAGTATCTTTGCCTCGGCACGCGCATCCTCAGTTTGCGGTACATGCATGTTCATCTCGTCGCCGTCAAAGTCGGCGTTATACGGGGGACATACTGCTGGATTGAGCCTGAACGTCTTGTGCGGCAGCACTTTTATTTCGTGCGCCATGATGCTCATCCTGTGAAGAGAAGGCTGCCTGTTGAATAATACGATATCTCCGTCCTTTATCTGCCGGTCGATTTTCCATCCCAGTTCGACAAGGTCTGCAAGTTCGCCGCAATTCTTATCCGTGACTTTTACCCTTCGCCCGTCCGCTCTCACGATATAATTGGCGCCCGGATGGTTATCAGGACCCCGTCTAACATATTCTTTCACTTCATCGATATTCCTCGGGGTTACGTTCATTGTGATTGTTAGTTCTTTTGCTATCGCAAGAGGCACGCCAACCTCGTGTATTTTTAGATTCGGGTCAGGTGAAATCACAGTCCTTGCCGAGAAATTGACACGTTTACCTGACAAGCTTCCCCTGAACCGCCCTTCTTTGCCTTTTAACCGCTGCGAAAGCGTTTTCAATGGTCTTCCAGACCTGTGGCGGGCAGGCGGAACACCCGATACTGCATTATCAATGAAAGTAGTCACATGGTACTGCAATAATTCCCATAAGTCCTCAATGATTAACTGCGGCGCTCCTGCTTCACGGTTTTCCTGGAACCGCTGGTTAATCCTTATGATATCCACGAGTTTGTGTGTAAGGTCGTCTTCACTGCGCTGGCCTGATTCAAGTGTGATTGAAGGCCGCATCGTGACCGGGGGAACGGGTAGAACGGTAAGGATTATCCATTCCGGGCGTGCGTTCTGGGGGTCCATGCCGATAACCTCGATATCCTCGTCTGTTATTTTCTCAAGACGCGAGCGTATATCGGTGGGCATCAGTTTGTGCCCGTCCTCGATATAAGTAGTGGGTTTCTCGAACTTGATTTCCTGCTGGGCTTCTTCGCAATACTGGCATTTTCCGGATTTTCTCGCCTCTTTGAAAACCTCGTTTACGACATCCTCGATGGATTGTCCCATTTTCTTAAGCGTTCTTATCTTTTCAACTGTATCCTTTTTCTGCTTGGGTTCAAGAAGCAGTGCGCCGCATTTCCTGCATGTGGCTCTTAAAATCTTGCGTATGAGCTTGGCAAAACCTACATGAATGACAGGCGCCACAAGTTCAATGTGACCGAAATGTCCCGGGCACTCACCCGCGCGTCCTCCGCATGTCTTGCAGCGCAGGCCCGGGTCGATCACCCCGAGCTTTGTATCCATCAATCCCATTTCAATCGGAAAACCATCGTCGTCATACGTATCAGCCGTAATGACTCTTGTTACGCTCATCTTACGGAATTCTTTGGGGGAAATAAGTCCGAATTTTATCTGTTTAACTCTTTTTGGGGTTGCTATTACCATATTCTTCACCTACTCAATTTTTGTGCTACCGAAGGTGCACGCCACGTTGACTGGGGCATCGGTCATACTGCATCTTCCAATTCAAGCCTTGGCGCAACGCCAAGAGATATTATTTCATCAAGCAATAGTTTGAAAGCATAGCTCATTTCAACAGGGTGTATATCAGTCTCTGCGCCGCAATCCTGGCATCTTGTGATATTTCTTCTTTTATCAAGAGTTGCTATCATGCCGCAGTTGGAGCAGACGTATTCCATGACTTTGTCCGACTCATCAAGAAGCCGTTCTTTAAGAGCCATGGCCGCCCCGTGTCCGATCAGGACATCACGTTCCATTTCACCGAACCGGAGACCGCCTTCCCTTGCCCTGCCTTCTGTCGGCTGCCTTGTCAATACCTGGACAGGTCCTCTTGACCTTGCGTGCATTTTTGATGATACCATGTGATAGAGCTTCTGATACAGGATAACGCCGACAAATATGTCAGCCTGTATCCTGTTGCCGGTTATTCCGTCGTAGAACACTTCTTTCCCGGTGTGGGAAAAACCGTGCTTGGGGAGCGCGGAACGCAGGTCATCTTCGGAATCACCCGAAAATGCAGTGCCGTCAACCCTTCTTCCTTCAAGCGACCCGACTTTCCCGCCAATCATTTCAAGGACGTGCCCCACGGTCATCCTTGAGGGGATTGCGTGCGGGTTAATTATAAGATCAGGAACCATACCGTCTTCTGTGAAAGGCATATCTTCATAAGGCACAATAAGTCCGATTACACCTTTCTGCCCGTGCCTGGATGCGAATTTATCTCCGATTTCGGGAATCCTGTGGTCTCTCGTCCTTACTTTCGCAAGTCTTGAGCCATTTTCTGATTCTGTGAGTATTACGGTATCCACTATCCCTTTTTCATTGGAACGCATGGTAACCGAGCTTTCCCTTCTCTGCACAGGGCTTATGCCAAGTTCGGTCGGTTCTTCAAGGAACCTTGGCGGGCTTGTTTTCCCGATCAGGACATCGTTCGGTCCAACAGGTATTTCAGGATTGACAATACCATCGCTGTCCAGCTGGTTGTAAACCTCGGCGCTTCTTGCACCTCTGACTTCGGTATCAGGAATCTCAAATTTATCTTCCTGGCCGCCAGGATATTTTCGTTCTTCGCCTTCATTTGTCCTGAAGAAATGGCTTCTTCCCAGACCGCGTTCTATCGCACCCTTATTCACGACAAGGGCATCTTCGATATTATATCCTTCATATGATAATACCGCCACCACGAAATTCTGTCCTGCGGGACGGAGATCAAACCCGATTGCTTCCGCGGTTTGTGTTGATGTGAGCGCTTTCTGCGGATAATGCAATACATGAGCCCTTGTATCAGGTCGCAGTTTCATATTGGGAGTTGACATGCCAAGGCACTGTTTGACCATGCCTGCACCCATCGTATTCCTGGGTGATGCGTTGTGTTCAGGGAAAGGCACCATGCCGGTACAGATACCGAGGATCAAGGACGGGTCTATCTCAAGATGTGTGTGTTTCGATGTCAAATCCTTTTCATCGATAGCTATGAAAGCATTTTCTTCTTCTTCAGCATCGAGATACTCAATTAAGCCCGCATCGACAAGGCTGTCAAAATTGATTTCTTTCTTTTTTAATCGGTCGATGTGTTCCTGGGTTACAAGAGCCCTGCCATTTTCTACGACAATCGCCGGGCGCCTTGCCCTTCCCTGGTCAGAATTAATGATTATTTCATTCGTATCCTCATAGTAAATGATATTAACCTGTTTCTTGATGTCCCCCATTCTTCGCTTTTTTCTAAGCTCCGCCACCAAATCTTTTGGTTTATCCCGGGTTCCTATCAGTTCACCGTTTAAAAAAACTCTTGCCTTATTCAAAGGATTCAACCTCCTCTTCGGGTTGTTCAACTTTTACTTCTTCAGCTTCCTCAAGCGCCTCCAATTCAGTCGCATAAGTCGTGGGCACTTCTTCCATCCCGACAAGCTGCGGGATAATCGGTACTACATTTAATTCATATAGCATGTTCTTAAACTGGGGTTCATCCCCCGCGCTGGTTGAAATCTCAACCAGTTGCGCAAAGTTTTTTACAAGACCGCAATTGGGTCCTTCCGGGGTCTCTGAAGGACATATTCTTCCCCACTGGGTGGGATGCAAATCCCTTGCTTCAAAATGAGGCTGCGCCCTTGATAATGGCGATATGACCCTGCGTAAATGCGAGAGCGATGCGATATAATCGGTGCGGTCAAGGAGCTGCGAGACACCTGTCCTGCCTCCGACCCAGTTGCCCGTAGCCAGCGCATGCACAAGGCGTTCACTCAGGACGTCAGCCCGCACGATGGTGGTAACATTCAGGTCCCTGTTCCTCATGCTGGCTCTTTCAAGCTGGTATTTGATATCGCGCGTAAGCCTGTTGAAAGAAACCCTGAACAGGTCTTCACACAATTCACCAGAGAGTTTGAGTCTCTTATTAGCATAGTGATCTTTATCATCGCTGCCCCTTTTGCCAAGGGCAAGTTCGAAACATGCCTGGGCCATGCGACCGAGGAACTGCGCTTTCAGCATACGGTGCGCTTCGTCATTCCCGAGATGCGGCAGTAAATACCTGTCAATCACGTAATTCGCTCTTTTTACCTGGTATTCTTTCGATTGCCCGGATGCAACCCGCAGCCCGATTTTTTCCATGGCTTCTACTTTATTGGCCGCTTCTGACTCTTCAAGGTTCTCAAGCATGAATTTAATGATTTCTGGGTCTTCCGAGACCGAATTCACGATATCCTGGTCAGTTTCGATGCCCAGTGCACGGACGAGTGTTACAAAATTGATCCTGCCCGATATTGACGGGAATGAGACTTCAAGGATCGATTTCCTGCTCCGTTCAACGACAACCAGTGCGCGATAACCTCTCCTCTGCGAAAATACCTTCGCAACCTCGATATTTTCACCGTATCGTTCTTCCAGTTCCACAAGGATTTTGTTGGGGGCAAGGTCTTCAAGCGTTGTAATTACGCGCTCGGTTCCGTTTATTATAAAATATCCGCCCGGGTCCTGGGGGTCTTCCCCAAGCTCGATCATTTCTTTCTGGGTCAATCCTACAAGGTTGCACCCTTTTGACCATATCATTATAGGCAGCAGTCCGATTTCTGCTTCCTTATCCTCTTTTTCACCTTCAGGACTGACAATGGACATACTGAGTTTTAGCGGCGCAGCATAGGTTATGTTTCTTAGCCTTGCTTCTGTTGGATAGAGTTTATCCATTGCACCGTCGGCTTCTTTCACCACCGGGTTACCTACCCGGATTTTCTTGAGCCTAACATACGTGCCTTCAATATCTGTTTCAATAATCCTCTGTTCATCTATGACTTTCTGGAGACCATGTTCCAGGAAATCATTAAAAGAATCTACATGATGACGGACTATTTTCTCACTTGTAAAATACGCTTTTGATAGTACCCTTCTGTCTAACATATTACCTCAAATTTTATCTCACGCAATGACCAATCGATAGAAATATGACTTACCTGCTGTCTGGCTATCACGGGTTATCCGTACGACATCGCCGACTTTAGCTTTGACTGACACGGCAGAGGGGTCTGAAATACGAATCTTGGGCAATTGTTCCTTATCTACTTTATATTCTGATAATACTTTGTTAAGATCCTCTTCATTTAATATTTCATGATTTGGTACCATTTTATGTTCAAGGGGATTAAATTCCCTTCCAGTATGCTCTTTCTCTTTCAAACAATTACCTCCCGTGCATGACGGGCTCGGAGGGATTTGAACCCTCGACCATCGGGTATCTTTTCATTCCCTTTGCGGATTGAATAAAAGCCCGGTGCTCTGCCTGACTGAGCTACGAGCCCAAACATATTATCCACTATGTTTAAACTAACGCTACCAGTCATGAATAAAAAATATTCCTGAATCAATGGCAATTTTTGTTAAAACCTCGTGGACGTGCGCCCCTTGAACAACCTCACTAAGCTTAAATGTTTCTCTAAGCTTAAATTTTTTCCGCTCTTTCTTTTTACTGTCTTTATTTCTCCACATCCCATTCAAAATCATCAAAAAACCGAAGCTTCACATCCAAAACTTCCCCGCATTCTTTTGCATACTTAAAATACAGCTTCAGGCTCTCTATACTCTCATCATCAAAATCATAATTCAAGGTATGAAGGTAATCGCGCATGAAATTACAATCTATTTTTTTCTCCCTTCCTATGAAAGCGGCAATCTCGCCGATGTTCCTGTAAGCATAATCCTTTGATTCGAGCATGGTTTTTAAAACATATCTTACTTTATCAGGATGCTTTTTTGCGAAATCTTCCCTGACAACCCACAACGCATACACCATTTTCTTACCCGTCAGCTTTTTCCATTCATTCCCGAGGTCTGCTATGATCCCGTACTTTCCTATGGCTCTCAGGGCGCTATCCCCTATCAGGAGTGCGGCATCGCCATGTTTTAGCATCTGGTCAATATCGGTTCCCCTGCATTGGTTGATATTAACATTAACCCCTTTTAACCGCAATATGATTTTTATGAGCGTAGCTGAACTTGCAGTTGTTTCGGGAATGCAAAGTGTTTTTCCCTCAAGCTGCGATAGGTCTAATTTTCCTTTTCCGCATATCAATACGCTTTTTGTGAAATCATTGGAAGTAATAGAGAGCCCTGGCAATATGAGGAGGTCTTTGAGTTTTCCGTACATTATTGAAGAAATGGGGCTTATATCAAGTTCGCCCCTGGAAATCATGTTTGCAAGCTCGACAGGATGACCTTCCTCTATCTCTATATCGTCTGCCTTTACCTTTCCGTATTCCATGGCATAATACGGGAAATCACAATTGGCGAAAGCTATCTTTCCAAGACGTATCATAATACATCCACAATAACGGTTTATGCATATTAGTTTGATGGATGATTATGTCTGGCTATCCGGTTCAAAAAAATGTTCTTAAAATGCATGAAATTCGTCAGCCTTTTCGCATTTTCTACAGCGTTTTGGTGTCTTTCTGGCATTGGTTATAAAACGTACAACTTGTTATCCTGCACAGTGTGACCATCATGCACATTTTTTCACAGTAAAATCTCGGTCTTATTGGGGAAACCGGAATGGATACTTTCCTTTTATAGGCAAAAGAATAACCGAACATTTTCTTAACTAATAATTTACCTCACTGCATATATACTTTATGATTATAATAATGATGATAAAAGATTTATTACTTTAGAATTGGGGTAAAGTATTTATTCAGGCAATCCAATGGATTTCCGGGTGAAATATGGCTTATATCGTGGTATCGGATGTACATTTAGGAAGTAAGGTATATGATCTCCATAATCGCGAAATGTTTTGCGGCTTCCTGAATTGGGTGCACGGACTGGAGAACAAAGAAGAGACAATCAAATGCGGTAATAAAGATGTCACCATACACAAACCTGAAAATCTGGTTCTTCTTGGTGACATACTTGAATTGTGGGATCCGAAAAAGGGGGACAGGGACAATGTCATAAAGGACAGTATAATCCCGTTTTCAATTCTCTCGGATATAAACTGCGATAAGATATACGTGATAGGTAACCATGACGATTCACTGGGCGAATTGATGAATGATGTTAACAAAGTCGTATTGCCTAACGGGAAAAAGTTCACCATCTATGACCGGCATTATCCTGAAAAGAAAGCAGATACGGCAGCAGGAATACATATCGGAAAAAAATCTTATTTTTTCCTTCATGGCCACCAGTTCGATAAAGAACAGGCAATCCTTGCATGGGTATCAGGCCTGATAGGCGAAAGCTGGAACCCTCTTGGCTGGTTCCAGGATCTCTACAATATCTTAGATACAAAAAACCACTGGCTGAGGAATTTTTTGATTTTTTCTTTACTATTTCTGGCTGGAGGATTATTCTGGGGCAAATTTTTACCTCCTGTTTTGACAGGAACAATTACATTTCCCGGGTCTCTGAGTGCTGCAATCCTGCCTGTCCTTGCAGGCATAATCCTGTTATTTTTTATTATAAAGAGATTTTATGAGTTAAGCGCAGCATTGTTTGTACTATTTCTGGGCAGCTGGCTGTTTTCGAACCAATCCGGTTTGCTGGCTATAATATGGGGAACAGTGACAGGATATTTTGCCTTGGGCTCGATTCCAGGCGTTGTCGCCTATACCCAGAGGAAATTTTATAACATGCTCAAGTCAACGGATAAAACGGCTGAACAGGTCATTACGGACAAGTATTATAATAAAGATAAAGATACGATAGAAGCCGATGTCGTTGTTTTCGGGCATACCCATTTTGCAAGTTCATACGGCCCGAATCCGGACACCGGGAACAGATTATTCATTAACAGCGGCTGCTTTTATGGAAAGGACAAACCAATTGACGGGAAAATGCGCTACGCAAATACTTTCATTTACATTGACGACGGCGGTGCGTATATCATGAGGTGGCAGGGCGAGGGCAAAATTGAATGCATCGAAGCTTTTCCCGCGGGATAGTCATTAATATTATCCCGCACATTATATACAGTAATGAAAGATGCCATCAAGCCATCCGGTGACGGCGTAATCCTTGACCTTGAGATATCGGCAGGCGCAAAAGAGACCGCCGTGCATGGCTATAATCCATGGCGAAAGCGCATCGAAATCCGGCTCTCGGAAAGGGCGCAAAAAGGCAGGGCCAACGCAGAACTCGTATCATTCCTGTCGGGTTTATTCAATATTAATTCAGGAAATGTCAGGATAATCTCAGGTTTAACAAACAGTAAAAAATCAGTGAAAATAGCAGGCATGGACGCCAATGGTGTCCTGAAGGTTCTCACCCGAAATGAATAAAATGAATCCTGAAGATATCGAACGTCTTGAAGAACTCGAAGAACTTATCCTTGAACTCCAGGCGCTTTCCGATAGCGGCGCGATTATCGTGGTCGAGGGGAAAAAAGACGCGGAATCGCTGCGATTCCTCGGGATAAAAGGCGAAATCCGGCTTTCCACCCAGCAGCCGCTGCTTGAATTCACAGAAGCGCTGCAAAGAAGCGGGAAAGAGATTATCTTATTGACAGACTGGGATAAAAAGGGCGGCATGTCAGCGCATAAAATAATCCAGCATCTTCTTGCTTACGGGATAATGCCAAATACCCGGATTCGTGCAAAGATAAGGGCTCTTGTCAAAAAAAGGATTAAGGATGTTGAAAGTTTCAACAATTATATTGCGAAGATGAGATACGAAATTCATGGGATAACAGGGTTTTAATTTAATGTAATTATTAGATTATCTTTCGAATTCCATAAACTATATTGCATATTGGCTACAATGTTTTGTCAGAGATTGGTTAGATTGAATATATTAAAAAAACTTGATTTTATAATACAGGGAATGAGTTGATATAATGGAAAAAAACAGGCTTACCTGGAAAATAGGCGGAAAGGCGGGGGAAGGAATAATGGCGACGGGGCTTATTTTCTCGCAGTCATGCTCGCGCGGGGGCCTGCATGTGTATGATATCAATGAATATCCCTCACTTATTAAAGGCGGTCATAACACATTACAGGTGAGAGTGGAAGACAGGGAAATATTCTCTCAGGTGAAGGGCGTAAATGTACTGATTGCCCTGAATAAAGAAACAATATTCATGCACAGGGATGAACTCACCGCAGGCGGCGGGATAATATATGACAGCGCCGAGGTTTTAGACCGTAAAGAGGTCAGGGAAGACATACGGCTCTATCCTGTGCCGTTTAATAACATTATCAAGGAAATCGGGGCAGAGCCGATTATGAAAAATAACGTTGCCCTTGGCGCATCTATTTCGCTTATAAATTATGAATTTGATGTCGTGGCCGGGGTCATAAAGGATACCTTCAAACGAAAAGGGGACAAGATAATCAATGATAATACTAATGCTGCCCGCGCCGGATATGATCATATAAAAAAGAATTTCCCCGACGATTTCAATTACAAACTTGAGAAAATCGGAACAGGCGGGCGGATGCTGCTGACAGGCAACGATGCCATCTGCATGGGGGCTATCAAAGCCGGCTGCAAGTTCTATTCTGCTTATCCCATGACTCCGGCTTCTTCTATTTTGCATTTCATGGCAGCCAACGAGCGGCGGTTCAATATCGTGGTTAAACACACGGAGGATGAAATTTCGGCAATAAACATGGCAATCGGGGCGGGTTTTGCAGGTGTGCGGGCGATGTGCGGCACATCAGGCGGCGGATTCTGTCTCATGTCAGAGGGCTACGGCCTCGCAGGGATGATCGAGGTCCCTGTTGTAATAATCATGGCGATGCGCCCGGGCCCGAGCACGGGATTGCCCACATGGTCAGAACAGGGCGATTTTAAATTCGTTCTCAGCGCTTCGCAGGGCGATTTCCCGCGGCCTGTTCTCGTACCCGGTGATAACGAGGAATGTTTCTACATGACACAGGAAGCATTTAACATCGCAGAAAAATATCAGACCCCGGTTATTGTTTTGACTGATAAGAACCTTGCAGAAAGCCACAAGACAACAGAAAAGTTCGACCAGCAAAGGATTACAATAGACCGGGGCACTTATGCGGCAGCTTCGGAGCTTGCCGCCTCAGATGAAAAAACTTTTTTCAAGAGATACAGGTATACTGAAAATGGGGTTTCCCCGAGAACCATCCCCGGCATGAAAAGAGGAATATACACAGCTACAAGCGACGAGCATGATGAAGAAGGTATCATCACGGAAGATATCGATAACAGGATAAAAATGATGAAAAAAAGGATGAGGAAACTTGATTCGCTTGCAAAGGAACTGAAGCAGCCGGAGCTGGTTGGACCCGGGGATGCAGCCGTCACGATTATTGCGGCGGGTTCGACAAAAGGCCCGATAAAGGAGGCTATGATGATGCTTGAAAAAGACGGGGTGAAAGTGAATTACCTCCAGATATTATATTTAAATCCCTTCCCTGCTGAAAAAGTGGCAACTGTTATAGATTCTGCCAGGAAAACTGTTGTGGTTGAGAATAATTTCACGGGACAGCTTGCGGATATTATCAGGGAAAAGACAGGAAAGAACGTGAACCGCAGGATTTTAAAATACGACGGCAGGCCATTTTATCCTGAAGAAATACACCGCGAGATTATGGAGGTGGCGCATGGTTAGGATGATCGATATCAATACGATTGAAAAGCCCAACTGGTGCCCCGGCTGCGGCGATTTCGGCATTCTTCTTGCGCTTAAAGGCGCGATTGTCGAACTCAATATCGAGCCTGAGAACATTGCTATTATTTCGGGAATAGGCTGCTCCGGGAAAGTTCCGCACTGGCTGCGAACATACGGATTGCACGGTATCCACGGGAGAGTCCTGCCGGTTGCATCGGCGGTCAGGCTCTCAAACCATGAACTGACAGTATTCGGAGTGGGCGGGGACGGCGACGGTTATGGTATCGGCATGTGCCATTTCATTCATGCGATGAGAAGGAACATCGACATGACCTATATTGTGCACAATAACATGATATACGGGCTTACAACAGGCCAGACATCCCCGACAAGCGAGAAAGGAATGAGAACCAAATCAACGCCTTCGGGAGTTATCGAAGTGCCTGTGAACCCGATCGCGCTTGCCATTTCCACAGGCGCTACATTTGTGGCGCGAAGTTTTGCAGGCGACGTGAAGCATCTCCAGAAAACAATCGTGGACGCAGTGAAACACAGGGGTTTCTCTCTTATCGATGTGTTCCAGCCGTGTGTGAGTTTTAACCATATTAACACGTACGAGTGGTATAAACAGAGAATATACGACCTTGAAGCATCCGGGCATAATGCCGGGGATAAGATGGCTGCTTTTGTAAAATCGCAGGAATGGGGCGAGCATATTCCAATAGGAGTATTTTACAGGGTGCAATCGCCCACTTATGAGGATGAGCTGCCTCAGATAAAGGAGATGCCGCTTGTGAAACAGGCGATTGATAAGGTTGATATAAGCGGGCTGATGGATGATTTTGTGTGAAGAATGGAATAAATTAAGTGTTATTTATCAGAAGCCGATTCAATAATTTATCTAATTACCCCTAAGTAAAGATAGTTGATTCGTAGGCATAAACCTGAGCAGAGTCGTCTCTACCTCTGTATTTACAAAATATCGCCTGTACTTCCCTACCTGTTTAAATATTATTATATTGCCTTTACAAAATTGCTGGATGTGCCAATGCACAGTGCTCTTAGCCAGATGAAATTTTTCTGCAAGCTCTTGGTTCGTAATACCCGGATTTTCCAAGACAGCCCCAAGTAGCAGCCTGC
>JBGPUU010000050.1:0-18092 GCA_041491305.1 Candidatus Methanoperedens sp.
GTAGATGCGACTTCCTTAGTCATTATGGAAGAAAATAATATACATAATATAATTAGTTTTGACGAACACTTTAAAAACATTCCATTTGTTTTTCCAATATACGATACACATCAGTTGAAATGTCTAATTTAGATTTCTCATTTAATAATTTTTTAATAAAGTTACAAGTTAAATAGAACGAAATCGTTATTAGTTGCCTTAAAACAATAACTTTATAATAGATAACGAATTATGCCCGCCACGCCTTCCCTGAGATAAGTCTTCTGGAATTATTTATTAACCGCCACCGCCATTAAGACTCTGAGGAAAGAAAATTATGGAATCAGTTTATTTCTATGAAGATAAAGTCAGCAAAGAAATGGCAACGGTACTGGAAGACGATTTCTTCAAACGCATCGGCTATACGGTCCGTGAGTGCAAGCTCCTGGGGTCTGAGCGCAAGGGTTATTTCCTGTATATCAAAGCCAATTCAGAAGAGATAGACCGCGCGGAAGAGAAATTCGAAGGGATTGGCGTGGAAAAGCTCATTGGCGAAGAAAAGAAAATTGTCACTGGCGCTTTTGTCGCTGAAGAGGATAATGCGGCGAGCGGCATGGGAATGATGTTTGGCTGATATGCGCATTCTCGTCCACGTCTGCTGCGCGCCATGCTTTACATATCCTCATAAACGGCTGCTTGAGGATGGGCACGATGTGACCGCTCTTTTTTACAACCCCAACATCCATCCTTATACTGAATATAAGAACCGGATGGAAGCGCTTGAAAAATATGCGCAAATTAAAGGAACAAAAGTGATTTATAAGGATTATGATATGGAAAATTACCTTCGCGGCGCCCTCGCTTCCCCGGACAGGTGCGAATTCTGCTATTCCTTAAGGCTCACCGAAGCGGCGAAAACCGCGCGCCAGTTCGGATTTGATGCGTTCACGACATCACTCCTTATCTCGCCATACCAGAAACATGAACTGCTCGCCAGGACTGGTGAAAAAATCGCGAACGAGTATGGTATCAAATTTTATTATGAGGATTTCAGGGAAGGATACAGGGAATCCCGCGAGCTTGCAAGGGCTCTTGAATTATATATGCAAAAATACTGCGGCTGTATTTTCAGCGAAAAAGAGCGGTATTACAAACAAAAACCTTGAAACTGGATTATAGTTGAACAACCAATTTTTCAAACATATTCTTGGAACACTTTGTGCTCTTGGCGCCTTTGAGGTGTGCGATTTTATTCACCGCAGAGCCGCAAAGGTCGCAAAGATTGTTTTAATTGTTTGGTTTTTATCTATTTCCCAACAGTATTACTTTTCATCATAAAGGGTTACGCCCCTTTATGACGTATAGGGGACGTGCGACGTCCCCTTGTTTTGATAAACCTTTCCTAAAGGTTTTCATGAACCCACCATTCACCCTCTACCGTATGCTCTTTCTTCCAGATCGGAACTTCAAGCTTCAGGCGTTCAATGGCTTCTCTTAACACAGGAAAAAGCTGTTCCCTGTGACTTGCCGCGACAACAATGTAAACTATATCCTCACCAGCCGGGATGATGCCTGTCCTGTGATGCATCAGTACATCGATTATGCCTTCTTTTTCCCTGAGACTTGCGCATATTTCATCCATTTTTTGCCTGGCAAGCCCCCCGTATTCCTCAAATTCAAGATACTCAGTCCGAGCGCCCTTATTTTGCGCCCTGACAATACCTGTGAATGTCCCTATAGCGCCTGTTTTTTCCATATCTTTTGATTTGCGAAGCTTTTGAATGAGTGAGTCCAGCGTATGGTATTCCGGCTGCTTTAGGATCATTTCCACAAGTTCCTCGATGTCTGCGCTTTCCGGATTGTCCAGTCTTTTAATAATTTCCGCGGCTTCTACATCGCCAAGAGCTATTTTCGGGAGTTTGCTTTCCTTAAAACCTTCGACCACTGCAAAATCCATCGCTTCGTTTGCAAGCTCGTCAATTGCTTTTGTAAGATTGTTGTCCTTCGAGAATTTCACGAGTTCTTCAGGGGTAACCGCGACCACCACATCCGCGCCTGCATTCGCATGTTTCCATGTATCGGTACCAGGCGTGTTTATCCTGTGCTCATGAATGTGCTTAATTGTCCCGACAGAACCGCGCTTTGAAAGCTCGCTTACCAGTCGCTCTACTAATGTTGTTTTCCCTGTTTTTTTGTATCCCACGACCGAAATTATTTTCATAATCGACTACATGGATTCCGGCGCTGTAATCCCGAGCGTATCAAGCGCATTCACAAGCACGATGCGGGAGCAGTCAACAAGAGCAAGGCGCGCCGCCCTGAACTCAGGCTCGGCATCAAGCACAGGCACATACCTGTAGAACTGGTTAAAAGCGTCGGCAAGTTCCCTCGCATAAATGGCAAGGACATTTGGTTTTAAATCCCGTGATGCGACATCGATGGTGTTTTCAAACCAGGCCAGCTTTTTTACGAGCGCGATTTCCTGTTCCTCAAGCAGCACATTTGGGTCAAATACCTCAAATGCAATTCCATCTTCCTGCGCTTTCCTGATAATGCTGCATGCCCTGGCATGTGAATACTGGATAAACGGCGCCCCCTGTTTTTCAAAGTCAACAGCCTCCTTCCAGTCAAACGTGGTTGCCTTTTCTGGTGATATCCTGATTATATCGTATCTCACCGCGCCGATGCTCACGAACGCCGCCACCTTCTTTTTAAACTCCTCGTCTTTTTCAGGAAGCTTTTTATCCACCACTTCATAAGCCGCTTTTTCAACCTCGTCCAGAAGCTCATCAGCCGAGATGAAAACACCCCTTCGCGTACTCATCGAACCTTCAGGCAGCGATACAAACTCAAAAATCACGATTTCCGGCTCCTTAAGGCCGAGAATCCTAAGCATCGCTTTAAGCTGGGATGAGATGAGCTTGTGGTCTGCGCCGAGTATATCTATCATCCTGTCGCATTGTTTTGCCTTCCATTCGTGGTATGAAAGGTCGCGCGTGGTGTAAAGGGATGTCCCGTCCGAGCGCTGGATTACCAGCGATTTTTGAATCCCCATGTCGTTTAAATCAACCATGAGCGCCCCGTCCTTTATCATGGCGCGGTCAAGTTTTTTTATCCGCTCCATCATTTTGTTGACATCGCCGCCACGCACGAACTGCGATTCCCAGGTGAATTTGTCATGGTGGATATTTATGCGGCGCAGGGATTCTTTTATTCCCTCCATGGCGGTATCTATGGCATCTTTGAATTTTTTATTGGTTTCCGGGTCGCCTGCCTCGTATTTTTTCATTATGGCATCCACTTCGGGCGAATGCTCTTTTTCATCCACAAGATTCTTATTTGCGTTGATATAGACCTCGGCTATTGCATGGTCTTTCTTTTTGCTTACATCGAATTTGAAATTCTCAAGTCCCCAGACCACCACGGCAATCTGCCTTCCCATATCGTTTATGTAATACTGTGTCTCGACATCATAACCGGCGCGCTTAAGTATTCTGGCAAGCGTATCGCCAATTACCGAGTTCCTGATATGACCGATGTGCAGCGGACCGTCCGGGTTTGCAGATGTATGCTCAAGGATGACTTTTCCCCTGTTATCCAGGTTCCCGAAATTCTCTCTTTCAAGCAGAATGCGCAGAACGGTTTCATTTAAAAACGGGCGGCTGACGAAAAAGTTGATGTAAGGTCCTGCAGTCACTGCCCTGTCGATGAAGGAGTCGGGCGGTATTTTGATATTTGAGTATATGATTTCAGATATCTCTTTTGGGCTTCTCTTGTATTTCGGAGCCAGCTTGAATGCCACCGAGGAGGAGATGTCCGCATGCGGGGATTCGTTTAACGCCATGTCTTCGGCTTCAAATCCCGCTTTAGCCACTGCATTCGATAATACAGATAAAACTTCATCTTTGAATTTAAGGTACATAAATCGAAATTAACACACCAGCTTAGTACATAATTTTTTCTTAAAAGAGTTGAGGGAAATCTTTTGGTGTTAAATCTCGTATAAAGTAACTTTGCGCTCTTGGCGTGCTTTGCGGTGCAGGGTTTTTCACCGCAGAGGCGCAAAGTACGCAAAGGATTTGCTCAACACCAAGCTTTTTTTACAGTCTTCAAAATATCTAATATACAATATTATCCTGGCTGATAACCAATGTGGTAACAAATTTGTTTTTTTATTATTCAACCTGTTAACATATATGGTACCAAAGGGTGGAGAATTGTATCCAGAAGTGGTCTGGAAAACTGTTATAACCCTTCAGGATATACTTGTAATTTACAAAGGAGATATGGCATGCAGGGCATCCTGATATATTCTACAAAAAACTGTCCGAATTGCAGGGTACTGAAGCAATTCCTGGAAAATAAAAATGTACCATTTACTGAGGTAGATATGGCTACCCCGGCGGCATTAACAGAACTGAGGATGAACGGCGTATTTACGATGGCAGCGCCGGTGCTGCAAGTAGGTAATAAATTCCATACATATAACGACCTGTTTACACAGGACAGGATAAACCAGGACAAGCTGGAATCTTTACTTAAGGAAGGAAAGTAGAGGCTTTCAGCGAGTTATGCTTTGACTCTGGTGAACCCACGGGTTTCGAATCAAAGTCCCGTATTGGCTGTGAAGGATGAAATTGCGTGACCGACTAAAAAGAGGTGCAATAAACGATGGGCAAATACATTGAAGTTCAGATATTGAATCTTGTGCAGGAACATAAAGGGGAGCTGTTAGATGCGTTCCTGAAAGAAAAAGAGAAAACACTTACAAACCAGAAAACCAGAACCGCTCAAACAAGAAAAACACAGACCATCCAGAAAACGCTCGGCGGCTCCCGGATATCGGTTATCCCTAAGGTGAGGACAACAGACGGGCATCTTATGGACTGGGACAGGAACACTATCGTCAAACAGCTTTTGAAGGAGACAAAACTCTGCGAGCAGTTCCACGGGATAGCGCCGATCAGCGAAGAGGAAGCAAAGGAAATCGCCAGGGAAACCGAGAAGAGAATAAAGGACATGGGCGTGAAATTCCTTTCAGGGCCGCTGGTGCGCGAACTGGTCAATATCATACTTCTTGAACGCGGGCATACAGAATGGCGAAATATCTCAACAAGGGTGGGAACGCCTGTTTTTGACGCTTACCGGATTGATATGGGCACGGGCTTTGAAGCCAACGACAATGCCAACCTCCAGGAGAATGCGGAGACAAGCCACAAGAAAAAAGCGGATAAGATGAGCAAGGAGCAGTACCTTCTCATGCTCCCGCCGAAGCTTGCTGACTCGCATCTTAACGGCGATATCCATATCCATGACCTTGAATACCTGGGAACGCGCGCATTCTGCCAGGACTGGGATTTGCGGTATTTCTTCTATTACGGCCTCATGCCTGACGGAAGCGGCACAAAGGCAAGCGTGGCAGGGCCTGCAAAGAAAGCCGAGGTTGCGATACTTCATGCCGTGAAAGCCCTTGGCAGCGCCCAGACGAATTTTGCAGGCGGGCAGGGATTCTATAATTTCCTGACTTTCATGGCGCCATTTTTTGAAGGCATGGGCTACAAGGAAATAGAGCAGCTCATGCAGATGTTCGTTTATGAAATGACCCAGATGATGGTGGCGCGCGGCGGGCAGCTGGTATTCTCCTCCGTCCAACTGTCCCCCGGCGTCCCCAAACTCTGGCGCGATAAGCCCGTTGTTTATAAAGGAAGTGTATGGGACGGCGTGATGTCCCCCAAACGCACATACGGGGAATTCGAGCGCGAGGTCCGCCTGTCGTTTGAAGCCCTGATGAACGTTATGCTTGAAGGCGATTACTGGGGAAAACCGTTCAATTTCCCCAAACCCGAGATAAGCATCGAGCCTGATTTCATGGTTGAGGACGAGGATTTCAACCGCTCGCATCCTGATATTTTAAGCTACGACGAGCTTTACACGAAGGCATTCGAACTTGCAGCCAAGTACGGAGCGCCGTATTTTGACAACCAGCTTCCCGAGTACAGGGGCGCAGGGAAGGGCATAAGCTGCTACCAGTGCTGCGCATATAATTTCTCATCATCGCTTGAAAAAGACTCCGAGTTTGAGGATAAGCTTTACTTCAGGAACGGCAAGCATTTTTCGATGGGCGCATGGCAGGTTGTGTCGCTTAACTGCCCACGGGCCGGGTACAAAGCAAATAAGAATGACGAGGCGCTTTTTGCGGGACTCAAGCAGATGATGGACATGTGCATGGACCTCTTCAAGGTGAAGCGAAAGTGGATGGATATCGTTATCAAGAATAACAGGATGCCGTTCGCCACGCAAAGACCGAAGGACCCATACACCATGCAGCGCGGCGAAATCGCGGTTGATACGAAGGGGCTTGTTTATACTATCGGCGTTGTGGGCATAAACGAGATGGTGCAGCACCATACAGGGAAGCAAATCCATGAGAGCGAGGAGGCGCGCAGGCTTGCAATAAGGGCGATGTTCGAGATGAAGTTCTATGCTAAGGAACTCTCGGAGAAGTTCGGCATGGAGATAGCGCTTGCAAGAACGCCTGCAGAGACGACTGCACAGAGGTTCGCAGTATCTGACCTGCTGCACAAGGAATACAGGAAGTGCGCAGAGCCGATAATCAAAGGCAATGTCCCTGAGGCGCTCTCGCACATCCACGAGACGCGCGACCTGCCGGTATATTACACCAACGGCACACATGTGCCCCCGGGCGCGGACGTGTCGCTCCCGCAGCGCATCAAGCTTGAGGAAACTTTCTTCCCGATTGTGGACGGGGGCAATATCCTGCACATCTGGCTTGGCGAGGCTGCACCTGACCCGCACGGGCTTAAGGAGTTTGCCATGAATATCGCGAAGAACACGCAGGTGGGCTATTTTGCTTTCACGAAGGATATGACTGTGTGCATGGATGATTTCCATGTGGCGTCGGGATTGCTGGATGAATGCCCGAATTGCGAGAGCGATAATGTGGAGCATCTTTCCCGTGTTACCGGATATATTCAGGCTGTTTCGGGATGGAATGAGGGGAAGAAGCAGGAGCTGAAGGACAGGAAGAGGTATGGGGTGGGGGTGTGAGGGAGGCACAATGGAAAAAAATAATTTAATCAGTATAAATAATAATACAAAAGATATTGAGTTCTTCCTGTCGGAGGACATAATACAAGGAGAAAAAATTCCATTTTATCTTCTTTGGAATGAGACCGACCCCAAAGAAATCATTCTAGAGTTCGAAGGATTCAAATCCATTATTGAGCTATACAATGCAATTGAATCAAGAACAATTACGGAAGGGGATAAAAAAGTAATTAGTGGTTTTCATGTTCCTGGCTATATTGGAGGATTACTTTCAACAGAAATAACGGATCAACCCATTACTCATGGCAGCCTAACCGTTACTATTTGTGGAAAAAATGGAGAGGTTAAATCTTTGAAAGAGGTCAGGAAATTACATACAACTCAGCTCAAAGTGGTAGATTCTCCAGAAGAAATATCTTTAAATGATTCAAGAGCAAGCAGCCAAATAAGTATCGAACTTAAAGGAAAAACTTCAGTATTTCTAGACATTGAAGAAATGGAAAAAAACGAATGTGATATTGATATACCGCCTGACGTAAAAGCAATATTCGTGAAATTCTATGAATCTATAAAAAAGGGATTAAATGAACTGAAAGAAAAATTTCCAGAACACCTTAAAGTTATAGATTTGTTTCTCGAAATTCCCAGTAGCAAAATATCTATAACGCAGTATTCTGAGAAATACGGAGAAGAGATTAAGGAATCATTCAAAGATGAAGTCTTTTTAGATGATATTTCTACAATATTTCTTACAGCATTATTTGAACAAGTTGGTGTTGAAGATAGGTTATTGAAGCCGTTAAACGAGTATTTTGAATCTAACGCTGTCGATAGAGCTTATTTTTTAAATCCATTATTGCAAGTTAGAGTTCCATCAAGTGGGTGCATGATGGCAATTAGAATTAAAGGAAAAGATATACTGACACAAGAGTGTGAATCACCACTCGAAATTAGAGTCTATTTGAAGGCAAACGAGGAAACTTTCAAACCTTTGAAGGATCTGTTTTCGATTAGGAGAGTTTTAGATGAGTGAAATTCATGATGCAAATGAACTACTCGACATCGTAAGAAAGGTTTCTGAAATGATTCGAGGCGAAAAAAGAAATAGTTTGAGAATCGAATGTATGAATGGTTTGGGAGTTTATGGAACACATATTAGTGTAGATAGTAAATTCTCAAAATGGGTAAATGGGCTTACACATGAAAGCATGGTGGTTCCTGCTTCACAAGTTTATGAGGTCAGAACTACTGGTTTTTCTCCATACCCTCAAACAATAAAAGGGAATATAACAAGAACTGATGGAAAACTGATTATAGATTTGAAACCTGCATTAAAATTTGATCTTTTCAGTATAGAAATCTCCTACAGAATGGATGACGAATTTCTGAAAGGGCTTGTTAGAGCCAGGTCGTCTCCTGAACCATTAAGAGACCAAGTTAAGTATGAATTATCTGCACAATTACGAAATCCGGAAGGCTTGGAATTAGGATTTTCTGAAGTAGAGATTGAAGAATTTCCAGTATCAGCACGGGTTCAGATAGCAGAAAGAATAAACATGAACGTTCCAGAGTATGTTAAAGACCTTTTAAAAGTAGAGACGGAACTTTTAGATGAGCGAAATCCTCACGCAGGCAAGAAAGTTGTGGAATTGCAGCGTAAAAAAACTCAGTTGTTAAGAAGGTTTGGAAAAGCTAGTCTCGCCGATAAAATTAAAGATTTATCTTTAGTTTTGACACCATCACATTTTATAAATTACGTGAAAACGATAGAAGATTTTAAACTCCATCAATGTGAAAGGGGTACAGATTTCTTCCATGCACTTGGAATGCTGCAACTTCCAAAATCCATGAATGTTATCTCTCGGACCGATTTAAATTTGAAAAAGCCGGCTGCAAAGGGAACCATGATATACGAATCAAAGAAATTTGATGATGAAATAGCAAGCATGTTCAAGTAACAAGTATGTCTCTCAACATTTCACCACCTACCCACCTGCGCCCCCCTCTCCCCAACCCCCAGCCCCCTCCCCGCGCGCGCCTCCACTGGCGCAGCGAGAAAAGTGCATCCAGAAATCTACGAGGTAAAACATGGCATCCTGCTTAATTCAAAAAAAGAATAAAACTGTTGAAACGAACCTGTTTGACTTCAACACAAATCTCACAGTTTCCTCCGAAAACCTGACAGAGAATCCAGAAATAGTACTCCCGGAACAACAGAAGGCTCTCTCTAAAATTGACGCTCTTGATTTCAAACTGTCGCAACACTTCAATAATAAATTCATAGTGCAGCGATCTCTGACCCGGCAACTTGTCAGCTTCCAGGCAAACAAGACGATGGCATCGTATCGCTGGTACAAATACAAGGAAGCTTTTTCTGCTCCTCTTGTGGGGTATCTGCTTTCCAGATACGGGATTGAATCCGGCAAAGTTTTAGACCCGTTCGCAGGGAGCGGAACAACTCTGTTTGCAGCAAGCGCCGTCGGCATGGATGTTGATGGTATTGAACTTCTTCCAATCGGACAGCAGATCATTGCCGCCAGATTGTGTTTAGAAAGAGAATTTACAGCAGATGATTTTACCGATATCAAACGCTGGCTAAAAACATGTCCCT
Source organism: Candidatus Methanoperedens sp. (assembly GCA_041491305.1). Taxonomy (GTDB): domain Archaea; phylum Halobacteriota; class Methanosarcinia; order Methanosarcinales; family Methanoperedenaceae; genus Methanoperedens. The sequence goes on from JBGPUU010000050.1 coordinate 9,659, forward strand.
GGAAGGAATCACATGAAAAATATCCGCTGCCAAAATTGCGAATTACGGACGGCGCATACTCCGCAGAAACATCCGATGCAATCGAGAGGTATATGGGCGCGCTACAAAAAGAGAACGAGCGCGTCAGGCTTATCTTCCGTTTTGCCCTGCTTTGCGTCCTTGAGTCCATCAGTTACACTCGAAAAGATGGTCAATATCTTCGGTGGGATTACAGATCAGGGCGCAGGAAAGGAGGAAAACCATTCGATAAGGGGAAGATTCTTAATTTTGACGAGGCGATATGCGCGAAGATAGAAGATATCTTGCATGATATGATGATTGGCAGTGGACATTTGGAGGAGCACAATCAGGGCAATATCCATCTTTTTCAGGGTTCATGTCTGGATATAATGCCAAAACTACCATGTGATTCATACGAGGCAATTGTAACCTCTCCACCGTATTGCAATCGTTATGACTACACACGGACTTATGCTCTGGAACTGGCGTTGCTTGGCGTTAATGAAAAAGAACTCATAAATCTCAGGCAACAAATGCTAAGCTGTACCGTTGAAAATCGCGCCAAAGATTTGCTGGCAATCAATCCCCAATGGGCTAAAGCTGTAGAGGCGGCAGACCAGCAGGAGCTGCTGCAGGCTATCTTGCAATATCTGGGAGATCTAAAAGCGCAGGGTAAGCTGAACAATAGTGGCATCCCCCGGATGGTTCGAGGTTATTTCTATGAAATGGCATGTATTATCGCAGAATGTTCCCGCGTTATGAAACAAAATGCATACATGTTCATGGTAAATGACAATGTTCGCTATGCAGGCGCAAGCGTCTCAGTAGACATGATACTCTCAGCTATAGCTGAAAAACTGGGACTAAAGGTTGAAAATATTCTTGTTTTGCCAAATGGTAAAGGTAACAGCAGCCAACAAATGGGGGAGCATGGGCGTGATTCTTTGCGAAAATGCGTGTATATATGGAGAAAAGCATAATGCCACAGGACAAACCACACCGCCAGCATTTAACCAGTAGCAAAAGCCTTGTGACAACATATGAGGAGACACGGGCTGGTTTTGTTGCTCTGGCTCTTGAGAAGAACCGTAGAGCGACGCCATTTATTGAAGAAGCGAGAGCCTTGAAAGCTGCCGCTTCTAAAACCTTAACACCTGCCTTATTGGTTGATATCGCCGGGATAAAGGCTGCCCTGTTGACTGCTGCTGGAGTTTCCAAAAAAGCTGCCGGGCACATGGAACCTCAAGACCAAGAAGAGGCGATACGGGGACTTATAGAACAATTTCTTGAACCCGCCGGTTCGAATTTTGTGGAGGAGTTGGTCTTTCGATTCCTTTTGACACGGGGGGACGCATTAGGAGGGTCTATGCGAAACGTGGGTGGAGCAATGGCACAACGCAAGCTTACTCGCGCGATTATTGCTACGCTTTCTGTTGCAGGAATTTCGTATGATTGGCTTTCTTCCAAGAGCAATAAATGGATACATGGAAGTGGAGATGATCCTGATATAGAGTTGGATGCAAAGGGGCTTAGTTGGTCAAACGGTCGTAATAATCGCACTGTAAGATACAACCTTACTGTGCCATTTTTGAAGAAAAATGTAGATCTGTGCCTTTTCAATTGTCGTTATCAAGAACTTTCTGTTAGCTATAAGGATCCCACTTTCTATGTTGCACTTGGAGAACTCAAGGGTGGTATCGACCCCGCCGGTGCGGATGAGCACTGGAAAACGGCAAGAACATCCCTTTCCCGTATAAGACAAGCATTTGCGAATCATGGGCTTTCGCCCCACTTATTCTTTGTTGGAGCCGCAATTGAAAATAGCATGGCAGAGGAAATCTGGCTCCAATGTGAAGAAAAGACGCTTAGTAATGCTGCCAACTTGACTGATACAAACCAAGTCGCTTCTCTTTGCCGCTGGTTATGCAACCTATAAAAAAATATCATTGCGCATATGGAGCGAATCATGGCAAAATTTCAATTCTCTCAAATTTTGCTAACCCCAGCCCCCTCCGCGCGCATCTCCACTGGCGCAGCCCCGCCGGCAACCATTCATCTGCGGTTTTTTATGTAGTTTTACCAACATGGTTTTTTTTAGTTCGCGCCACAAATTAATCGTGCTGGATTTATAAAAATTAAGGCGCTTCATGGAATTTCAGCCCCCCTCAATTCCTGCCAATGCCTCGCCCACTCACGCAAACACACGGCACCGCAAGACGAGCGCGAAGGGGCGCTCTCTAATTACTTTCACCGCGCTTATCGAATTATTATATACTTTAAAGTCTATCTAATGTCAGATTTATCCCATGGACATCAAGCAAATAAAACAAAGCATCACAGCTGATAATTATGAAATGTCCCAGCATGCTCTTGAGAGGGCTTTGGAACGCGATATATGGAAGGAAGATATTGAGCATGCAATAATTCATGGCGAGATCATTGAAGAATACGAAGACGATAAACCGTACCCTTCATGTCTAATATACGGAAAAGATAAGAAAGGTACACCGATTCATGTAGTTTGTGCCTTTTCACCAATTATCAGGATAATAACTATTTATAGTCCCCATGAAGATAAATGGATTAACTACAAAAGGAGAAAATAATGGAAGAGAAATGTCAGTTCTGCTGCGGCGCCTTAAAGGAACAAACAGTGAACCTTGACCTCTGGAAAAAGGAAAAGCTGTATGTTATCAAGAGTGTACCCGCGAAAGTATGTGAACAGTGTGGTGAAAAGTATTTCTCTTCAAAAATTTACGGTATAATCGACAAGCTCCTAAAAGAGAAATCAAAACCGGATGATACAATGGTTGTACCAGTTTTGTCTTTAAAGAAGTTTGTGGAAGAAGCTGGCGCTATTAGTTAAATTAATTCAATTTTATAGCTTTGCGTCTCTGCGGTTTCATTTTTTTGAGAAAGCGCCAAAAATTAATCGTGCTGAATTTATAAAAATCATGGCGCTTCCTGGAATTCCAGCCCCCTCAAACCCTGCTGAAGCCTCGCCCCTCACGCAAATCCACGGCGCCGCAAGACGAGCGCGAAGGACGCCTCTGATTCTGCAAGCTCCGGGCAATAAATCTGCGTTCATCCGCGTTCATCTGCGGTTTCATTTTTTTGAGGATGCGCCAAAAATTAATCGTGCTAAATTTATAAAAACCAAAGCGCTTCATGGAATTTCAGCCCCCTCAATTCCTGCTGATGCCTCGCCCCCTCACGCAAACACACGGCGCCACCGGACGAGCGTGGCGCCCCGGATGGAAATGGCTACAATCCTAAGAGATGATTATATTTAGATAAAAAACATACAATAGCTACCATGAGAACATTCCTTGTATCCATTCAGAAGGAAGACAAATTTTTTGTTGCAAGATGCCCTGAGCTTGGCGTAACCTCGCAGGGGGAAACTCTTGAAGAAGCACAGGCAAACGTCAAGGAGGCCATCGAACTCTATATAGAAAGTTTCGGTGAAGACCTGCCTCGCGAGACATCCAAACCTTTCTGGACAACAGTTGAAGTAGCCTATGCCTAAACTGCCTGTGGTATCCGGTAAAGAACTTGTCGCTGCATTAAAAAAAGCAGGCTTTGTGGAAGTTCGTCAAAAGGGCAGTCACGTTTCGCTTCAAAAAGTCACGCCCGATATAACCTATAAAACTGTTGTTCCATTGCATCGGGAACTTGCAAAAGGGACACTTCTTGATATTCTTCATCAAACAGGTTTAAGCAGGGATGATCTGCTGGAATTACTTTCCTGAGGCGTAAGCGTTTCCTTCCAAAAGATTTAAATTAAAATAAGCTTTAACTGATATCCAAGGGCGATAATGGATGGAAAAAATATGAAGACGGGAACAATATTATTCTTAATAGTTTCATTTACATTGATCCTGGCGTTTTCGGGATGCATAGATAATAAATCATCGACACCAAAAAATTCCTCTGAAAAATTTGAAAAATTAAATATCAGCAACGTTACAACTTCATGGAATCTCTCATTTTTATTTGGCACGAAAGAGGAAGCATCTTCCAGGCTTGAAGAATTAAAGAACCGTACAATTAACATCAATGAAACATATCGCTTGAAATTCGATAATCTCACCGGACCTGTTTTATTAAGTTATCTGGAAGATGAAAAAGAATTTTTGAAATCTTTGGAGAACCTGTGGGCATTCGGTTATGCCAGGAACACTTTAAATGTCAATGACAAATTCTATGAGGCCTTTCTCTCAAATATCCAGGACCTGGCCACAGAACACGAGAAGGCCACTTCCTTTGCCGCAATAAAACTCACATCGGTTTCAAAAGATGATTGGGATAAAATATTTGCGCAGGAGCCGGGTCTTGAAAAATACAGGCCCTATCTTGAATCGGAATATATTCGATATTTATATCATCGGCCTCAAAATGAATCACATGCTGCATATCTGGCAGATATTTCAAACAAGCGTTTGAAACTTGAGACCATTGCATTTAAAGAGATTACTAATAACGTTACCGTTGCCGGGAACATTACACTTGAGAATGGTGAAGAATTTGCGATCAATTCACAATCGTACTACACCCTTCTTTCAACCGACAAGAACAGGAATAATAGGAAAAAAGCCTATGACAGGAGATTCTATCATTTGATCAATGAATCCGACAGAATGGCAAAACTGTATTCCCAGAAGGCAAAACTGGATGATCTCTATGCAAGAGAAATCAATTATTCAGACTATTATGAAGAAAAGATGTTTGATTCGTATCTAACAAAAGAACAGATACAAGATATGAACTCGGTCTTCAAGGAACGGAAGAATGTATTTGATCCCTATTTCAAATTCCGCCAGGATAAACTTGGACTCCAGCAGCTCAGGCCACATGACCTGTTTATGCAATTAATGAATGAACCCGATAAAAAATACAATTACACGGATTCATTATTAGAGATACAGCAATCATATTCAAAAATGGACCCGGTATTCAATGAAATTTTTATAAAAACCGTAACCGGGAATTACATGGATGTTTATCCGTCCCCCGAAAATGGGAAACAGCCGGGGGGTTATGCAATTTCTCTTTGCGCTTTAAAATCACCTTCCATTATTTTTATGAATTATGATGGATTGATCGATGACAAGAAAACCATCACTCATGAATTAGGCCACGATATTAATTTTTATTTGATGGGAAATAAGGTTGATTATTATTATTGCGGAGGTCCTGAGTATGAAATGGAAATCCCATCAACTTTTAACGAGGAACTATTTGTTGATTATGCTATAGATAATTACGATAAAGACACAGCAGTTGCAGTTTTATCCCAGCATATAGGAGAATACCAGAATTATTTTACATTCCAGCCTTTAATTACGGAATTTGAATACGGGGCGCATAAGATAGCTAATACAAAGGATAATGTAAGCGGCGCAGAACTCAATTCATTATGGACCAATCTTTCAAAAGAATATCGAAGTGGCACAATCGAATATTATAATGAGGATTCTTCGGAATGGACATATATTAATCACATATATTTAACAAATAATTATTATACATTTAATTATGCTGTTTCAAAGGCAATTTCTCTTTCTCTTTTTAAGAAATACAGGGATAATCCGGAAGAATTCAACAAGAATTATATAGAATATCTTTCAGCAGGCACTACACTTACCCCGAAAGAGAAACTCAAGAAGTACTTTGATATTGATATTGACAAGAAATTATTTGAAGATGCTATGGATATCGTAGAGCTAAGAATAAACGAATTGGTTGAGATTGAGAACAAACAGGCTTGATGAATTATTCTCTTCTCATGCCTGAGTGCTCTTATTTCACTTTCATCAACCTGGCCGGAGCGCCTCTCACGATGATGGCGCCGAGGCATTAAATCTGCGTTTATCGGCATCATGCGCTATGCAATATCCACGTATTGCGAAGCAATACGTGTGTGCGCCCTCCAGAGGCGCGACTCGGGGCGTTCATCTGCGGTTTTTTTGTAGTTTTACCTCTGAGATATGTGTTTCATTCTAACATAGAGTATCGTATTTTAGGACAATAGGGAATAAATGCGGAGCAATTTGCCTGATTTGTTCTGTTTTTGGAATTATAATAGCAACTGTTGCTGATTTCTCTATTATTATATGAGTTTGGGAAAATGTCTGGCATAAGGAGAGAATAAAATGATGAAAATAATGACAATATTCGCACTCATGTTCATTTTAATAATGCCAGCAACAGCAGCCAATGTAACCAAAGTCGAGATTCACGGTGTGGTTTTTGATGAAAAATCAAGTACCTTCAATACCTCATTACAGTGGGATGCCCAGAACTTCACTGGATTCTATTATAATTTTAATGGGGGGAAGTCAAGTGAAAACCTCAGCATCGCTCAATTAGCTTCAAGCTTAAAGGCCAGCAGCAGGACTATTCAGAAGGATAAGCTGTTTTATAATACCTCGCGCACAAGCCAGAACTACACCCTGTTCACTGCAAAAGGGTGGAAAGTCACGAACGGTCTTAATTACAATAGTACAACAAACACCTTTACAAAAAATACCACAGGAGGATATTATGCACAGCTTGGATGGTTCGGAAATCGGTACGTGGCTGTAAACGGGAAAGCAAACAAATTAGCCAAACTGATTAAAGAACAGAAAACAGAGGAAAAGCAGACATTAAAGCTCGGCACAGTATGGGACCTCGGGGAAGGTTACAACCTTACGGTTGAATCTCTTGATACAACAACATCCCCAAGGCAGGCATGGCTTTCCCTTAACAAGGACGGTAAAGCTCTTGACAACAAAGTGGTGAACGAGGGTGATGTTTATACTTACGTTGAGAAAAGCGTGAGTGGAGAGCCAGATGTCCCGATATTTGTCACTTATGTGGAAAGTATCTTCACAGGCGGCGAAGGCATGTCTGTGCTTGTCCAGCTCAGATATACCTGGCTCATCTCCCGGAATGTGCTTGAGGTAAAGGAAGGAGATAAGTTCGGCGTGTTTGAGGTAAAAGAGGCAAATGAAAACTACCTGCTCCTCTATAACAAAGACAAGCAGATAGACCTCAATCAAAACTCTGTCCAGCCTCTGTATGGCGATCTGAAATTCAGGGTAGCGGATAAAGACACCGCTTTGCGGTTCTATCCTATTCTTGAAAAAACAGCGCCCGGAAAGTATGAGATACGGGGAGGAGCCTATGACCAGACCCAATACAAGAATCTTGTCTGGGATGCCCAGAGGTTCCCCGGCTTCTATTATAACTTTAACGGGGGAAAGTCAAGCGAAACCCTCAGCATTAACCAGTCCGCATCCAGCCTGAAAAGCACGAGCAGGACAATTCAGAAAGAGAGCCTGTTTTATAATACCTCACGCACTGACCAGAATTATACAGTGTACAATGAGAGTGGCCTGAAAGTGGAGAACGGTCTTAATTATAACAGCGCCGCGAACACTTTTACAAAAAGCGCCTCAGGGGGCAAGTATGCACAGCTTGGCTGGCTTGGCGATCGGTACATTGCAGTGAACGGCAAAGCAAACAAATTAGCTAAACTGATTAAAGAGCAGAAAAAAGAAGAAAAGCAGATTTTAAAGCCCGGTACAGCCTGGAACCTCGGGGAAGGCTACAACCTTACGGTTGATGCACTTGATACGAGAACGTCGCCGAGACAGGCATCGCTTTCCCTTGGCAGGAAAGGTAAAGTTCTTGATACCAAAGTTTTGAACGAGGGGGATGTCTATACATACATCGAGAAAAGCGTGGGCGGCGAGTCCGATGTCCCGATATTTGTAACCTACGTGGAAAGCATATTTACGGGTGGCGAAGGCATGTCTGCCTTTGTCCACCTCAGGTACACGTGGCTTATCTCGCAGAATGTGTTTGAAGTTAAAGCTGGAGATGAGTTCGGAATATTTGAGGTAAAGGAGGCAAATGAGAATAACCTGCTCCTCTATAACAAAGATAAGCCGATTGACCTAAATCAAAATACTGTCCTGCCGTTATACGGCGATCTGAAATTCAAGGTAGCGGATAAGGATACTGCTTTGCGGTTCTATCCCTTTATAGAGCAGACAATCCCATCCAGTAAGGAATTAAAAGCCGAAAGTGCAATTCCAACCGCTGCCGTGCCCGCAATAACAAAGACCTCGTCTGCATCCTCACTGCAAGCAAAAGCGCCGGAAGCTGCATTAGCCCCGGTGCAGACAGCTGTGCCGGTAAAAACAGAAAATAACACACCTGCACCAGGGCAGCAGTACTGGATTCTGTTTGCAATCGCGGGTCTTGTTACAACAGGATACCTGGTGTTGAGGAGAGATTAAAACGGCAGCAAATGGTATTATTTATGGCAGGACATTTTATAGCTGATGAATTATGCTCACCTTGAGTTAAAGGATGTATCAAAGACCATCTTACGCAAGGTAAACAATACAAGAGCTAAAACCCAAGTTTTATTCAACCTTGA
>JBGPUU010000051.1:0-17950 GCA_041491305.1 Candidatus Methanoperedens sp.
ACATCAGGCAGCGAAAAAATAACAGTGTACATCCCGGTTTTGCTTGACGAGACCGGAAAGGCACTGGAAATGTACCAAAAACCCGTTATTACAGGCAATGCAACAACCGCTGTAGTAGATACCGACCATGGAAAAGTTCTCAAAATAAGCGTAACAGGTACGATCGAAGTGAATATGAACCAGACCGACGGAATTCTGGCCACATATCCGGAGGCTAACGAGAAGTTCGTGAATGGGTTTACGCTCAGCACGAGCAATGCTACACATTACGGGGATATCCATGATCCGGTGGATGCCTGGATTTATTCGGAAGATGATACAGGTGAAAAACTGGAGATTAGGAGCACTGAAACATATTTCAATCTCTCTAAGCAGAAAGGAATTTTAGTTGAGGGGAGGGCTAATTATTCAGTCATCAGTCTGGGAGGAGAGACCTATGCAGCGGTCGGGGGAAAATCAAACAAAATAGCCAGGATATTAATAGACTACGGCGAAGCTGATACAAAGGAGATAGTCTCTGACGACTTTTCCCGGGCGACTTGGGATATGGGCGAGGGATATACGCTTACCGCTCAGTCTGTATATTCATTTTCTCCTTATCCAGACAGGGAAATATGGACAAGAGACAAAAATGGGACGCTTATCGGGCAGGCGAGATTGATTTTGAAAAAAGACGGCATGATTCTTAAAAATAAGACCATTCCTGAAAGAGAAGCCTTCATATATTCGGCAAACATCAGCAACGAAACAAATGTGCCGGTTTTTGTAACATATCTTGACCAGGTATGGGAAGGCGCAGCGATGGATCATGGTTTTCTGAGGTATACATGGCTTATGTCCCAGGATGTAAAGGAAATAAAACGTGGAGATCGTTTTGGCGGATTTAAGGTTGCCAGCGCGACTGCGGAGAAGATTATTTTAAAAAACAACAGCGACACAGTAATCAGCTTTTCAATTAACAGGGATAATGGCTGGGGAAGAGACATGCGTATATTTACAGAACAACCTGTAGAGCTGACCGAGGGGTGGCAGGCGGTCAAGCTTTCTGCGGCTAGCATTATGTACGACTGATTAAGGAAAATCATGGATAAAAAAATTGTAACAACCGTTATAACATTGCTATTATTATCGGTTCTGTTGAGCGGATGTATCGGGGAAAAGAGGATTGATCCGGTACCGTTGAATGATACTGTGGATGTCCCCTCCACAAAACCCGACCTGCAGCATCAGGAAGTTAATAAAAGTGAAATTAGTGTAAATCTGTCTTCAAAAAGAACGACAATTCTAATGGATGAGATTGAAATAGAGTTGATATCTTTCTCGAATATTTATACAAAAGATAACCGGAACATAAACGGTCACAATATTTCAAAGCAGTATTACGCGGTATATAATTTATCGATAAAGAACACCGGTTCAAAAGCCTTTGATCTTCGATCAGATGAATTTAATCTGCGCTCAGGGGACAGGATATTCAAACAAACAGCCATTGTTTCAAAGGCTTTTGACTGGGTCGGGTTGTCTTATATATCAAGAATTGAAAATGAAATGAATGATACTACCTTATTGCCAGGTCAGACCATTAACGGCTCTGTTATTTTTGGCGTCAGTTCTCCATATGACACATCATTTTTACTGATGTACAATATGACGCCTGTTGATTTTGCATCTTTTGGAAAAAGCCTTGATGCGATCAAAGCAGCAGAGCTTTTTAATTACTCAATAGCTTTGGATATCCCCCCTTATTACGCTGACAGTTATGAACCGCCATACCTAAAGAACACATACGATCCTCCTGAAGCTGATTATTATTCGGGAAAAAATCTTGCCTATCCGCTCTTCATATGGTCGAACTGGGTAAACAGAAGCATCCTGGAGTTATATAATGAACTTGACACGGCTGAATTAGATCGTTTTCGCAATTCATCTGACCTGCCAGTAATAGCTTCAGTTTATAGATCAAAGGTCATACCTGAAATAAATATTACATTGTTTCCCTTAACAACACAGGAATTTGCTACAAGTTTTCTCGTCATAGATGATACAGGAGAAGAGATATTCGACAGATCTTTCTTTTACGGAAAATGGGGAATAGCAATATGCAGCGGCAATACCTACAAGATCCAACAGTTCAAGGAAGGTGTGAATTTCGATACCAGGCAGATGACTTTTATTAATGCCACGATAGTATGGATGACCTTTGGCAATTATTACGGATGGCCTGCGGCAAGCCGCTGGAATTATAATACTCAGGTGGTCATATTCGATGAGAACCAAAATATAATCGCAGTAATATACGATTATGCCCATTTGGTATCTTGATTTGGGAATTATATGGTATCAATTAACAAAATTGTAACAACCGTTATAATATTGCTATTACTATCGGTTCTGTTCAGCGGATGTACCGGGGAAAAGAGTATCGCTCCGGCGCCAGAATCAATTAACACTTCTCAAAATGTGAACACATCATCAAAGGAAGAAAACATACCTGAAATCAGCATAGCTTCCTTCTCAAGCATATACGGCCATAGTAATCTGGATAATAAAAGCCAGGCTTCATATAATATTTCCCGGGTGTATTATGCAGTATATGATCTTTCAATAAAGAATAATGGTTCAACTACCCTTGATTTCAAGCTGAACGATTTGCGCCTGCATGAGGGTGATCAGATATTCAATGCCACTAAAGGTGACCTGATATTCAATACCTCTCTTGAACCTTATTGGCTAGCAAGTCCAATGGAGGTATTGCGAGACCTCGAAAAAGAAAACAAATTACAGGATACTATCCTGCTTCCGGGTCGAAGTATAAATGGAACAGCGGCTTTTCGCGTTAATTCCCTGTATAATGAATCATTTTTGCTGATGTACAACACAACCCCCATAACATCAGCTTCTTTTGAGAAAAGCCTTGAATCTCTCAGGACTGCAGAACATTTCAATTACTCGGTAGCTTTAGGTGTACCGCCATACTGTGATTGTAACGAGCGGGGTGGAATGAAAGGTTCCTATGAACTAAAATTTGATGACTCTTGCGATACCTGGGCGAACTGGGTGAACAGGAGTATTTTCGAAACCTTTCAAAAGTCCGATGTGGATCGGATGCGAAAATCGCCGCCCGAGAATATACCCATAACAGAGTTGATATATGCATTAAGGGTCTTTCCTGAAAAAAATATATCAATGTTTCCCAAAAAGACAGAGTCCTATTTCGCCACTCCGCTTGTTATCGATGATACAGGAGAGGAAATGATCAATTCATCCAGAGAAATTGCAGGGTTGGCAGTTCTCCCAAATCGTACATATACATTATTCAAATACGGAGAGAAACTAAACATGACCAGGATGAATTTTTCCAGTTCCTCGGTAGTACAGATTTCATTTGAAGGTACTTATGGATGGTCTATGGCATCACGTTTGAGTTTTGTCAACCAGATTATCATATTAGATGATAAATTAAATATAATTGCAGTAAGTTATGCACCCGATCAATTTGTAAGCTGATGAAGGCCAACCCAAAGATAATAAAAAAGCAATGCTGAATACTATTAAATAAAAAATCTCAAGCAAACTGTCCGGCCACAAAACCGGAAGCCCATGCCCAGTGTAAATTGTATCCCCCAAGCTGCCCGGTCACATCGATAATCTCGCCAGTAAAATAGAGGCCTTTGACCGATCTTGATTCCATTGTTTTGGATGAGAGTTCATCCGTATCAATTCCGCCAAGGGTGACCTCAGCAGTTTTAAAATCTTCGGTAGAATCAGGTTTAATAACCCAATTATGAACCTGATGCGTTATGCCTTTAAGTTCCTTTTCATTATATTGATTGACTGGTTTTGACTGGATGTTTGAATCGCACCAGATTTTCGCAAAACGCGAGGGCAGATACTGCGAAAGAAGGTTATGAATTTCCATTTTACTTTTGCTCTGCTGCTTTTCAATGAAAAAACCGTATATATCAATATCAGGCAATAAATCAATGACAATGGCATCACTTTCCTTCCAATATGAGGAAATCTGGAGTATTGCGGGGCCGCTAAGTCCTTTGTGAGTGAAAAGGACACTTCCCCGGAACTCCATTTTGTTGCATTTGATAGCTGCGTCAATTGAAATACCGGTTAATTCACCAAATATTTTCATGTCTTTTGTGGAAAAAATGAAAGGAACAAGCGCCGGTTTTAGCTCCGTAATTTTAAGACCGAACTGCTTTGCGATTTTATACCCTATGCCTGAGGCCCCTATCTGGGGATAAGACGCTCCGCCCGTAGCAATAACAAGCGACTCAGACTCAAAAATACCATGATTGGTCGATACCATGAAACACTCTTCTTTTTTCACGTCCTGAATCTGGCAATTTAAAAGTATATTTACACCGGCATCATTACTTTCCTTCTCCAGCATCCGGATTATTTCCTCAGAGCTTTTGGCGCAAAATAATTGCCCATCTTCTCTTTCCTCATATTTTACACCATGTTTTTCAAGCATGGAAATAAAATTATCAGGTGTAAAACGGGAAAGCGCGGATTTACAAAAGTGAGAATTATTTGATATAAAATTTATGGGGCTTATATTGGTATTCGTGAAATTACAGGATCCTCCCCCGGAAATATTAATTTTTCTCCCGATTTTCGAGGCATGGTCAAGAACAAGAACCGAGCGGCCTCTTTTTCCGCATTCGATGGCGCACATCATGCCCGATGCGCCTGCCCCGATGATGATGACATCTTTTTTAATCATAATATTCAAATCTCTTCCTTCTGCTGTTGGAAAATAACCGGATAAGAAAAAGGGGGCTTGCGGAAACATCGGAGGGGATGGATGCGATGCCGCTACCCCAGTTCTATAATAAATGTCTTTACATATAAATATTTTCCATAATTTAAGCCCACTTTAACCCTTACATTCCGAATTTCTTCATCATTTTTTGGACATTGAACTTGCCGCCGCCACCCAGATTCTTGATTGTTTTCTGCATCGTTTTATGATACTTCAGGAGTTCGCGCACCTCTTCATATTTCGTCCCTGAGCCCCGAGCAATTCTTGTTATCCTCGGGCTGTTGATATGCTTCGGGTCTTCAAGTTCCTTATCATTCATCGAATCCATGATGAACTTGTATTTTTTCATTTTTTCCTGGGTCACGGCGAACATTTCATCAGAAACATTCATTCCGACTTTGCCAAGCGGTATCATCGACATTATCTGTTTTAAGGGACCCATTTTGTTCATGGCTTCCATTTGTTTGTACATATCCTTGAGGGTGAATTTCCCCTTGAACATGGCTTCCACATCAAAGTCTTCGGCTTTGAGCGTCTCTTCCGCTTTCTCAAGAAGCGACTTGATATCCCCCATACCCAGCAGGCGCGAAATGAACCTGTCAGCTTCAAATTTCTCAAGGTCATCAGGCGTCTCGCCAACGCCGATAAAAGCAATCGCAGAATCGGTATCAGAAACTGCCGACATAGCGCCTCCGCCCTTGGCTGTGCCGTCAAGTTTTGTAATGATTACACCTGTAATTCCGATGGAGGCGTTGAATGCCTTTGCCTGTTCGCTCGCAAGCTGCCCCATTGCGGCATCAAGCACAAGGAATTTGTGGTCGGGCTTTGCGATAGCATGTATATCTTCCATTTCCTTGATGAGGTCTTTCTCAAGAGCATGCCTTCCCGCGGTATCAACAAGTTTCACGTCGAATTTTTCGATTGCCTTGAGCCCGCGCTGAGTAATTGCAACGGCATCCTTGACGTCTTTCTCGCCGTAGAAAAAAATACCCATGCGGTCGCAAAGGGTTTTTAACTGGTCATAAGCTCCTGCTCTGAAGGTATCGGCGCATATGACAGCGGGTTTTAATCCTTTTCTCTGGAAATAGCGGGCTAATTTCGCGGTAGTGGTCGTCTTGCCGCTTCCCTGAAGCCCCACCATCATTATTGTCTGGGGTGCAAGCTTCACGTTTGCGCTTTTCCCGAGGATGTTTATGAGTTCCTGGTAAACGATACGGATAACATGCTCCCGCGGGTTCATCCCGCCAGGCGGTTCTTCCTTGAGTGAGCGCTGTTTAATTTTTTGCGATAGCACCATCACATGCTTTACATTTACATCAGCCTGCAATAGAGCGCGCTGGATATCCCGGACTACCTCGTCCACAATCTTCTCATCTATCCTGTTTGCTCCGACAAGTTTTTTAAGGGCGTCCTGAAGCGAACCGCCAAGTTTATCGAGTACCATATATTTTATTATTTCGTGGTTAATGTTCCTGCTTTCAGTTAAAGCTTATGGATTTGATGGTTTTACTGAATTGTAATGCCGATTGTTATGAGTTCATTAAGATAAGTATAGGATTAAGTATATGATTATTCCAATAGTAGCTGGTTGATATGAGCATAGAATATACGGGGATTAATAAACAAACCGCAGAAGGAGAGGTAAAGAATTTTCTTGATGCCTGCCCGGATGGTGCAATATTCAAGATGGTTATAAATTCAAAACGGGGTTATCTCAGAATCAAGATCAAAAACCCTGGCAAAAGCAGGATAAGAAGATTAATCGGAAGATTCCGAAGGAAAAAGTCAAATCCTTAGCATCAAAAACCCAGGATATCAATAGCAATATCCCCGAGGGCATATATTATCAGTGATATGAGAACAGCGATTACAATTATATGGATCTGTTTGTTATGATTGTAAAATGCGGTTTCAACTATTGTGATGAAAATCATAAGCAACACGCCGAGGATGAGGCCAAGACCGAGGCGCAATGCAATATCAGATAATACCTGAATCATGACTCTTGAAATTGCGCCTATTTGATATAATCTTATTCTTAAATCTATTCTTAACAAAAACTATTCAAACATAGTAAACCAATTATAGCCTATGAAGACTGAGCTAATTATAGGCATAAGCGGCGCCTCAGGTGTCCAGTACGGCATCCGGCTTCTTGAAACCCTTAAAAAAATGAAAGGGTATGAAACCCATCTGGTCATTTCCGAATCAGCCAAAAAACTTATTGAAATAGAGACAGCTCTTTCAGTTGGCAATGTGGAGAAACTGGCTGATAACGTTTATGACGATTATGATTTTACAGCGCCGATAGCAAGCGGTTCCCACAAAAACAAAGGGATGGTGGTGGCGCCTTGCAGCATGAAGACCCTTGCATCGATCGCAAGCGGAATGTCAGATACATTGATTTCAAGAGCCGCCGATTGCTGCCTTAAGGAAAAACGACCTCTTGTTCTAATGACGCGCGAGACGCCCCTGAACCTGATACACATAGAGAACATGAAACGAGCATACGAAGCCGGTGCGTCCATACTTCCTGCGTGTCCTGCTTTTTATACAAAACCCAAAACTATCGATGAACTTCTTGATTTCATGGCCGGGCGCGCCCTCGACCTTCTTTCAATTGAGCATAATTTATACAAGCGGTGGCGTGAATGAGTTTGCGGGGATTCTTAGAACGGCTTAAAACCGAAGGGAAACTCAAAGAAGTCACAAAACGCCTCTCGCCTGTATTTGAGGTATCGGCATCGGTCGGTAAAGAGCCTACACTCTTTACGAATGTCGACGGCTCAAAAGTTGTCATGAATATCCTCGGTTCAAGGGAATTGCTTGCGGAAGCGCTTGGCGTATCCCCAGAAAAAATCATAGAATATCTTTCCTCATGCTCAGCCGAAGGCGATGTAAAGCTCGTGAAAGACTCGCCCACAAAAGAAATCACAGGAAAACCGGACCTTACAAAACTTCCCATCCTCACGCATTTTGAGGGTGACGGCGCCCCGTATATCACAGCCGGCGTCGTGGTTTCGGAATATGAAGGAGTAATGAATGCCTCAATCCACAGGCTGCGCGTAATAGGAAAAGACAAATTAGCGGCGCGGCTTGTTGAATTCAGGCACACTTATTATCTTCACAAAAAAGCCGCGGAACACGGTGAGCCGCTTCCTGTGGCAATTGTTATCGGAATTGACCCTGTGACCCTGTTTGCCATCTCGACCCGCGTACCCGAGGGAAAGGAATTCAATTACGCCTCGGCGCTAAAAGGTGAACCGGTAGAGCTATTTGAATGCAAAAACGGCATCAAAGTACCTCATGCAGAGATAGTTCTTGAAGGGTACATTCATCCTACCGAACTTGTAGATGAAGGGCCATTCGTGGATATCAGCGGCACATACGATATAATCAGGAAACAGCCTGTCATCCACCTGACAAACATGATGCACATGCGCGATCCCATTTACCATGCCCTGCTTCCTGCAGGGAGCGAACATCATATCCTGATGGGGATTCCGTATGAACCCCTGATTTTCAATGAAGTGAAAAAAGTGGCGGATATCAGGAATGTGGCACTCACGCCTGGCGGATGCTATTATTTCCATGCTGTAATTCAGATTCATAAAACAAATGATGATGAACCAAAGAAGGCAATAGATGCAACATTTGCTGCCCACAAAAGCTTAAAACATGTCGTGATTGTGGATGAGGATATTAATATTTACGACCCGAATGATGTCGAATTTGCAATAGCGACACGTGTGAAAGGGGATGAGGATGTTTACATTTATCCGAATGTGAGGGGCAGCACGCTAGACCCGCGCTCAGAGAACGGCATCGGGACAAAAATTGGTATAGATGCGACGATGGATTTGAGCAAGAAATGGAAGTTCGAGAGGGCGAAGAGGCCGCAGATAAACATTGATAGCCCATGAGGTATAAAATGCTCACCGATAAAACAATAATGACTAATCTTGAAGAAAATATAGATACAATAAAA
This sequence comes from Candidatus Methanoperedens sp., assembly GCA_041491305.1. Taxonomy (GTDB): domain Archaea; phylum Halobacteriota; class Methanosarcinia; order Methanosarcinales; family Methanoperedenaceae; genus Methanoperedens. The sequence goes on from JBGPUU010000051.1 coordinate 8,769, forward strand.
AAATACGGCATAAAGAAAATTGGACTTTTCGGGTCATATATACGTAGCGAGCAAAAACCCACAAGCGATATCGATATATTGGTAGAATTCGAGAAGGGCAAAACAACCTTTGACAACTATATGGACTTAAAATTCTTCTTAGAAGACATGTTCAAATGCAAAGTTGACCTTGTAATGAAAGAATCGATTAAACCTGATTTAAAACCGTATATTCTTGGGAGTGTAAAATATGCAGCGAACGCATAAGGCATACTTAAAAGACATCCTTGAAGCAATTCGAAAAATTGAAAAATATACGGAAAACCTGTCTTATGAGGATTTTCTGAAAGATAAATTAATACAGGATGGCGTTGTGAAAAATCTGGGAAATATAGGAGAAGCTGTCAAGAAAATTCCTGATGATATAAAAAATAAAGAACCTGAGATAGAATGGAAAAAGATTGCCGGATTAAGAGACATTCTAACTCATGAATATTTTGGAATAAATCTAGAAATAGTGTGGGATGTAATGAAGAACAAGCTACCTGAATTAAAAAAGATAACTCAGGCACTTCTTTCTGAAACGAGATGAAAAAGATTTCATGGTCAACATCACATTCAAGAAACCTGCGAAAACTCAACCAATCTGCGTTCATCTGCGTTCATCTGCGGTTCGTGATTTCGATACGTATAGCCTGCATCGGATTCCTATCGGCGCGCCGAACAGTAGAAAATATTTGTATCTGAGTTCGTACGAGTTCGTATTGAGTTCGTTGTTTATATTTCATCCAGCTTTGCGCTCGTTGTGTTCATCTGTGCAGGGGGTTTAGATGTACCTCACGCCTGAAGAAGAAAAGCTCTTCAACGGGGAACACGGCCCGACTTACCAGAAAGCAATCGAAATACTTGCTGCCCTCGGGGACATTTACGATGCTGACAGGCTTATTCCAATAAAAAGCGCCCAGATAGCAGGCGTTTCGTACAAGACAATAGGCGATGCAGGTCTTGAATGGATATCAGACCTGAAAGGAAAAGTAGCTGTCCCATCGATTCTTAATCCCGCCGGGATGGACCTGGAATGCTGGAAAGAAATGGGTATTTCAGAGGATTTCGCGAAAAAACAGGAGAAAATAATCAAGGCATATTCCGCGCTTGGTGTAAGAATCGAATGCTCCTGCACTCCATATAATATCTTTGACAACCTGGCAGGCTTCGGAGACCATGTGGCATGGAGTGAATCTTCAGCCATTTCGTACGCCAACTCGGTTATCGGGGCGAGAACGAACAGGGAAGGCGGACCGAGCGCGTTGTCGGCTGCGCTTATTGGAAAAACACCGAATTACGGTTTTCATCTTGATGAGAACCGGAAACCCGTTGTATCGATAATAGTCGAAGCAGAGCTTCATGATTCCGATTACGGGGCGCTTGGATATATCGTTGGAGAGATGGTGGGCGATAAAGTGCCTCTTTTTAAACTCAAATCAAAGCCATCGAAGGATGAACTCAAATCACTCGGCGCCGCAATGGCTGCCTCCGGTGCGGTGGCGCTGTACCATGTTGAGGGTGTGACCCCTGAAGCAGGAAAATATGAGGCGCTGAAAGAGAAGATTACAATCGAAGAAAGCCAGATAAAAGAGGTTTATTCAAAGGGCGAGCCGGATTTGATAGCATTCGGATGTCCTCACAGCAGCGTCAGCGAACTTGAAAGGCTTGAGCGGCTTTTAAATGGCAAAAAAGTAAAAAAAGAGGTCTGGATTTGCACCTCGCGCGCCATAAAAAATAAGCATCCTGAATTGATTAAGCGAATCGAGAAAAGCGGCGCAAAAGTTTTTTGCGATACCTGTATGGTGGTCTCTCCAGCGAGTGAAAGATTCACCTGCATGATGGTAAATTCGGGGAAGGCGCATAAGTATGTGCCGAATTTGTGCGGGGTAAAGAGCATTCTTGGAAGGACTGAGGATTGTATCGAGGCGGCGCTGAAAGGGTAAAAACTTCTAATAGGACTGTAAAAAATTGGTGTTGAGCAAATTCTTTGTGTCCTTTGCGCTCTTTGCGGTGGAAAATCCTGCACCGCAAAGCACGCTAAGAGCTCAAAGCTACTTCAGACGAAATTTAACACCAAAAAGATTTTACACATACTAATACAAAAAACATAATGCTATCCGGGGCAATATTACCTCTGTGAAAGTCGCAGTCACCAAACTCGAAGAAAAATCAGAAGGCGTCCCCGAGCTTTTCAAGCGATACGGCCATGAAGCGGTCATAGTATCAACCATGCGCGCCGCGCCGCCAGCCGACCCTGCTCCTCTCTCCCGCCTGGCCGGGATGATTTCAAAGAATAAAATTGAAATCCTGATTTTCACAAGCGCCCTCGGTGTCGATATATTTTTTAAAAAAATTAAACAAATCTGCGTTCATCTGCGTTCATCTGCGGTTTGTGAATTAATACCAAAAAATGTGAGAATCGTAAGCGTAGGCCCGAAAACGGCAAAAAAAGTTGAAGAATACGGGATGCGAAGTGAGGTTATCGAGAAATTCTCATCAGGCCACTTTGCAGAATATCTCGGCGACATAAGCGGCAAAACAATCGGCATCGCCCGCGCTGAAGTGCCGAATCCGGAACTGGTAAGCTCCCTGTCAGCCGCAGGTGCTATAGTAATCGAGGCGCCGGCATATCGGCTTGTAGCAGGTGGCAGTATTGTAGAAGTATTAGATGAGGTTGAGGCAGTGATATTCACCAGTGCAAAATCTTTTGAACTTTCAGGCTTCGCGCCGGAACATGCAAAAAAGCTCAAAGTTATTGCAATAGGACAAAAGACAGCTGAAGCAATGAGAAAGTATCAGGTTGTCCCGGACTTTGTGGGGAACGGCACGCTTGAAGATTGTTTATCTCAATTATGATTTCAACTCAAAAGGATTGTCCACGCTTGCGAATAGCGCCATTATGCTGATGCGCCCAGTCATTGTATCATCCACCTTTGCGCCCCAGATAATCCTTTTTGTGCCAGGTAAATTCTGTGCCATCAACTCGCCAATTCTTGCAACTTCCTCAAGCGTCAGGTCCTGCCCGCCTGTGATATGTATGAGCAAACCATGAGCGGAAGAAAGGTCGGGAATGTCAAGAAGGGGAGCGTCTATAGCCCGCAATACCGACTTTTCAACGCGGTCTGTGCCTTCCGCCTCACCGATCCCGAAAGATGATATTCCTCCTTTTTCAAGAACGGCTTTTAAATCCGCAAAATCAAGGTTCATAAGGCTCGGTTCGGTGATGGTTTCAGTTATGCTTTTGATGAATGCCCCGATAAGTGTGTTCGCTACTGCAAAAGCGGTCTTTAGAGGCAATTTCCCGGCCACTTTCCTCAATTTCGTGTTATCAATCAATACCACAGAATCGCATGTCTGCGAGAGGGCTGCGATTGCCTTTTTTGCATTTTCGCGCCTGAGTGATTCTATTTCAAAAGGCATTGTCAGGCACGCGATGGTAAGCGCGCCCAGACTGCGGGATATTTCAGCGACCACTGGCGCAGAACCTGTACCTGTGCCCCCGCCAAGACCCGCAACAATAAATACGATGCCGCTGCCTTCGAGTTCTTTTCTTATTTCATCTGCGCTTTCTCGTGCGCATTCTGCGCCCACTTCAGGAAATCCCCCGCATCCCTTACCCTTGCTCCTCTCTTTTCCCAAAAGCAGTAATTTATCAGCCCGCTGCAAAACAAGATGCGTTATATCGGTGTTGGCTGCTATAATTTTCGCGCCTGCAATACTTTTCCGGGATAGATATGTGATGATATTGCAGCCCGCCCCGCCAAGACCGATTACAGCAACCGTTGGTCTTGATGCTTTCCTGATATCTATTAATTCCACCGTCATCTTAGAAGTTTAATACAGTCTCATTGATATAATTAGTTTTCTGCGCTATCGACTTTGGGGGTGCTTACCAAAGCCAGATGAAACGATATAGATATATACTTCTTAAGTTAAATTTAATGTAAACATTTAAAATTCCAGGCTTTAATGGGGGGTTAGGCATGATGAGGGAGACAATCTTTGAAAAAGAAGGCGTTGATGTACACAGCTCTGGCAATAGTTATCGTTTACTTTTTGCTGCTGTGCCGGCATGGGAAAATCATAACTTGACAATACAAAAATGGAGGATGTAAAGATGAGGGTAACAAAATTAAGCATCGCAGTCCTGGTCTTGATATCAGGATTATTATTCTATGTACCTGTGACGTTTGCACAGGCCACCAATCAAACAATCTCACCCGCTACCGGTCCCGGCAGCATTTGTGGAATAAAGTTCAACGACCTGAACGGCAACGGTGTGCAAGATGCGGGTGAACAGGGACTTCCGGGTTGGCAGATAAATATAACCGGCTCGGCTGATTTGAGCGTTACAACAAACGGAACAGGCAGCTACTGTTTCAACAACTTGAAGCCGGGTAATTACACTATTGGAGAGGTAAACCAAAACGGCTGGATGCAGACAGCGCCTTCCACGGGCACTTACTCATTTGAGCTCACATCGGGTCAGAATATCATGGATCAGAACTTCGGGAATAGTCGTATCTCACCCGCCACCAGTCCCGGCAGTATTTGTGGAATAAAGTTCAACGACCTGAACGGCAATGGCGTGCAAGATGCGGGTGAACCGGGACTTCCGGGTTGGCAGATCAACATAGGAGGTTCGGCAGATTTGAGCGTTACAACAGACGAAAAAGGGAACTATTGTTTCAACGACTTGAAGCCGGGCGACTACAAGATCGGAGAGGTAAACCAAAACGGGTGGCTGCAGACAGAACCTTTTCCAGGCTACTATACGGTAACGCTCACATCCGGTCAGAACATCAAGGATCAGAATTTCGGAAACAAACCCGATACGTGCGTAAATGGAAAAGCATGGTCACCACTGGGTACCGGGACGAATGGTGAAGTGTGGGCTCTTGCGGTAATCGGGACGGATCTGTATGCGGGCGGAACGTTCACAACTGCCGGAGGTTTGAGCGCAAATCATATTGCCAAATGGAATGGCACAGGCTGGTCTGCGCTCGGAACCGGGATAAATAACGGGATGAATGGTAGTGTATTTTCCCTGGCAGTGATTGGAACGGATCTCTATGCCGGAGGATGGTTCACAACCGCCGGAGGCTCACCAGCAGAAAATATTGCGAAATGGGATGGAACAACATGGACGCCTCTGGGAAGCGGGCTTGTCGGTAGTGCGGCTGTAGAAGCCCTTGCAGTAAGCGGAACGACTCTTTATGCCGGGGGAGGGTTCACAACTGCCGGAGGCGTACCTGCAGAACGCATAGCTAAATGGGACGGCACAACCTGGTCGGCGCTCGGAAGTAGCGGAGGGATGAACGATAGAGTCAATTCACTTACGGTTATCGGGACGGATCTCTATGCAGGCGGACAGTTCACAACTGCCGGAGGAGTGAGCGCAAATCATATTGCTAAATGGGATGGCACAACCTGGTCGCCACTCGGAACAGGGACGAATTTACGTGTAGGCGGAGCACTTGGGGTGATGGGAGGAAATCTCTATCCAGGCGGGGTGTTTACCATGCCTGCATCTCGTATAGCTAAATGGGATGGCACAAGCTGGTCGGCGCTTGGAACAGGGATGAATGATGAAGTAGAGGGATTTGCAGTTATCGGCTCGGATATCTATGCATCCGGAGGTTTCACCACTGCCGGAGGTGTTAGTGCAAATCGGGTTGCTAAATGGGATGGCACAAGCTGGTCGCCACTCGGAACAGGGATGAATAACGGCGTATGGCGCCTTGCTGTGATAGGCCCGGATCTCTATGCAGGCGGAGTGTTTACCACTGCTGGAGGAGTGAGCGCAAATTATGTTGCGAAGTGGGGGTGTGAACCTGCTTCCGAAGTTACGCCAACAGCCACTACCACCAGGACACCACCACCGACATCAACACCGACACCAACGCCGACCCCGAAAGTTCCGGGATTCTCGTTATTGGTAGCTCTTGTGTCTCTATACATAGTGGTTTTGATAAAAAGAATAAAATGAATTATTATTTTTTATCAAACAATATTTTAGCTTCCGCTTGTTATTGATTTTTACCACATATACCGAATTATTTAGAATGAGGAAATTTTGTTGGGAAAAGATACATCCGGTCATACCGCATCCAGAACTTACCTATGACGAAAACACTTTTTCCTGGTCATTGAAAAATGTTTTTAATTTGATTTTGGCTGTTTTGGGGCAATAAGATTTCGAAATACTCAACAGACCACACGGGAATTCGCTGCAATCAAAACAATATTTTACATTCTTACTGCTGGTGCATTCATAAATGACACAAATTTTTTCAATCTGGTTTTCCGCATCGCACCCGAGGCATACGTTTTTGAAATTTTTGCAGACCTCACATGCTATCCCGCACCTTCCAATTTCTATATCCATTTTTTTCTCTCCGTTTTTTCTATCCTGACCTGTATTTTCTCTGTTCGATTACTTATATGTAATGTTTAATTCTATTATCTACGAACAATAATTTTTTTGGGAATAATTTATATTCTTGTCTGGAGACTCTGGGTATATGCGTATCGGAGTCATTGCTATCCAGGGAAATGTAGATGAGCACGTTGAAGCCCTGAAAAGAGCAGTAAGACAGGCAAAACTGGAAGCAGAAATCGTAAAGATAAAACATAAAGGAATTGTCCCTGCATGCGATGCATTAATCCTTCCCGGCGGTGAGAGCACTACGCTTGGAAGGCTCATGGAACGGGAAGGCATCTCATCTGAGATCAGGAAAGCCTCTGATTCAGGCATTCCAGTAATGGGAACATGCGCGGGACTTGTGCTACTTGCAAAGTGTGGGGATGAACAGGTGGAAAAGACAAAACAGCCCCTTCTTTCACTGATGGATATCCATGTAAACAGAAACGCATTCGGGCGGCAGAAAGAATCCTTTGAATCACTGGTGGATTTTAAGGGGCTAAGAGTTCCCTTCAATGCAATATTCATCCGCGCGCCGTGTATTACAGAAGCGGGAAAGGACGTGGAAATCCTTTCAACATACCGGGGGCATATCGTTGCGGCAAGACAGAAAAACCTGCTCGCCCTGGCATTCCATCCTGAATTGACAGATGATTTGAGAATCCACGAATATTTCCTGAAAATGATAAAATAAAATTATCAGTGCTTTTTTATTCTTCTGGTAATTTTATCAATTCTTTCCTGATAAGATTTTTTAAGCTCCTCAAATTCTTCATCCAGCATGTTCCCTGATTCGTATTCCTTATTCAGTTCGCCGAGCTTGGAAAGAGTTTCATCCTTCATTCCCTCAAGTTCATCCTTTGTTTTCCCATCAATATCGGTATCTTCCGTTTCAACCGGCTCGGGTTTTGTAGTTTCCCCGGCTTCTTCCTCCCCTGTTTCCTCAATTGTCTCCTCCACGGTTTCTTTCCGTTTAAGCGAGTTCCTGATTTTTTCTTCAAATTGCCGGATTTTTTCATTCTTTCTGATAAACAGGTATGAAAATACAAGGATTACAACGAGCCCGAGAACCACATAAGCTGCAATTCCGGAAGGAGGGGATGCTGATTTTGAGACTTCAACTGTTATCTCTTTGAATTGGGGAGGGTCTGACCACCTGTTAATAATTGAATTGTCTGCTTCGCTAATTTCCTGAGGAGTGATTTTGTTTCCGTTTTCGTCAATCAATGCAATCGAATTGTCTTTCGGTACTGTTAATTTAAGTATAAACAGTGGCAATCCTTTTATTTGTACATATTTGTAATTTATTAGTGTGGGATATGCCAGCTTTTTGGAAAAATATTTTGATTTTGTAACCAATCCTGTATTTTCTGCAGGCAGTAAATATTCCACAAGATATAACGTTGCTGTATCATTTGCTTTTATAAAATCGTTCCAGCTGATGATATTTCCGTTCTGGATCAATTGAATAGGAGTCGGTGTTGCTCCCATTACCATTTCTGTTTTTGCCACAGTGAATCTTTCGGCACCATCAGGCACCCATGTTCTCAGAGAACCGTTAAAATTCTTAGTCCCTATATTTTTAAAAGCCAATGTTTCACTTATGAATAATTTATTCTGAGATTGCAGTTGAACAGCATCAATTACTATCAAATGCTGTACTAATACAATATCCTGCTCTGATTCCGTACTATTGATCAAATCCGGTTGTGGTGTGGATATGTTTGATATGTTGGATGTGTTGGATATGTTGCCAGTCATCCCTGGAAATCCATAGGCGGTATTGATTAAAAAAATAATCAAAAACATTGATATCATATATTGTTTTATTTTTTTCATTATCATCTGTCCGTTTAATATACTATTTTGATTGATATATTTTGTTATTTGACACAGTGGTTAGATGCGCAAATCCGATTTCATTTATCAAAACATGCAAAATACAGGCACTCTTCCCGTGAAATCTGAGGTATTTCCACGCTGCCATCGCAGAACACCGCCGGAGCATCCCTGATAAGTACGCAAGGTGTACTTTCATCAGCCTCGCCCATTATTATTTGGGCCGCTGAGACAAGATTATCTGCAGTGGCGCGCCGCGTTATCAAAAGGGGTTTTCCGAAAAGGTCTTTTCTTCCTCTCATATCCTCCACGGGCTCAATCCCGGCGCATCCAAGCGCAATACCCACACAACCGAGGCGAAGCGGCTGGGTCCTGCTATCGCCTATAATAACCGCAAGGCTGCATCTGTATTCCTTCATCAGTTTCTCCCGGATTTTTACTGCGCTTTTTTTCGGGTTCTCTGGCAGCAATACAACATGCCCTTCAGGTGCATTGGAATTATCTATTCCGGCGCTTGGCGAAAGCACACCTTTTGTAATAGTGACTACAACCCCCGGAATCCCTCCAAGAATCTCATCCGATTCCTGTATAATAAGTTCCATTTTTCGTGGGTCATTTTCGTACTCCTTTGAGAGTTCAATGGCTTTTTTAGACGGAACCACGCTTTCAAGGTCTATGACCCTTCCTTCAGCGCTTGCCACCGCTGATTCCGCAAGGACGAATATATCGTTATCCTGCGGTGAAATTCCGCCTGCTTTCATTGACTCAATCAGGACAGAAGTAATATCATCGCCCGGTTTTATGAGCGGCGTTTTTATTCCGAATAATTGCATGTTCCAAACTCCTTCATTATTTTTATGGCGCAGAAATCCCCGCACATGGTGCACGGCCCCTC
>JBGPUU010000052.1:0-17482 GCA_041491305.1 Candidatus Methanoperedens sp.
ATATTCGTATGCTATGAAGAGCTTGCCCAGAAATACGGGAATGACATGAAGAATCTCCCGCTGGGAGCTGTAGGCATTTACACCTATGCCCAGAAATTCAGGACAGGATTACAGCAGCTTATGGCAGGTTCCCGAAGGTTCAATATTTCGACTATCGGGCGCCAGGATGTCATGGCTCTGACCGAAGATGCTTCAAAGGTTTCAGGCATTCCTTATGTGATGAATGCCTATCGTGAGACGGCAGAAGCAATTCTGGATGAGTAAGTAAAAAGTAATCGCAGATACAAAAGATACATGCTTATCTTGTATCTATAATAAATCTGCGGTTATCACTTCTTTTTTTTTGCAATTATTATACCGTTCAAGATGCTCTAACAGAGCACAAGATATCCATAGATATATCGCCGACCTCGCGCCTGGTTTTCAACTACTCTCATTGTGGTGGTTGGGGTAGAAGAAATATGTTCTAAAACATAAGAGTTTTGTCCGAGGGGGGATTTTCACCCCCTAATTAGCGACAGAGGAGCAACCCGTAGGAGGTCTCGGGCTCGGACATAAGGCTTATTGTTATGATAATAATTATGCCTATAATATAACAATACGTGGGCATGTTGTATATAAGGTTATCCGTCATTTTAAAAACAATGTTTTATAAAATCTAAAGTGGGATTTCAGTTTATCCGGGTTATCTATTTTTCCTTTTTTGGTTTTTTAATTTTAGAACCCGGCTAAAAACAAAATCCCGAACAGTATAAACAATGCCCCGGCGCCAATCCGGATTTTCGATAATGGCATTATTTCGCAAAGTTTTTTACCTGCAAGGATTCCAAGCAGGCTAATAAATCCCAGCGCAAGAACGGCGCCTGCAAATACCAGATAGGGTGAATCGTATTTTGCCACCAGTGTGATGGCTGAAAGCTGTGTTTTATCTCCCATTTCTGCAAGGGCTATCATGCCAAAGGTTGAAACCAGCGGATTACCAGTAAGTGTTGTAGCATTTGTTTCAGCTTTTTCGCTTTCTTTTGATAATAATGTAATGACTCCGAATGCCACGAATAATAAACCTGCAAATATCTTAATCATCTCAGGACTGACCAATTTAAATATGGTATTCCCTACCAGCACTCCCAGCGCTGTTACAAGAGTGAAAGCCAGTATAACTCCTGTGAAAACTTTGACCCTGTCGTATCCCGCAGACAATGCGATTACGGTAAGCTGCGTTTTATCACCGAATTCGGCAAGCGCGATTATCCCGAAGGTTGTTAGGAGTGGGTTTATGTCCAAATCACTTTCTCCTCTCAAACTGCAGCAAATACAAATCCGGTCTTGGCGTTTTCCCCTCGCCGCGTGCAAATTCTGGATAACATCTGCTGCACAGCGTTCGCCAGTTAAGCGAGGCAACAATGGAGCTTCCCGGAACAAGCCTTGCGAATGTCACGGTCGGTTTCACACTGAGGTTTGCAGCCATTTCCTGAAGATACGGCAATATCTGCGGCTCGAACACTTCAAGGTCGTCCACCTCAAGTCCCCTCATGTTGGCGGTTATACCTGCGCATCCGCACGGCAGGGCAAACATATCAAGCTCGATTAAAAGTACCGGCCTGCCTATCAGTTTCCTTAATTTCTCTTCAAATCCCGCTCTATTTTTTAAAAGTTCTGATGTTGTCATGCTTTCACCGAATATGTTTCCCAGGGCGCAAGCGCCTCTTGCTCTGTTCCGCCTTTTGTATAAACCTGTGCTACCTTCTTTGTAAGAGTCTTACAGTAACCGCATTTTTTACAAACCTTCTTGCAATTCAGCCACTGCTTCTCAAGAACGCCGTCAAGGCTTTTATTGGGAATATAGAATAAGTCCTTTAAATCCTTGGGGCAGTCCAGCAGGTCCATGAGATTCCCTTCATAGCTCTCATTATGGTATGCATTCACGCAATTCAATATCCAGTCCACAAAATGAGTCCTGCCGCCTATCTTGTAAACATCAGTAATATCTCTATAAAGCTTGATATCCTCAGGTCTTATCCATGGGGATTTGATAATCAATTCAGGATTGTCAATCCTTAATTCCAGGCATTTATAGTAATAATAATCGTCCAGCACATTTGGTCTTGGCTCTGGCCCGAAAGCGTGCGAGAAAAAGTTAAAATGGGCATACCTGAAAGGGCAGCGGTAAAGGCAGCCCTCGTTCACGAGAAGCTTGAGTTCACAATCCACTGAGTCGCGGATAGCATGAAGCACATCAAAATGCCGGTTTACATTCGAATCGATGACTATAGAATCTGCGCCCAGATTCTCAAAGAATTCCGCCTTTTGCGGCGAGTCCACGAAAGCAAGCACCGAGACAACAACACTCACATCAAAATCTCTTGCTATTGTTTCCACAAGATACGGGTCAGCTACCACAATGGAATCGACACCGATATCGACTAATTTCTCGATGTACCAGTGATTTATCCTGTAGCCTTCAGGCGTGAGCTGGCGCCCGCCCATGCAGCTTGAATTCAGTACCATTTCCATCTTCACGCCATTCTTGTGTGCATATTCTGTCTGCGCCGCGATATCCTCAAGCTGCGGAGAGGCAAGATTGCTCCTTCCCGTGCCGATATAGTCAGGGGAGCCTGCCATGAATATGGAATATATCTTATCTTTGGCTGTCAATAATTCTTTAAGGCTGTTAATGTGTCCAGGCGAAGGGACAAAGAGCTTCATGGCTTTACCTGTTATTTGCAATCCTGATAAATGTTTTGCCAATTTGCCTGCAATATCTATTTATCATTTAAGTTCAATGGTATTTAGTAAGGGAGAAAGTTATGAATTGCGATATATGCGGTAAACCCACGACAAACAAGAAAGGAATATGCGATAGCTGCACGAAAATTATGGACAAGGTCATAAGGGACGTTGGTCCTGAGGTCTGGAACAATATCGATGATTGCAAGTATATTTATCCGATGGTCAAACGGGTTGCTGAAGGAAGCCTTCGGACGCAGGATATTGTGAACGAGCTCCTGAAAGGCGAAAGCGATTAAATCAGGATATCTTTATTTTTTTTACACAGCACTCGCGCCCTGCGATAATATCTATATCCGCCTCGCCGCATTTCGGGCACTTTATTACGGGCAGTAAAAAATGAAGTTTCTCAAAAAATTCGATAGGGCCGTTATACAAACATTTTTTGCAGTTTATTAGAGGTTTAATAACTTCGATATTATATCTTGCGCCTTCTGCTGTGGTTCCTGCAGAAATTGTTTCGAAAATGAACTTTAACTGGTCTGGATTGAGCGCAGTAAGTTCCCCTATCTCAAGAAAGACCTCTTCCACCTTTATAGCATTATTTTTCTTGGCTGCATCAAGTACGGCGTCCATAATGGCCCCGGCGATGGATATCTCATGCATCGCCGCTACCTGACGACTTCGATTTCCGCTTTTAATTGTATGCATTTTGCAGCGGCATAAAGAAGCGACGAGAAAGCGCAAACTGTACCGATGCCTTCTCCAACAAGCGCGCCGTCTTTTTTCACCATTGCCGTGATATATGTGTCCATCCTGACATCGGTTTTCATGTCCTTTTTCTCAAGAGCGGTTATAAGGTTATTCGCCTCTTCACCAGTGTTTTTCCCTTTCCTGCACAGTTTAACGGGACATATTTTGCAGTATTCCTTGAATAATGCGCCCCATTTCGGTCCTGCCATCCCTGCATGAACTTCGGCAGCAACGCCAGAATAGGCGATGCAGCAACGCAGCGCCCTCCCCAGAACGACACCTTTTTCCTTTATCTCGCAGCACATCCTGTCATTCTTGAAGAAAAACCAGTTCTCAATCCCGCGCTCGTATTTCTCCTTACCTGTGTTCCGCTTGTCTTTGAGCTCTTCTTTAATCTTCGCAGCAAGCTCGGGCGCCCTCGGAATGGTCGCTGCCGTCCCGCATGTGGGGCAATAAGAGATTGGTCCAACTGCTATTTCCTTATCATCTTTGTCTATAAAAGCCACTTCGACGCCCCATGAATTTCGCCTGATTGCCACCCTGCCGCCGTTCTTCCAGACCTCATTATAAGCTGCTGCCACCGGCGTAACAACCCTGCCGTAACCGTAAATATCAGCCACTTTTTCCATATCTATAATGCACTGGAGGGACTTCGTTAATTCGGTTTCTATGTTCTTTGGGAAAAATCCTCCTTCTACCATAGCGAACAGGATTGCGGGCGGCCATGTGATGCCTTCTCCCTCTCCCACGACATTTCCTTTGTCGTCCAAAATCTTTGAATAAACCCCGTCAGGCCGCTCCCATGTTACTGCTTTACCTCCCAATCTGGAAATCTCCTTTAACACCTTGTGGGTCGTGCCGCAGTTGCCATCCTCTATCCGCAGCTTACCTTCGAGGTTTTTCCGTACAAGTTCTACGAAATCCATAACTATTGTTAGTAGTATTACGAATCGTTTTCTACTTAAGGTTTATTAATGTTTTTTGATGATGACTTTGATGCGTCCTTCAGACTCGCTTATTTCCAGAACCTCATGATGATGTGTCCTGCACCATCCTGAGATGGTTTCTTTTCCGATTGGATCATCAATTACAACTTCCAGTTTTTCACCGGATGGCACCGTTTCAAGTTTTTTCTTCGTGTAGAATAATACAAAGGGGCAGACCCTGCCCTGAAGATTCAAGTATTCCATGAGAATCTTTATGATTGATTGTTATATTAAACCTTTATCTGGCTCAGACGATGTCAGAAATTAACCTAAAATTCCCCCAGTGTTCTCTGTCCCTTTTCCTCGACAAGATTGGCCACTCTTACCCCTACCCTTCGAAGGCTGAGAGGATATTCTGCAAGGAAGGCTGTTGCAAGCTCACACGCTGTCGCTTTTATGGTATCAGGGTCTTTTGCAGGCGCGCCCAGCGTATGGGTTTTTGTGCGGGTTTTAAAATCAGTAGAAATTGCCACAAATGTGACAGATTTGAAGCTGAGTTTCCGTGCTTCCAGTTTCTTATAAACCCCATCCGAAAGCTCCCCAATAACTTCATAAATGAGGTTCAAATCCCTTGTATCTTCCTTCAGCGTGGTTATGCGCCCGATTTGTTCCGTGCCTTCACGTTCAACAACAGGCGAATCATCTATGCCCTGCGAAGCCTGTTTTAACCATACTCCCCTTGCCTGCCCGAATTCGCGGACGAGTTCATCCACGGAGAGTTTTGAAAGCTCGCCGATTGTCTTTACACCAAGCTCGTTTAGCCTCTCCCCGGTCTTTTTGCCGACACCTGTAAGGTCTGTGATTTTAAGGGGCGCCAGGAATTGCAGGATTTCGCCGGGTTTCACGACTGTTAATCCATCGGGCTTTTGAAAATCCGATGCAATCTTGGCAATGAGTTTATTCGGCGCAACGCCGACCGAGCATGTCAGTCCTACTTTTTGCCTGATTTCTTCTTTTATTCGCATGGCGACTAATTTCGCTTCATCAAAACCGGAAACTTTGCCTGTGATATCGCAGAATGCCTCATCCACGCTTTCCTGCTCAAAAACCTTTAAGAAAGGTTTATCAAACGACGAGTATGCTTCGCATACCCGAACACAGCATAAAGCGAGGTGTCGCTTTTCGAGCTTCACGCAATGCCCGCGCAATATCTCCATTATTTCATCTGAGATGCTGCGGTAAAGCTCCATATTGACTGGCAGGAATATAGCATCGGGTTTTAGTTTTTTTGCGCGGGAAATGGGTATTCCTGCTTTTATCCCGAATTTGCGCGCCTCGTAGTTGCTCGTGCTCACGGCGCCGCTGTCCCCGCCGCGCCCGGAATACACGCATATCACCACGGGCTTGCCTTTGATTTCAGGACGCTCCAGCTCTTCGCACTGGGCGAAGAAGTAGTCCATGTCAACGTGGAGGATGATTCTTGGGTTGGGCATTAATATAAAATGGCGGTTGGGGAATATAAATCTGGCTTGCGTGTACTAACGCTTTTAAGCTTGAAAAGTTATCTTTTAGGTATTATGATACGTGGAAGTAAGCAAGCTGAGGATATGAAATCACGTAAAGATGGAACAATACCTCCTTTTCATCCGGATTTGAATTCAGAAAAGCATGTAAAATGTAAACATTGTGGTGAAACCTATAAGGAAAAAGAAATAAAGTGGGATCCAAAAAGTGGTAGGTGGGTCTGCAAGCATCATCCCAATTGTGATGGCTCGGGCTGGCTTCCATTTTAAAATTTGTTTTTCTGCATTTCTTTGTGCCGGCAATTGTGTGTGGGATTAATGTAGTGTATTAAGAATATGGCATACGAAAAAAAAGAAAATAGAATAATTAAAATATTGAAAATGATTCATGAAGCTCTGTTTTCGCCGTCTCCAGATGATGAACTGTATAAACCATCAAAGTTATTACCAGGAATGGTTTTTTATTATTTGATTACAGTTATAGTTGTGATTGTGGTTATCTACCTGGTGTTAAGATACATTGGTTTCGATTGGAGTTCATTGGGATTTTAAATAAAAAGTAATGGTTACATAACTGCATAGTAATATACAATATTTATGATAGAAGTGAAAAATAATGGTTAATAATATTTCTGATTTAAGCTATGAGACAGTCTCAGGGACAAGTAGAGGTCGAAATCTCACTCTGAGTCGATGCTATCCTGATACATGTGTGCTTGTGGACGCTTTCTTGGAGAATCCTAACAAACCATCAGAGAAAAACAAAGCCCAGAAAATTAAAGATGCAAAAGAGTTCTTTAAACGTTACGACGGTCCTCAACTACTGACATCGCCCATAGTTCTCGCAGAGTTTATGGCCACTGCTACGAACCCTAATAAACCATTCAAGAAATCCTATGGGGATGCTGTACAACTTATAGAAAAATTATTCACCGAGGAGCATTTTAGCTTAAGTGTTCCAAAGGTCAACCTTCATAGTAATCCTTTGCTTTCATTACCATTTTTCAATTACTCAATAAAAGTTGAAGGCAAAGCCAAAATTGGAACTCAGACATCTGATGCCATTTTGACATTTAGTAAAGGAAGGACATTTAAGGCTGGATTTTCAACAGGTTTAATACAGACCCCCAAGAATATATACGAAAATGCAGAATGGGCAACTGTCACATTATCAAGTGCATTATACGACTTATTTTTGTCGGTTGCTAAAGAATCGACTTCAGCTTCGGGTGGCCCTCTGCAACTTCAGGACGCTCTTGTACTATCATTTTCCCGAGGTCATAAGTATGTCCATTTTATAACCTCTGACAGAGAGTTAGTGGACCGTGCGGGAGCAAAACCCTATCCAGACGTTGAAGTATTTGAATTATCGTGTTATCTCAGATCTTGGCTAGCAAATGCAACTGGCACCAATAAAATATGAAGTTTATACTAATAAAAAACTGGTAATTTATTTTTTATTCACTCCTTCGGTCATACTTCCCCTTCCTCATCCTCTCCACTTCCTCCTTCCCCGGAATCCGGAGCACAAAGCATCCGTGGCAGGGCTTCACATACGGCATGATAATAAAATCCCCATCCACCGCAATCGGAATCGGTGACACTCCTACCAGATAATTATCAAAAATCTTAAAACCCGCTTCGACATAATAAATCTCCTTGAAATTCTTCTTTATGTACTCGGCACATTCCTTAAAAGAACTGTTGGGCAGCAGAATCTCATAATTCATTTCCTCAACGCAGCCCATGACTTCACCCCGTCGATTTGCGCCCGGAGAGGCGTCGGGTTATGCACAGCCTTTGCCGCAATGATAACCGAGTCCCCGCTCGCTTCGATGAGAGGCTCGATTTCCTTTCCGAAAATGACAGCCACAGTCTTTGCTTTCGAGAGGGATTTTACTGTGGCGAGATATGATATGCCGCTGTCGCTATGTATGAACACGAAGCACAGGTCAATCTCCATTTTCTTTTCAGCAAGAGCGCCGATGCACCTGTCAAGGTCCATCACTTTTTTGATATAATGTTTTCCAGGGTCTGAATTCAGGAGCAGGCTAATTGCAGCCTTGTTACCTGCCGTTGTCACCTCAAAACCTTCGAGGTTCAATTTATTGGCGATATACAATGCCGCCGCCGTCTGTACTGGCAGTTCGGGGCATCCCATCATCAGAAGTGCCTTCATGTCGTATTCCTCTCTTTTGATTTTCTATAATATTCGATGCGCTGGTTCAGGACACATCCGCCGCCGCGTCTCCCCCCGATTGGATTTTTCGGTACACCCATGGAATTCATGCAGCGCGCCATCACAGCCGCGCCACGGGCAAGGCCGTCATCCACGAATACCACATGCTCTCCGGGTTCTTTGAAAATCCCGAGTTTCTCAATGCTTTTCAGGATAAGGTGGGGTTTGCAGCCTGTGATTGCAGCTCTTCCTGTTAATCCGATGGATGTTTTTTCTGTGACGAGGTTATTATCCATACCAATTTTCACGAGCCGTTCAACCATCATAGCCGAGACAAGATCAAGTGCAGCAAACATTGTTTTTAATCCGTGCTTTGAGTATATTTCCGCACCAATATCCATCAGTTCTGGCATAAGGCTTCCGTTCACGCCCACATCGCATCCGATAAGTGTAACGCCTATTTCTTTTGCAGCGGCGGGGTCAACCGGCACGCTTCCATACCTCTCCCTGTCCACTGGCACGACTTCAATAGTTATCAGCGCATGAATATCCTGTGCGTATTTTTTAATGGCACCGCTTTTTGTAAGCCATATAGTTCGTTCTTTGGTGTCATGAAATAAATCAAGCGCAGCGCCGTATCTTTTATCCACAAGCCCGGTGCCTTTTATAACGGCATCAGGAATCGCGCCTGCATAACCGCACAGGTTTGCGATGGTCCTGGCATATGGTATATCGCTATTGGTAATCCGCCCTTTCAGCGTAGTCCCGAAGTCCATTGAAAAAACAGGGTTCCTGAAATCCACACCTGCCCATTTCGCCCCTTCCTTGATGCCCGCTGTGGAAAGTTCCCCTTCCATTTCGTTTGCCACGATTTCCACCCCTGTCGAGCCAACTGGCGGAAGAACACCGCCTACTGCACCTGTAAATACAATCTTATCAATAAGGGTATGGTCTTTAAATTTTACAGGTATGTTATCAATGGACATGGCAGGTACCATCTTTTTTGGCGGGATGCCTGCAATAAGACAGCCGTCTGCAAGCGCTTTTATGAATTCCCCGACTTCATGCGGCGATGAGAATCCTGCAACAACGCCTGTTGACCTCACGGCGAAATCAAGGTCAGTTGTTATATCAAGATTTACAGCGTTATGCGATTCGAGGAGTGTATCACGGACCAATTCCGCAATCGATTCCCGCGTGAGTGACACGCCGCTTAAGGTTGTGCCGAATATCCGCTCATTCGGTTTGGGTTTCCTCACATCGCGTGTCATTTTCACGGTCTTGTTCAAAAGCCGCGTGCGCCCGTCCTTCATGTTCGTTGCGGTCAGGATGCATTTGGTGGTAGTATTTCCCACTTCTATAGATGCCACAATGAAATAAGGCACGAACTCGCCCCGCTTGAGGTCGCCTTTAAGGTCTGAAGGAAAAATGGGCTGGCTTTCTGCTATTTTCGGTTTTGTGCCGAAAAAACAGCCGAGTATGAATTTAATCGGGTTTTGCATATTCACCTGTTCTCAATTTCCACTGTATGCGGCGCAGCACCCCGCGCAGGGTCTGGACTTCGCGTCCTGTCAGTTCAGCCCGCCCTAATATTCTCTGTAACATAAGCTTTGTCTTGTCTTCTTTATGTTCCTTATATTCGATATCGTCCATTACTTCATCAATGTGCTCATATAAAAGCTCGACATCAGAATGGTCTGCAAGATACCTTTCCCCACCCTCGATATCGCTTAATTCGTAAAGCACAACGGCTACGGCATGTGAAAGGTTCATGCTCGGATATTCGGGGCTTGTGGGTATATTTACAACGATATCGCATATTTCAAGCTCCTCATTACTAAGACCTGCGTCCTCCCTGCCGAAGACGAGCGAGACCACCCCACCTTTCCCAGTTAGTTTTTCTTTTAATTTTTTGGGGCTGTAAGCAGGCATTCGATAGTGCTTGTTGTCGGTTTTTCCATGAAGCCCCGTCATGCCTACAACGGTATTTGAGCCTGAAAGCGCCTCTTTTAGCGTGAATTCAATCCTGGCGTTCTCTATTATGTCATAAGCATGCACAGACATCACACGGGCGGGCATGTCAAGCTCGCATGGGTTCAGAAGCACAAGCTCGCTGAATCCGAAATTTTTCATTACACGGGCTACGGAGCCGATATTTCCACTGTAGAGAGGTTCAACGAGGACTATGCGAAAGGCGAGAGGCATGATTTCACGAATAGTTTTCAAGAAACTTAAGCTTAAAACGTTTATCTAACTCTTTTATATTTTGTTTCATTTCACTTTCAACATTCTTGAATAAAACTTGAGCATTATCATTTTCTGATAGTGCAAGTAAAAAGCAATCTGAAAACGCAATGTTATACCTTGATTTTATCATAGCAGCTTTTAGACAGAGTTCATAATCTAATGGTTTTATTTCTACATGCGGATGATGATAAACAAAATCGTAGAATTTTTTTGCAAGAATTTCAGATTGTGGGGGCTTATAAACTTCCTGATACACTCTCTCAGCAACATAATATATTTCTGTCAGCGTCAACGGAGTTAAAACAACGTCGGTTTCTCCCCTGTTCACAGACTCAACTACCAACTTTGCTTGGGTGTGCAATGCGCCGCGGGTATTAATGTATTCTACCCAGACTCCGGTGTCTATTGCTATCATTTTATCCCTAAATCATGAAGGAGTTTCTTGAGTTTTGCCTCGTCAATTTCACGCGATGCTTTCGTAGCTTTATCTACAGCATTCGGCGAGGCGCTAACAAATAATTCAGAAGGTTTTACCTCAGGTTCGGCTACAAGGATTATCTTTTTGTTTTCCTGGAAAACCTTGAGCTTGTTACCCATTGATAACCCAAGTATCTCCCTTATTTTTTTGGGGATAACTATCTGTCCCCTGCTTGAAACTGTTACAGTTGTCATAATTAGTTAATAAGACGCTAATCTTATTTATGTCTTATTATTTAACAAATCCAGCGTGCTTCTTTTAATCGTAGCATTAGAATCGGACCCATCAAATAGAAGTTACATCTTCTTTGCAATACGATAAAGTATAATGTGTATTTGTTCTAACATCAAAAGTTCGAACATTAATCTCTTCATCATCGACGTTTACACTAACAACGACTCCAAGGTCAGCCCCACCTACTCTTACTACTTCTCCTACTTTTACTGCCAAGAAATCACCTCCAAAAATTTGCCTCGATTTTAAGCTTCAGAATCATGGTTTACATTTCCTCAATCTTCCTGACACTCATCATCGGGTAATCCAATCCCTCATCATACGCCAGTTCAACCGTGGCTATGATTTTTTTATACAAAACCTGCAAACTCACATGCAGCATTCGCCCTTCCAGTTCACAGTACCCAAACTTTGGATTCTGCTTTTTTCCGACCATCTCGCGGTCAATGGAAACACTCACGCTCCTGACATAAGGCTGGACCCCGATGCTGTCCTCTATTATTCGTTCAAGACCGTCAACAGTATCGACATTTATCGGCGTTCCCACAAACTGGTGGTACAGAGCACCGAGCTTGATGCCGGCTTCAAACATTGCTATATCGCGTTCATTAATTTCTGACATAAAATCTCCTTCCAATCGGGCTCAGGATGTAGGCAAAAATCATAATAAACAGGAGCAAAGACACTTTTTTTACCATAACCATATCAGGATAATTCAGATAAAAAACAACTATATCCAAAACAAGCATTATCGACATTGGCGCAAGGATAATGGGTTTTTTCAATTTGGGATATTCTATGCTGCTTATCATTAGCAAAGATAAGCTCACAAGCAGGAGAATAAAAACATAATCAAAATACCCTACATAATCCCTGATAAGAAGGAAAAGAGCCACAACAAACCCTCCGGCCGTTATGGGAATACCTTCAAACCCGTCCTTTTTCCCGGCTACATTGAACCTGGCAAGGCGCAGTATTCCGCAGGCAAGGAATAATCCTGAAAAAACTCCTGCAATGTATCCTGTATGGACAAGGAAAACGAATGCTAAAAGCGCAGGCGCCACACCAAAAGCTATCACATCCGCGAGCGAGTCAAGATTTGCGCCAAGAACCCCAAATCCTGAGTAACGTGCCACTGCGCCGTCCGCCCCGTCTGCTATTACGGCAATGAGAACCAGCACAAGCGCTGTGTCGAACTGTCTATTGACCGTCATTATTATCGAGGCAAACCCGAGAAGCGCATTAATAAGCGTAATGACATCTGCAGGTTTTATTAGTTTCAGGATGTTTTGTCCCATTCTTATCTCCTATTGCCCTGTTATTTTCTCTTTTTTCCTTGCGATTATCGTGCATCCGGCTTTGACCTTGTCATCCACTTTGACGATAAACTCATACCCTTCGGGAATTATTACGTCCACACGCGAGCCGAAACGTATCATCCCGATGCGCTCTCCCCTTTTAACAAGACTTCCCACGCTGATGTACGAGACGATGCGCCGCGTCAGGACGCCCGCAATTTGTGTTAATTCAAGAACACCGCTATCGGTATTTATCACTACATGATTCCTCTCGTTCACCAACGAATCCTTGTTGAACGCAGGTATATATCCGCCTGGCTTATAATCGATATTCGTAACCGTACCTGCAAGAGGCGCCCTGTTCACATGGACATTATGGATGTTCATGAAAATGCAGATTTTCTGGTTTTGTATGGATATCACTCTTCCGTCGGCTGGAGAAACCGCCTCATCCTCATCCCCGGGTGAACAACGTTCAGGGTCGCGGAAGAAAATGAAAAAAAAGATTGTCAAAATTGCGCCGATAATGAATGCGATAAGCAATATATAAAAAACCAATCCCGTGAAGCCTGTTGAGATATACCCCGCTGCGAGTGTAAACAGCATCATCCCGCCTATCCATGATAAAGAGCCTTTAGCCGGCACGCCTGAAAACCCCCTTTACAAGGTTCATGATACCGTCAATCATGTCGATGATTTCGGGTAGTAATTTCAGCACCGCATATGCGATTGCAAATAACGCAACGAGTGAGCCTGTTTTTGCTATAACAGTATGCGCGATATAAAAACTTGTATCGGGGTCGCCAAACCATGTCATTCCATAAGCGTCAATCACGAAAACATTTCGTATCAAATTCAATCCGTATATTACCGGGACCGAGACGAGAAATGCCTTAGCCTGCCGCCTGAATGGGGCATTGGCGCTTACGATTATCCCGACGAACAATGCAATGCTTTCTATTGCAGTGCAGGCAAGGATTATTTCGACCTTATAGCCATTGACTGCGATAAGGTTCCAGTCAATCCTTGTTATCGTTACCCCTAAAACCGAGGCAAGCCATACGGTCTGGTCGGCTACTGTTGAAATTATCCATTTATTCAATGCCGGGATTTCCGCAAATGCAAAATATGAAAGCCCGCCTATGGAAGCCGCGGTGGTCATCATAAATATAGAGGAAATAGTGCTTATACCGTTAATGTTCCCGAGAATACTTTTGTCTTGCCGTATCAGTATAAAACCGATAAAAACGCAGAAAATGGCTGCAAGTACGGTCAGGGCTACATTGACATAATCCCCAAGTTCATAATAATGCGACCACTGTAAAACCCAGTGGATTGAAAAAAGCATCCAGCCGGTGCCCGTAAGCGGTAGCTTGAGCTTATTATTGCGGGGGATGACCGAAGCTATGACAAGCAACCCGAGTGCAAGCCAGATGATGTTTTCTATCATATTGCGATACCTTAAACCAGTGTTTTAATCAATGAAGAGATGTCTTTTACCTGAACCTTATCTTTTTTTGTCAGAATATCCTCTACAAGCTTATTAAATCTCCCGTTGTCCCTGATTTCACGCACAAAAGCTTCCAGAACCATATCGTTTGATAAAAACCGGGAAAGTAGAGAAAGCGTTGAAAAATCGAATTCTTTTTTCCAGCGTTTTTCGTAATTTTCCAGAGCATTATTTCCTGAAATGGCGCCGGATAATACTTCTGCCGCAATTTCCCCTGAACGTCTCGCATAAAATATCCCTTCACCCTCAAACGGTGATACGAATCCTGCTGCATCGCCTGCAAGAAGAAACCTGTTGGAGAATGTTTTTTCAGCTGGTTCAAGCGGTATCAAACCTTTCTCGCCGGGAATATCAGGGTAACCGTTCGGCGACGATGTGCCTGTGAGCACGTGGTCTTTTTTCGGCGCGCTCCAAGAATAGCCGCCGCGCATCAGGTTCATTTCAAAATAATCATCAGGTTCCCCATCTTTTTTCTGCTGCACACAATAGGCATATTTCTTCGCGCCGCCGCAAAGACGGCTTAAATCCGACACGCCCGACGCGACAATTGCATAATCTGCGACTATTTGCTCTTTTGTTGTCCTGATTGTAAGAGAGGTGCCGTTTTCCTCTAACGACATGACCATGTCCTTTTTTAGCCCCGCCCCAGCATTAATTGCCTCATTCAGGTTAAAAGAATCAAAAGCTTCGCGGTCTATGGAATACTCAACCGCTTTCCTGTATGTTATTTCAGCCCTGGTATCGCGAAACGAGAGCCGGACGCCCTTCAACTCCCGTTCTACATACGCATCATCTACGTTGTATTCCCTGGCATATTGCGCTGTCAGGATACCGGCGCATACTTTTTTTTTATTGCACGGGTCTATTATAATGGTTTTATGACCGAGTGAAGAGAGCTTTTCAGCTGCGAAAGCTCCCGCAGGCCCTGCGCCTATGATGGCAACATCATATTTCATGTGCGGCTCTCCCTGTCATCCCGCCTGTCAGCATATATGCACCATCGAATGCGAGAAGGACTACTAAAGCGTTCAACCCCAACATATTCAGGATAACAAGTACCAGTACCCCCAGCTTCAGGATTAACCTGAACTCGAAAATGAAATCCATGAATTTTGGCGTTTGTATTAAATCTCCCATTTCATCAAGGGCCGCAAGCGCAGCTATTAGCAGTACAAGGGGAGAGAGCTTAATTCCGAATAGGAAAACCACGGTAAGTATTGCGCCAAGACCTGAATAATGACCTCTGCTGTTAATCTTGCCCGTTACCAGGTTCCCGAGGACGATGCCGCCGAATAGATGTGCAGCGCCTGTATCGGATATCATCAGATACCCAATCAATAACCCGTAAGCAAGCCCGGCGGGTATTGCGTAGATTTTACGGCTAAGGTTTTTGTCTTCAATATCATCGGTCAGCTTGATCAATGAACCCGAAAGGAGACTTATAACCAGAAGCGTAAGTAAAGACACGCGCCAAATCCTACTTTCAGGAATTAAATAACTTTCTGTCGGAGGTTCGGATAAATTCTTAACCTTTGCTGAATATCCAGATGGCACATGGACATAAAAGACTTAAAATTCGAAGACGGCCTGATTACAGCAATAGCCCAGGATTATGAAACAGGCGAAGTGCTCATGGTCGCATTCATGGATAAGGAAGCGCTCAAAAAGACAATCGAAACAAAAAGAGGATATTATTGGAGCAGGTCAAGGCGCAAACTATGGAAAAAGGGGGAAAGTTCAGGCCATGAACAGATTATCCATGATATACTGATAGACTGCGATGCCGATGCTGTGCTGCTCAAGGTCGAACAAATAGGCGGCGCATGCCATACAGGTTACAGGTCATGTTTTTATCGAACCATTGAAGGTGAGGTAATCGGCGAGAAGTTGTTTGAACCTGATGAAGTCTATAAAAAATAATAATGCCTAAATCGATACATTTAAATCCTCAAAAAGACTTTTTCTTATTGGAGACTGTCATCCCAAGGGATGCCATTGATTTAAATGAACAAAAAAATAACTGAAATCCATCAAAAACGGCCAGCCTTGATAAACGGGGGAAAAAAAGAGGCTGAAGAACTTGAATCGTGGATGATTGAAGAATTCTTCGTCCCATATCAAGCATCATAATCTGGCCGGTTGGGGGAAAGTATGGAAGTAATGGGAGTTTGCAGTATCTGCGGGCGCCCGGGAAAGCTATCCACATGCATGCTGTGCGGAAGCCTTGTTTGTCCGCAATGCATGTCAAAAGAAGGGGTCTGTGTCAGATGTTTGCGAGGCAGGTCCTATTCGGCTTCGAGAGAATAGAAATACCGGGATGAGATTGAATCGGTAATCGTCTTAAGGAGAAGTGGTTTTGATTTTTCATCTTCTGCAACAATACCCAGCACTCCCAGCGGTATTGATGTGCTTGCATGGAACGGCCCGCCTGTAACTTCCCCCCAATCCTCGAACGCTTTCCTGAGGATATTTTTCATATTAAGCTCCATATTTTCAGATTCTGCGTAAATATGAATTCTTGTGGCATCGACCGCGAACACAAGAGCCGTTGAAACTCCTTCAATATCCAGCATATATTTGCAGACCTTCGGAATCGTGCCCGGGTCTTTGACAAAACCCACGGTTGTAAAAAGATAAGCCCCTTTAATTATTTTGTTGTCTATGGCGCGGGAAAGATCGGAAAATGTCTCAAACCTGACAGAGGGATGCTCAAGGCTTACCAGTAATTCCATATCTAAATATTTGTGGATATACCAGTATGCTTCGATATCTTCGAGAGTGAAGTTGGTTATCAGGGTCTTTGTTTTGTCCCTTATCGCAAAGAGAAGGAGGGTTGCCAGTCTTTTATCTATTGCAACACCAAGTTTCTTTAAATATTCAATCATTATGCTTGATGTTGTTTCTGTGGTTCTGACATCACAGCAATCGCAGTGTATTCCTTCCGTATTTCCAAGTGTATGCCCGATCACGATTGAAGGAGTGATTTTTTCGCCTGTTAACTCCGTAGGCAGAAAATCAACAAAAGCCGTTTCAGTCTGTGACCGGGTGAATGACTCGACTTTCATTACATCGTCGCCCAGTACATTGATGAGAGTCTTGTTCTGGATTACCCCTGTATAATATATATCGGCTTCCATGTTGTAATATTCTGCTATATGTTTTAATGCAAGGGAGCTTGCCAGGGAATCCGCATCAGGATTATTCCTGGTATAAATCGTAAGCCTCTTGCCTGATTGTGATAACAGCTTTTTTAAAGCCCGACGTTTCCAGAATGTAAAACTTATAAACATTTTATCCTGATTTGGTTATCCTGTTGGATATATGTTTTGCAAAAATGTGATGAGTGCATTTATCCGTGATGGAATTGCGTCTTTGACTCCCTGGTAACATGCTCTTTTAGAAGTTTTTCGCGGGTCTTCGCAAATAAATCCCTGATACGCGCTTCATCGCACAGCGTATCATCCCCGGCGCACTCACCGTTTTCCCTGCATTCCCCTGCAAGGCGAAGGGCGCGCTCCTCAAGCGCGGGAAGCGTTTCATTCAATGTATGTTCCAGCCACGCATCGTCCTTGGACAGCACTCCTACGAACATCGAAGAGAGAACATC
>JBGPUU010000053.1:0-17348 GCA_041491305.1 Candidatus Methanoperedens sp.
ATCACAAGGAACAGAGCTGTAACACCTGCAAGCACCCCAAGATCAATACCGAAACCAAAATGAAGCTGACCTCCAAGAGCGCCTCTTAAGCCATCAACTCCATAGGTGAGCGGGTTTGCGCTTGCCGCAATGAAAATCGAATTGGGAAGTCCAGCAAGCGGGAACAGGGCGCCGGAAAGAAAAAAGATGGGCATAACAAGGAAATTCATGATCATCTGGAACCCCTGCATATCTTCAAGAAGCGATGCTATCGCCGTGCCCATTGCGGTAAAAAGCAGGGCTGTCAATGCCATTACCAGGAAAGCAACGGGCAGGAACGTGAGACTTGCGGGCTGGAATCCTGCAGCGATCGATATAATAAACACTATAATACCCTGGACTGTCGCAACAGTCGCGCCACCAAGTGTCCTCCCTATCATGATATTAAGCCGTGATACAGGAGCAACAAGCGTTTCTTTCAGGAATCCGAACTGCTTATCCCATATAATCTCCATCCCTGAAAAAATTGCTGTAAATAGAATGGTCATGGCAATAACACCGGGAGCCAGGAAATCAAGATAATTTCCCTGGCCTGCTTTCTGGAATACGGGACCAAAGCCGTATCCAAGTGCAAGAAGGAAAAGAACAGGTTGCCCGAGTGAGCCTATGATTCTTGAGCGTGAACGGATATATCTCTTTATCTGCCTTAGCCAGAGTATGTAAATTGTTCTTATCATTATCTGCTCCACATCTTGCGGTTCATCCGCATCTGGTCAATGCTTCCTGCTTCTTCCTCGCGTATTTTTTTGCCTGTCAGTGAGAGAAATGCTTCTTCCAGAGACTTTGTACCTGTTTTTGTCTTGAGACCCTCGGGGCTGCCTTCTGCAACGATTTTCCCCTGGTCTATAATTGCCACGCGGTCGGCAACACGCTCCGCCTCATCCATATAATGGGTTGTGAAAAACACTGTAATACCCTCGGTGCCGTTTAA
Source organism: Candidatus Methanoperedens sp. (assembly GCA_041491305.1). Lineage (GTDB taxonomy): Archaea > Halobacteriota > Methanosarcinia > Methanosarcinales > Methanoperedenaceae > Methanoperedens. The sequence continues at coordinate 971 of JBGPUU010000053.1, forward strand.
ATTTTTCAGGTATTTCCAGATGGAATTGCGAGTCTGCGGGTCAAGTCCGATGGTAGGCTCATCCATGAATAATACTTCCGGAGTATGCAAAAGCCCGCGTGCTATCTCAAGCCGCCTCTTCATTCCGCCGGAGAAGTGTTTAACAATATCATTTTTCCTGTCCCAGAGTTCTACAAAATTAAGAAGTTCTTCGATTCTTTTCCCTAATATTTTATCAGGCACCCTGTAAAGCACGCCGTGGAATTCCATGTTTTCGTAAGCAGTAAGCTCGTCATCAAGGCTTGGATCCTGGAACACTATTCCAAAAGAGCGCCTCACTGCGTCCTGGTTCGTAATGGGGTCGTAGCCGTTCACGAGCATTGTCCCGGTCGTGGGGTGAAGAAGAGTTGTGAGCATTTTTATTGTGGTTGTTTTCCCGGCGCTGTTGGGCCCTAGAAACGCGAATGTTTCCCCCCGTTTTACTGAAAAGGAGATATCATCTACGGCTGTAAAGTTGCCAAACTTTTTTGTCAGGTTCCGCACTTCTATCGAGTAATTATCGGTTTTTTCTTTTTGGGGCATAGCAATCTCAATAATGTTAGATAAATTAATATATTGAATCGAACCATACGATAGTCTACTCACATATTTAATAGTTTGTGCGAAAAATTCGCAAGAAAGAGGCAAGACGTAATATGGCAAAAATGTGGACATCGAATGAAGAGTTTGATTTTGAAACTGCAAGAGACTATGCAAGCAAACTTGTATTGCTGGGTTCGGCTCAGCGGGCAGGAATATTTGAAGCGCTCTCCGGGGAAAAGGACATAGCAACCCTGAAGCATGCGCTCAATGCCGATGAGAGGGCTCTGTTCATTGTTCTTGAGGCACTTTGCGCTTCGGGATATGTCCGTAAGAGGCTGGACAGGTATATCATAGCCGAGAAAGCACGGTCTCTTTTCCTTGAGCGCGGTGAGAATTATGTCGGAGGGTCTCTTCCCCATTTTCTCGATATAATGGAAGCATGGCTTAAGCTTCCCGGAATTATCAAGGGGGCAAAGCCTGAAAGGGCAGAGCGTGATGTTGCAGCATTCATGAACGCCATGGCATCAAGGCCTGATGAAGTCGTAGAGGAGACCGTAGAGCACTGCCTTAAAAGGAAGAAAAATGCTAAAAACGTGCTTGACCTCGGGGGCGGGCCAGGCAAATACTCAAAAGCTTTTGTGAATAGAGGCGTAAAAGCGGTTCTTTATGACTTGCCTGATACCATTGATTACGTTAAAACCAGGTTCGGGCTGGGAGATGTCAGGAACCTGACTCTCAGGAAGGGGGATTTCACAAACGAGTTCGTGAATGAATTCGCAGGCGAATCATTTGACATTGTTTTTATGGGCAATATCTGCCATATATATTCAGAAAAAGAGAACAGGAAGCTCATAAAACGCGCAGGTAATATTCTGGGAAGCGGCGGGATGATTGCAATAGAGGACATGGTGCGGGGACGAAGTCCCATGGCAGAAATGTTTGCCGTGAATATGCTGGCAAACACCGAAGAAGGAAGCACATATACTGAAGCGCAATACAGGGAATGGCTCACGGATGCAGGTTTTCGCAAAATCGAAATAATCGACCTTGCCGAAAAGAGTAACCAGCTTATCACGGCTTTTTTGGGGTAACGTATGGACGAGACAGACAAGAAAATAATCGAACTGTTAAAACAGGACGGAAGAATGGATGATGTGGAGATAGCCCGAAAAATTGGGATTTCCCACGATACGGTCAAGCGAAGAAGGAAAAAACTCGAAGAGGAGAGTTACATTAAAATCCAGGCCAATATCAATCCACGTAAGCTCGGATATAAATATGTCTTTATCTTAGGAATTACACTTGCACCAGGAAAAGATATAAGAAAAATTGCAGAGAAACTGGCTTCCATGAAAGAGTTCTTTTTTGTGGCACTTTCATTAGGTCCCACCCATTCTATCGTTGCTTCATGTTTTGCACAGGACCAGATAATTCTCAACAAACTGGTTGAAGAATTACGAACATGGAAAGAGATAGAAAAAATCGAGACCAATATCATTTACGAAGTTTTGAAATCGGGATACCACGATATTCCATTGGTAACTATTTAGATGAACTCTTTTGGCAAAAGATATAATAATTCAATATCATTTAATGCTCAATAGACTGAGGGTCTGAATGAAACTCAAATTAAATACCGGAAAGCGTAATATTTTGATAGCGGTTATTATTTTGATCATCTCAGTGCTTCTGCTTATCGACAGACTCCTGGCAACAGGCCCTGTTCAGCTCGTTCTGGAGAATGGCCAGGCAGTCCCGATAGAAGGGGTCTCGTATTTTTCACTGAATGAGGTGCTGCTCCTGATTGTTACTGCATGGTTTGGAGGTATGTCATTCCTTTATATATTCCTGCTCTCAAACGAAAGCGAAGCGCCAGCATTAAAAGAGAATACACTAGTAGAAACTAAAACAATAGCAGAAAATATAAGTGCAGCCATGCTGGCAGCCAATCTGCTTGATGGTGATGAGAAGATATTGCTTCAGAAAATCATCGATGGCGGTACGATATTACAGAGGGAACTTATTTTAAAGACAGGCTTTTCGGAGCCAAAAGTAAGCAGGCTTCTTGATAAGCTTGAGAAAAGAGGATTGATAATACGCCAGAGGAATGGGATGGGAAACAGGGTTTTAATAAAATAGCTATGTAAGCCCTGATTTCATTTTTTCGAAACTGCTTTTAAGACAATTTCAGGGAACTCTTAAATGGTCTTTCATCCCTGTGGCGGACTATGGGGCCTTTATGAAAAGCATATCGTATATTAATCAGTATGAAACTTAGAATATTCTTATTCCTGCTGATAATCCTGGTAACAGGAGCGCACGCGCAGCAGGAGACAATAAACGAGGAGCAGGTATTGCTCAATGGTTATGTAGATAATTCCGGGAACGTACTCCTGACAGGTTATGCCACGCCCGGATCTTTGTCTTATATGCCTTTCTTAAATGACACGCAGTACACCTTTGATAACAATACCAACCAGCTTTATGCAGTTACAGACGCACTGACATCAAAGAGTGCGGATACATGGTCGCTTAACTTCTCCCTGGAAGGTTATTATTCAGACTATTCTGTAACATTTGATTTTCCTGCCGGTTCTGAGGTCACGAAAATTGATGTACCGCCTGAACTCAATTACCAGGTACAGGTCAAGGCAGACTCGCTTACCTTATCCATTCATGGATACAGGGTAATATCGCCATGGATTAAAGTGGACTACAAACTGCCAGTGGATGTACCGGCTCAATCAAATAATCCACTTACATCAAATAGTCCGCTTACTTCAGTGCTTCTTGTATCGATAGTTATTGTGCTGATTGCTGCATTCGTATTTTATAGACACAGAATGCGCAAAAGAATAGTTATACCTGAGAAGAAAGAATCACACGACCAGGAAACTGAGGTAATCCCGGAAACGAAACCTGAAACAAAAGAAATCCGTATCACCGGCGAAATGCAAAAGGTCATAGATACTCTTTCCGATAACGAGAAGGCGATAATAAACATACTGCTAAGAAACGGCGGCTCTGCAACGCAGGCTGACATCCGGTATGAGACAAGGATACCAAAATCTTCACTTACAGGCATAATAAACGCTCTAAAGAGGAAAAATATAATAAAAAAGCGTGAATACGGAAGGACGAACGTTATCGAACTTTCAGAATGGTTTTTATCAGAAAAGGAACTCAAATAAAGCTTAGTTGATATTAATGTTCTGCATCGGAATTAAGTATCGTTCAATCGAAGAAGGAATTTGAGGTTATTAAAATGAAAATAAATAAGAAAACAGGAATATTGATATTGTTTACTGCGGTTTTGCTGGTTTCGGCACCTGCAGTAGCAGCAGTATTTGCCCAGCCCTTAAGTCCGGGCATTGGTATAGAAAGAGGATATGTTAGAACGTTTGTTGAGCCTTTAATCATAGGACACGGGTTTGCACTTAATGGTGGTGAATATCACATCCTGGATGTGAACGCCATAAAAATGAGTGATGTGTCATCAGGTAATATCCGTTCATTACTTTCACAGAATAAAACCCGGGCAGGGATTGCAACTGATATTCGGAATTACATGCAAAATGCACCAACAAAAACAATGGGAACTCTCAGGTTTGCAGGTCAGGCATATGCCCTCAACATAACAACTTATGATAACCAGTCTCTTACCGGAAATGTAGTGACAATGCCTCCACGCGGGACGAACCAGACTGGCTTCATTCCAACTATAGTAGGAAGCATCTCGCTTTCAATGTCTAAATACGAAGGAGTAATGCTCTCAACAGGTACCCTGACCATGAATAATACGAATTATAATGTATTATTGACGTCTCCTGTTATAGCATCCGGTGGCCGCAGTGAAATGCTCGAACACCAGAACTCTAACGAAACGTTAATGCGAAGCCCCACCGGAATGTTCGGATTTCACAGATCTAAACGATGAGATAAACGTAATAAAAGATTATATAAAGAGGAAGTCCGGCGTTTAACCACTCCATACCACTTAACCTCTCTGGACTTCCTTTACTTCTAATATATGGCAGCAGAACTGATTGGAGAGAATAACAGGAACCTCGACACGAATTATAACGACACGAAAAGGAGAAAGCGGAGAAACAAAATGAACAGGAAAACAGCAGTGATATTACTTTTGTTAATAGTAATTCTTGCAGGAGCACCGGAGGCTTTTGCACGGCCCCAGTATCTTACAAATCTCACTGACGTGTATGGCGGCGGTACTTGCGGCACATGCCATGTCATAGCTTCAGGAATGCGCAACTCAAGCATGATGTTCGGGCAGAACAATTCTAACGGAACTTATGTGCCGCGGAATTCCAGCAGGACACCCGGGCAGCGCCGCACTAACGGAACGTTCGGAATGCGTAACTCAAACAGGACGTTACCGCTCAACTCGTACGGAACGTTATTTGAGAACCAGCCTGACCACGTTACAGACCCCGGTGCAGCCCTGATGGCTATTGGGCAGCCACCCGCAGCAACGGCAACCGATACCCCTGCAAATACAGTGCCCGCCGGGACACCATCAGCTCCAGGATTCGGAATTGTGTTATCCCTTATCGGATTATTTGCCTGTGTTTTCCTGGCAAGGCGGCGTAATAAATGATAGAAACCATAATGGAACTGAAGGATGTCTGGAAAATTTACAGGATGGGCGAAGTGGAAGTGCCGGCTCTGAGAGGAGTAAGCGTAAAAATAACTAAAGGAGATTTTGTTGCTATCATCGGCGCCTCTGGAAGCGGCAAGTCCACAATGATGAACCTGATAGGATGCCTGGATATTCCTTCGAGGGGAAGTCTCTACCTCCGCTCGCAAGACATCAGCACTTTAAGCGAATCAGACCTTGCCTCATTCAGGGGAAAGACTATCGGTTTCATTTTCCAGCAATATAACCTGATCCAGTCGATGTCTGCTTTTGAGAACGTGAAGCTTCCATTGGAATTCCTGGAATATGATGACCAGAAAGCAGCGAACAGGGCAAGAGAAATACTGACCCTGGTAGGGTTGAATACCATGATGCATCATCGGCCGACACAGCTTTCCGGGGGTCAGCAGCAGAGAGTGTCTATAGCAAGATGTCTGGCTGGCGACCCCGAAATAATCCTTGCTGATGAACCGACAGGAGCCCTGGACAGTGTTACAGGCAGGGAAGTCCTGGATATGCTTCACAGATTGTGGGAAGAGCAGGGAAAAACGATAATAATGGTCACTCACGACCTTAATCTGGCAAAATATGCTCATACAATGATTGAACTGAAAGATGGAGAGATTTTGAAAATATCTGAGAATAATGAGGTAATTAAAAAATGAATAGGATAATGAAAATGATAATGTTTCCGGTTTTGATAATACTGCTATTGACAGTTTACACCCCTCTAGTTTATGCGGATTTAGCAGGTTCAACAGTACTATCTGTAAGTCTTGCGAACTATGACCCAAATCCTGCTATTGCAGGAAATACCGTGGATGTACGTATAGGAGTCCAGAATATCGGCGGTACGAGTACTAACGATCTAATGATGGAGGTTGTACCTGCGTATCCTTTTGAGCTTGTACCAGGTCAAAACGCAGTCCAGGATGTTGGAATAGTTCAACCCTATCAGACGGATAATCCTTCTGCAAATCTAAAAGTAGTACTGTACCATATGCAAATAAACAGGAATGCTCCGGCAGGTAGTTACCAGCTCAAAGTTAAGTATTATGAGGCGGGTTCAACCGATACGACAGAGCAAATCCTGTCACTTGATGTGAAGAGCAAAGAAAGCGCTGAAGTGATACACATTGACCAGACGATGCTTGTTCCGGGAAAACAAAGCAGCTTAAAATTCACCATCAATAATGTGGGGAATGCCCCTTTGAGGGATTTGACTTTCAGCTGGTCGAATGATGATAAGATAATTCTTCCGGTCGGAAGCGACAATACCAAATATATCAGGTATATTGATATTGGCAATGGCAGTGAGCTGGAATACCAGGTGATGGCAGATACTAATGCAGTACCGGGGTTATACAAACTGAACTTATACCTGACTTATGAAGATTCAATGTCAAACCAGACGAAAACAATAAACACGTTTGCCGGGGTGTATGTTGGCGGAGGAACGGATTTCGATGTAGCATACTCGGATAATGCAAACGGCCAAATGTCTTTCACTGTTGCCAATATCGGGAGCAATCCTGCAAACTCGGTATCAGTGGTTATCCCGGATCAGCAGGGCTGGAGTGTAAGCGGTTCAAATTCAGTTATCATAGGGAATCTGAACAAAGGAGATTACACTGTTGCAAGCTTCAAGTTGCAGTCCTTAATAAGTAATATGACTTCCCAGAATGGAGCCGCCAGAAACAATACCAACTTCCAGGGAAGGCAGAGATCGATGAATGGCTCATCTGATACGGTTCACATGCAAATAGCTTATACCGATACCATGGGAACAAGAAATGTTGTTGACAAATATGTCAAAATCGGACTCCAGAATATGGCATCTCTGGATGGGCAAACGGCTATGGGACGAAGAGGAACATCACAACAAACAAATGTACTCTCTGATAACATGCTGTATATCTTCGGAATAGTGGCGCTTGTTGGCGTAGTTGTAGTCCACAGGAAGTACAGGAGCCGCAAATTGATTAATCCAGATTTCAAAATGAAGGATTTATTCAAACGCGAGAAGAAATAATAACTCCTGCGGGTCAAAATGAAACTAAATAAGTGTTTCAAGCATGCGTTTAATATGGTGCTGCACAGCAAGCTCCGGAGCTGGCTGACTATAACTGGCATAGTCATAGGTGTTGCCGCAGTGATTGCTATTGTATCTATAGGAGACGGGATGCAGCAAACGCTCAATGCACAATTGAATTCTCTTGGCGGAGATATTGTGACAATCACAGCAGGCGCTGAACGGGGCGGCAACATGTTCGGTATGAGAGGCGGCGGAGGAGGAGGCGGTTCTTCCGGAGCCCAGGCGACGACCAAAGAAATAGTATTAGGCAGGAGTGATCTCCAGGCATTGAAGGGGATACCTGATATTGCGCTGATTGACACAAATATCAGAGAGAGTGTGAATATATCCTATCTTGGCAAAACAGGCAAAGTATCTGTAACAGGGGTTGACCAGAAAGTATGGTCCCAAATCACTACAACTACTATACAAACCGGCAGGATGCTTGATTCTGCTGACCAGAACGTCATAGTTATCGGGGGAAATCTCGCATCATCTTATTTTTCCCAGCCTGTCGGGATAAATAAAATGGTAACGATAAACGGCAATGCTTTCAGAGTTGTGGGAATTCTTGATGACCAGTCCACCAGCGTTTACATGCCAATCCAGATGGCATACCAGGTGATGCCGGACAAGACGAATGATATCTACGATTCACTTGTTATGAAGATTAAAGACCAAAACCAGTTAGATGATGTAATTACGAAAATCGAAAACAAACTTATAACTGCTAGACACGTCACTCAAACTACAATGGATTTTTCTGTCACTTCAAGGAAGGAAATGCAGCAGGCAAGGGCTGCTACGATGAGTTCAATGAGTAATTTTCTTCTTGCAATTGCGGCGGTTTCATTAATCGTCGGTTCTATAGGGATTGCAAACACCATGTTCACTTCTGTCCTTGAAAAGACTAAAGAAATCGGGATAATGAAAGCCATTGGCGCGCGCAATCCTGACATTCTTCTCATATTCCTGTTCAATGCAGGATTTATCGGGCTCGTTGGAGGAGTCATAGGCATAATCCTTGGAACAATTCTTTCAGGTTTCCTGCCTGCGCTCATGGGAGGGGGTCTTCCCATGGCAAGAGGGGGCACAATAGTGACATTGAACTCGATAATTATGGCATTATCAGTATCGGTTACGGTAGGAATACTTGCAGGATTAATTCCCGCGTACCAGGCATCGAAATTGAGGCCGGTGGATGCATTGAGATACGAATAGTGAAGCCGTGAACTTTGTTCCGGGTATTTTCATATATTATATAATAAGGACTTGTTCTAGGAGAGCTAGGCATAATTCCATTTTTCTGGAATTGATTTCAGGGAATTATTATATACTCTTTCATCTATGACTATTCTGGATTCTCTGGATTTGCAATAGGAAAATATGGTAAACTAAATCACTAAAGAACTTTATACAATAAAGACTAATAATAATGAAATGAGGGGGCAAAATATGGAAGAAATTGGAGTCGGCGATATTCATACTCATACTATGTATTCAGGGTTCTCCAAATATTCGTTTTTATCATATCCGGACAGTGTAACAACTCCGAGGACATCAATCAAGGTTGCCGAGAAACTTGGGCTTAATTTTCTCTGTATAACGGACCACAACACGATTAAAGGCGCACTTGAAGCACGGAAATACAACAAGGAACTTGTGGTGATAGGTGAAGAGATAACTTCCCGCAATGGTGAAATATTAGGATTGTTCCTCCAGGAGCAAGTCAATCCAGGATTAAGCGCCGAAGAAACGATAGAACAAATACATGCGCAGGATGGAATAGCCATTGCCCCGCATCCTTTCAGTGCGCACTGTTCCTGTGTCGGCAAAAAAATTAACGAATTAAAATTTGATGGGATAGAAGTATTCAATGCATTACACAGGGATGGATATTCAAACGCTCTTGCACTTGAAAATTGTAACGGGCATGCGAAACTTGGAGGAAGTGACGCACATGCAAGTTACATGATAGGAAATGGTTATACCCTGTTTCATGGAAATTCTCAGGAAGATTTAAGGGCTGGAATAAAGAATAAGGAAACGATTTATGGAGGAAAAGTAGCATCTCTTATGGACTTTATCAATTATGGTGCACGGGTAGCTTATGAATCGTCAAAGACCATACTGAAGGTCAATGGGGTAGATTGTCCCATGTCCGCCAGAATATCCAGGGTAAGAAATTCACGCAAAATGTCATATTTGCTGGGTTCTATCGCGTATGCTTTTTCTCCATTGCCTGTGGTTTGTACCCTCCTTGGCGACAGAATGCTGCAGCATAAAGGACGAAAGATCTGGAGAGACACACACGCTAATCGTTTTACCAATGAGAGATGATTTAAATTGGCACATGTATTTGTAAGTCCGCTCTCATGGGGATTGGGTCATGCTACCAGGGATATTCCGATAATCAGGGAACTTAAAAATCACGGTCATGAAGTAACTATTGCAACGAGCCGCGGCGCCTTCATATTATTAAAAAAAGAATGTCCTGATTGTGAGTTCATCCATTTTGAGGACTATCCTGCTCCGTACAGTTCAACAAAATATTTCCTGCCAAAATTTTTTGCAAATATTCCGGTTCTGGTAAAAGCATTGGCAGATGAAAAGAAAAGGACGGATCACCTCCTGTCAAAAAACAACTATGATGCAGTAATAAGTGATAACCGGCTTGGCGTTTATTCAAGTAAGATACCTTCTTTTTTCATCTCGCACCAGCTGCGCTTTAGCGTTCCTTATTATATCAGGCCTGCCGAGACCGTTTCCCAATATGTTAATGAATATTTCCATAAGAAATTTGACCGTGTGATTGTTCCTTCCAACAGCCCTGATGAAAATGGAAATTGTCTCAGCGGGAAATTGTGCAAGTCAACGCGGAAAGCAACGAATATGAGGGCATATTATTCAGGAATCCTTTCGAGTGCCCAAAAATTGGATGTAACTGAAGACCTTGATTTCCTGATTATTATCTCCGGTCCGGAACCGCAGCGAAGCCTACTTGAAGAGATTATGTTAAAGCAGGTACAGGAACTTCCAGGGGAAAAAATAGTAATCCTCGGGAGACCGCATGACAATTTCGAAAAAAAGCTCGACAAGTGGACGACAGTCAAATCATACGTGACAGAGGAAGAAAAGATCCTGCTGATGAATCGTGCAAAATTCATAATAAGCAGGTCGGGTTATACGACAATGATGGATATCGCAGAACTTGGGAAAAAACGCGGCGTTTTTATTCCCACACCCGGTCAAACTGAACAGGAATACCTGTCCCGGTATTATGAAGAGCAGGGCTGGTTTTATTCAAAAAGCCAGTATGAATTAGAGATTCGGAAAGATATTGAGAAGGCGAAGGAATATAGTGGCTTTCCAACTTTACCTAAAACAGAAGGTAATGTAAAAAGATTATATAACGAAGTGTTTGCACCGTATCTTGATTAATGGAAATTTTTTTGTCTTCCATTCTTGAAATTTCGGGATGATTGAAAAAATAGCCCAAAACTGATAAATAGTAAGTAAATTATACCTTGTGTAAGGGAGGTAAATATGAAAAAAACATTAATTTTTGGACTGGTAGTAATAGCTATATTAATAAGCGGATGCGTAACAACAACGCCCGCACCAACGCCAACAATGACACAGACTGCAACAACGACAGCAACAGCGACACCAGCATCCACAACACCGCCAACAAATATGGTAAGTGTAAATATTCAAAACTTTAATTTTGTTCCAGCGACCGTGTCGGTCACAAGTGGAACTATCGTAACCTGGACCAATGGCGATTCTGTCCCGCACACAGTAACGTCCGTGACCGGGGCATTTGATTCTGGTAGTATCAGCCCGGGTGCAACCTGGAGCTACACATTTAATCAAACCGGATCATTTGAATATAAATGCTCAATCCATGCGACCATGCCACACGGAACAGTAACCGTTACATAATAAAAGATATAAATTGTGAAAAGAGCGTACCAAACAAAATTTAATCTTTATTCAGCCTTATTCACGGTACGCATCTCTTTTTTTTTGCATTCTCCACCATCATCTTACCTTACCTCTTGCAAGCGAGGCGAATACTCCCACAAAACATAAAGCGGAAAAAACAATGAATGCCGCTTTTTCGCTTCCCAGGAAAAGAGAATAGTTTTCAGGGGCAATCTGGACGTTACCAACGTATACCGTTAATATCAGCGTGGCAATTCCGGTACTTAGCATCTGACCTGTTAATCGCATTGTTCCGAGAGTTGCAGAGGCTACGCCGTAAAATTTCTTTTCAACAGAACTCATGACTGCATTAGTATTCGGGGAGGAGAAAAGTGCAAACCCGAAACCGATAATAATCAAACTGGCTACAATATATCCCATTGTTGTCTTTTCGTTTAAAAAACTGAAAAGAAAAAGTCCCAGCGTTGTAAAAGCCATTCCTATTGAGGCTACCGTTCGTGGCTCGATTTTATCTGACAGCCTCCCTGCAAGAGGTGAGAAAACAGTCATTACGATGGGCTGGGATACCAGAATTATACCCGCACTCTCAGGGCTTAATCCTTTTATATCCTGAAGGTAAAAGCTCAAAAAAAATACTACTGCAAATGTTGCGCTGTAATTTATCAAAGCAGCAATGACAGAGAAAGTGAAGACCTTATTATTCCTGAATAGGTTTGTATCAAGAAGCGGGTTTTTCACCTTCATTTCCCATTTGATAAAAGCAACGAATCCTATGATGCTAATCAGGATTAACCATATGCCCTGCTTCTCTGTCATCACTGAAAAACCGTACATCAGCGCCACGAGCGAGAAGCCGTAGATTGCAGTGCCGGTTACATCTAACTTCTCTCCCTTTGCATCAGCCCACTCTCCCTCCAGTTTCCAGAAGGTCAATACTATTATTATCAACTCAAGGGGAACATAGGAAAGGAAAATGCTTCTCCAGCCAAAATACTGCGTCAGGAAGCCGCCTATCACCGGTCCCAGTGAAAGCCCCAGATAAACCCCGGCAACGGTTATCCCAAGCGCTTTGCCCTTTTCTCCGGGAGGATATACTGATGTCAGGATAGCCACGCTTGTGCCGAATATCATCGCCGCCCCGATACCCTGGAAAACACGTAGAATAATAAGCTCTGTCTGGCTGAATGAAAAAGCAAGAAGAATGGAGGCGATGATATCGATTGTTATGCCATATTTGAAAATCTTTTTCCTGCCGTATATATCACCCAGCCTTCCCATTGGAACGAGAAACATTGCAGCAGCTAATAGATACGATAAAGAAACCCAGCTTAACAGAACCACATCCATCCCAAAATCCTTTCCGATGGCCGGAAGTCCTAAGAACACCGAAGAAATCATAAAAGGAGCAAGAAAAGAACTCATCGTTGTAATTATCAATACGATTTTTTTGTTGACCAGATTGTTCATATATTCACCTTTGCTCGTGGCAGGAAAAGATATATTTTTTATTCTAAATCACTTTTTCGACAGTTGTTTTTGTATAATAATCAAAGAATTTGATATATCCTTTTTTTCTGTATAACAGCACCCCTGCCAAAACATCAAGCGGCAGGAAGAAGACCTTTCCCATGTTTCTTATGGCGCACTCAATTACGTTGACCTTATCCCCGTTTGTTTTTAAGACTCTGATCTTCATCACGTATTTACCGATCGTCTGCCCGCTGTATGTTTCCATGATAACAAAATAGACATAGGCTAATAGAAGTACTATTTGAAGATATATTATAAAAGCAAATGCATCGAGTTTAAACCAGTTTTTTAATATTAAAAAATTAGAAGCTCCAAATAGCAAGAATAATGTAAAATCTATCAATGCTGCCGCAATCCTCATTAGCAGCGTGGAAACAGAAAATGCCATGTTATCTGTTTTGATTATTTCCTTTGCATCTTTCCATAATCTTGCATCCACTTCCTGCAGCATGCCGTAAGTGATTTTTCCGTACTCTGAGAGCCTGTAATTCTTTTTCTCCGTAAGTTCAATAAAACCTTTCATCTTCCTCAAATGAAAATTCAGGTTCCCCTCTTCGAGGTTCAGCGTGTGCAGAATCTCTGTGTACGACATCTCTATGTTTTCATGAAGAAGGGATATTATTTTTACTCTGATTTCATGTGATAGGACTTTAAAAAACTCTACAGCTTTTAGTTCTTTTATTTGTTCTATGGTCATTTTGATTGATTGCTTTACCTAATAGTTATTATATTTCATCCTCTTATGTTATATAATTATTTTTCTTCCTGCGGCACAAAAACGTTTGTTCCTGATACTTTATTTTTGTTCCTGAGGTGCCGTCGCTTTTTTTACTGAATAATTATATATACACATCGTACTAAAGATTATATTGGCTTTAAGCCGAGAGGTTAGATATGAATAAACGAAATCTTAAGTCAATATTTAGTTTAGCAATTTTAGTATTGTTGGCGACCCTGTTTGTCGGCGTTGCCATGGCACAGGAAGAAACTTCCCCGGCTCTGGGTGCAAACGCACTTATGATGAAGGGTTGGATGGATTACGCAGAATGGTTCGTGATTGTTACGCTTATGCCAAGCATAATAATTATGCTGTTTATCGCGCTGAGCCTCCATATCGCAAGACCGATGGTACTGCGATATTTAAACCGGATGACTCTCCGGCTCGGTGCTGATATTCTATGGGAGGCATGGATTATAGGAAGAGATGTTTTAATACTTGCCGCAGTCGGTCTCATAGGTGTATTTATTGTTCCAAGGGTGCAGGCTGATTGGAACACCGGCGTTTTCATACCGGCTTTCGTGCTTGGTATTATAACGCTGCTGTACAAGCTTTCCACTGATACGGATGCCGACAAGACCAAGTACATGGTCGCAACCGGGCTTACGGCTCTTACACTTGTCGCTGTACTTGTCCCATATTCAATCGGACCGCTCTGGGAAGAAAAAGGCTCCGACTTTTTCATGAACACATATTTAATTCCTGTATCGAATGCTGATACTATTAAGGATGTAAAAACCGCAATGGACGATGCTGTAAATGCAGCCCAAAAAGGCGATAATTCAACTGCACTTATTAAAGCGCAGGATGCGGTAGCGGTCAGTGCCAGACTGGGAGACAGTTTGAAGACCTGGGACAGTGCGAAAGCTTCGCAGGTCGACGACGCATTCACCGCCCTTACGAATGCAGCAAAGAATGGCGATGCTGCGGGAATGAAGGCAGCGCAAAGTACAATTACTCAGATACTGGATGAATATGGTGCAAAGCTTGGTGTGCTGGATTAAACATCCGCGTTCGACCTCGTAAAGGAGGATTTGTATGTCAAGATATAACGTGTATGTTAACCAGTCCCAGTGCTTCGCCTGCGGCATATGTGAAGACATGTGCCCGCGGCGCGTGTTCAGGTTAAAGCCCACTGATTTTAAGGGGCCTGAATACGAAGAAAGAATCCCGGAGTGGATGGGGACAATCACAGAGGTGGTTGCAGAAGACAGGTGCTTTGGCTGCCGGCTCTGTGAGAACCAGTGCCCTGTAGGGGTTATTGAAGTAACCCAAAAGGAGGCCTGAATATGTACTTAGACATTGAAAAACATGCTGACAGCAGGCTCGTAAAACCTGTAGCAAGAGAATGCTGTGTTTACTGCGGCGCATGTGTTTGTGTGAACCCAAGCCCGGGGGTAGGTTTTAAAAACGGTGAACTTGTCTTCGATGAAGAAAGTATCGTGTTTGATAAAGACCTGCAGGTCTGTCCGGTTATAAATGCCACCCACTCAACAACATATCCGAAACCACCTGTCACAGAAGGACAAACCGTAGATGAGCTTCTCGGTCCTTATCTTGAAATTTGCTCCACAAAAAGTACAGATGAGAACGTTCTCAGAAAAGCGCAGATAGGAGGCACTGTTACCTCGCTTCTTCTTCAGGGAATGAAAGATGGGGTTATTGATTCTGCCCTGCTTGTTGATAAAGAAAAAGGATGGATCGGGAAACCCAGGCTTGCCACAACCCCGCAAGAGATACTGGAATTCGCAGGCACCAAGCTTTCAGAGGCATCTGTACTCACCTGCTGGCGGGATGCGATTAAAGCTGGTTATAAGAAGCTTGCAATAGTGGGTATGCCATGTGTAACCATAGCAGAACACCTCATCGACAGCTCTCCGGATTTTGCGGAGTTCAGTGATGTGCATAAGCTGAAAATAGGCATATTCTGCATGGAGGCTTTCAATTACCGCGGGCTTTTCACGGAATTCCTGAAGGATAACCAGAAGATAAAACCATCCAATATCCAGAAAGTGGATGTAAAAGGCAGGATGATAATCCATGAAATAACTGTTGAAGACAAGATCGCAGTACATACATACAGCTTAAAAGAACTCCACAAATACAGCCTGCTTGGGTGTCTTCCCTGCCATGATTATACCGCAGAATATGCCGATATCTCAATAGGGTCTGTGGGAAGCGAAGATGGATGGAATACCACGATTGTCAGGACACAACTCGGGAAAAAACTGCTGGATTCGGCAGTGGCATCCGGACTTCTTGTAAAAAAGGAATTGAAAGACCTCGGACACCTGAGAAATGTGGCCGCACTTAAAAAGAAGTTAAAAATCGGTGAGAAAACAAGAGAGCCTGCATCGAAAGTAACAAGTGATTGGATTATTTCTGGAACGGCTGTGGAGGATTATACATATAGCGGGATGTTAAAGCCTATCTTAAAAGACCCGGCAAAAGAGAAGGGATCACAAGTCATGTGGTAAAATATTTCAATTTTTTGCCACTTGAATGATTCCGGCGTTGCATGACCGACACGATTAATAATGATGGAGAGTTAATCTAACATGTGAAGTTGTATGAGTGTAAAAGTAATATTTGGAGCTATAATCGGTTTGATGTTAGTATGGATGATTCCCGGGGTACATGCAGCAGGGGAATTCCAGTTAAGTTACTCCTGTGCTGATTGTCATCAGGACAGGTATAATGAATGGTCGCGTTCGATGCACGCCCTTTCTATGGACGATCCGATATTCGAGGCAGCATATTTACGTGCACTTCAATCCGACCCGAAATACAGGAGTTATTGCCTGGACTGCCACTCCCCCACGACAAGAAT
>JBGPUU010000054.1:0-17231 GCA_041491305.1 Candidatus Methanoperedens sp.
GTAAATCCATAAAGTGGGATAAGATAAAGAGGAGGCTTAAATATAGAGGAGAAGTACGATGAATCAAAGCCAATCAGGGTCACCTATGCTGTCCTGGGAAGCGGCGGCATCGGGCTTGCAATAGCAAAGGAACTCGAAACACGGAATAAAAATATTATCCTTATAGATAATGATTCCGCAAAAATAGAAACATTAAATGAGCAAAACCTGAACGCCCTTCTTGGAGATATCGGCGATGCCGGGGTTCTTTCTAAACTCGATATCAGGAATCTCGAATCTGTTTTCATAATGAGTTCCGATATTGAGGCAAATAAAAAAGCTTTAACTTTTATAAAAAAAGCAGCTCCCGGTGTCCACATTGTAGCAAGAGCGCATAATTATCAGCAGAAAGAAGAAATGGATACCGCGGGCGCAGATCTCGTTGTCCTGCCATCTAACCTTCCCCTCAAAGCCATTGCCTCGGCAATTGTCCAGTATATCGAGAGAATTACATCAGTAAAACTGGCGCAGGAATTAAAAAAACTGATAAGTTCTGTAGGAGAGGGGAGATTAGCGATTGTAGTCCACGATAATCCCGACCCCGATGCGATTTCAAGCGCCATGGGATTAAAAGAGATAGCTGGCAGCGTGGGTGTTAAAGCGGAAATTCTCTATAAAGGAAAGATAGGGCATCATGAGAACAAGGCGTTTATCAACCTTCTTGATATAGAACTGGACCAGCCAAAGGAGTTTAAAGCATCCGAATATAAGAAAATAGCGATGCTGGAATGTTCTGTGCCAGGGGTGAATAATATGTTACCCCGGAATACTGATATCAACGTTGTGATAGACCACCACCAGGCGGATATCGAAGAGGTAAAAGCGGAATATGTAGATATCAGGCCGAATATTGGCGCAACCGCTACCATAATGACAAAATACCTGCAGGATCTTGAAATACCGATAAAAATGGAGCTTGCAACCGCTCTTTTGTACGGGATTAAAGTCGATACTGACGATTTCCGAAGGAACACCGACCCAGCTGATTTCATTGCAGCGGCGTATCTCTTCCCGCTTGCGAACCATGACATATTGGGCAGGATAGAAACCCCTTCCAAGTCCACTGAGTCGATTGATATTCTCGGCGAGGCCATCAAGAACAGGCAGATAAAAGGCAGTTATCTTATTTCAAACGTTGGGACTATCCGGGACAGGGATACTCTTGCTCAGGCGGCTGATTATTTGCTGACACTTGAAGGAATAACCACCACGCTCGTATTCGGGCTCGGCGAAGATACTATATATATTTCAGGGAGAAGCATGGATGACCGGGTTAATATAGGCAAAGTGATGCAGGACGCTTTTGGCGCGGATAAAGCCGGGGGGCATGCAATGCTCGCAGGTGCCCAGATTCCCCTGGGAGTGTTCAGCGGCACAAAGGATAAGCAGACGCTCCTGAAACTTGCTGAAGAAGCTGTGGTAAAAAGGTTCCTTTCTGTTGTAGGAATACAGAAAGAAACGGGTTGAGTTTTCGCGGAAAACAATATTCACCGCAAAGGCGCAGAGAACGCAAAGCGGAGCAGCAATTTTTACTACACCGAAATCAAAGACGAACTCGTAAGAACTCTGGGTTAAATATTTTTGACTGTTCGGCGCGCCCGATAGGAAAACGATGCAGCCTTTGTATTACGGAAAAACGAACCGCAGATAAACGCAGATTTAATGCATCGGTGAGTACAGATGGGCGAATCGGAACGGAACACGGATTGCACAGATGACACGGATGCTCACGGATAACGAAATCCGTGTAAATCCGTCCAATCCGTGTCATCCGTGTGCCTTTTCCCAGCGGCGCCGACAGTAAATTTTTTTAAAGCCTCTGATTTCAGTGAATCGCTTCAATTCAATTCATGTTGGTGGTTTTCCTAATGTGCTTGCGACAAGAAGTTACATCATGCATTGCCGTGCGCTACCCCTTCCGTTTGGGGTAATCCTACTGAGATATGCGCTGGTGGCAACACCGGGGTGTAAAGCTCTCAGGACAATATGGAGAAATTTAAAGACTAAATTAAATGAACTGTTAGGATAAGGTTGCCATGAAGAAACGAAAGTTGAACCATTGTAAGAGTCGTAAGGATTAATAAGCGAAAATAGTCTGAAACGCTTAAACCAAAAGGTATGGAATCAGACCATGATGGCTGCACATACATTATAGGAAACGGACAAACGATTTCCGGCTTATAGGTGGCTTCTAAAGTATCCAAAAATTATGCACGATGTAGAACTTGGTAAACCCCATATGTTCCCCGAAAGGGTAGGAACTTCGCAAGGAGTAACAATGACATAAGGGGCAGAGGAAAGAGTAAAAAGCGAATGACAATTGGTAACAAATTGTATAGAGGTTGAAAATTTTCCTTAATCCAAAAGGATGCTGACTTACTCTAGGGTGTTTTATCGTGTGAATGAAAGTAAACCTATGAATGCGGGATATTCAATTACGTCGAAAGATGAGAAACCTGCAAACATGTTTTTGAAAAACCAGTGGAATAACATCGACTGGAATAAAGCTCAGGAACATGTAAATAGGCTACAGGTCAGAATCACGAAAGCAGTTAAAGAATGTAAATGGTATTTAGTAAAAAGTTTGCAGTATCTTCTAACACATTCGTATTATGCGAAACTGTTAGCAACATTGAACGTAACTCAAAATAAGGGTAAAAGAACAGCAGGCATAGACGGTGAAACATGGTCATCACCAGAAACCAAAATGAAAGCTGCTCTTGCTCTAACCGATGTAGAGTATAAAGCAAAACCACTAAGAAGAGTCTATATTGAGAAATATGGGTCAAACAAGAAACGACCTTTAGGCATTCCAACCATGTATGACAGAGCTATGCAATCACTTTATGCTATGGCATTAGACCCGATTGCAGAGGCAACAGGCGACAGGACATCATTTGGATTTAGAAAGTTTAGAAGCACAAACGATGCTTGTGAGCAGGCTTTCATATGTTTGTCTCGTAAATATTCACCTGTCTGGGTACTGGAAGGAGATATTAAAGGATGTTTCGATAACATCTCTCATCAATGGTTACTAGACAATGCACCGATGGATAAATCAATTCTAAAACAATTTCTAAGGGCTGGCTATGTATTTGAACGCCAACTATTTCCTACGGATGCAGGAACTCCACAAGGTGGTATAATTTCCCCAATTCTGGCTAATATTACATTAGATGGAATTGAAAATATAATAATTGATAAATACCACAGAAATTCGTGTGGAAATATACACAATGTTCAGGCTTCCAAATTCAAAGTAAACTTTGTAAGGTATGCCGACGATTTTATTGTTACTGCAAAAACGGAGGAAATAACCAGGGAAGTCAAGGAATTGATTAAAGATTTCCTGAAGGGCAGAGGTCTGGAATTGTCTGATGAGAAAACGATAATTACCCATATAGACAATGGTTTTGATTTCCTCGGATGGAATTTCAGAAAATATAAGGGCAAACTTCTTGTTAAACCGTCCAAGAAATCCATTGATAAATTTACTGAGAAAATCAGTGATATAATCAAGAAGGGAAAAGCCTGGAAACAAGAAGAATTGATTAATGCCCTTAATCCCGTAATAACTGGTTGGTCTAACTATCACCAATCGGTTGTATCCAGTGAAATATTCAATAAGCTCGACCATAGAATCTGGGAAATGCTATGGCATTGGGCTAAAAGAAGACACACTGAAAAATCCAATTACTGGACTTCCAATAGATATTGGCATCCAGAAGGAAATAGAAATTGGGTTTTCTCAACGAAAGATAAACAATTGAAACTTCTATCTGATACGAAGATAGTTCGACATACTCCCGTGAAGTTAGATAAAAACCCTTATCTAGATATGGAATATTTTGTTTCAAGAAAAATGAAACAACGTTTCAAGAAACTAATAGATAAGACATATAAAGTACCGAACAACGTAAAGAAAATCTGCAAGCTTGATACTGTGACCATAACAAATAACTGCTGCCCGATTTAAGGGTGATAAAATGCTTGAGCCGTATGAAGCGAAAGTTTCACGTACGGTTCTTAGAAGAGGAAGGACGAGCAATCGTCCTTCTTTATTCGGCAACACAACCAATTGAATTACAAATCGCTCATTTGTTGCTAATGTTTATCGATATCTATGGGTTTTGAAGCAATACCATGATGGAATCTTGCTTTTTCATAACTCAAACCACATTCTTTCATATATGAGCTAATATCAATATCAATAGGATTTTTTGCGTTCGAAGCTATCACTCCCATAATATGAGCAGATTTGACCTTGAACTGGGATTTTTCTTTCTCCTTAATAGCTTCCAACTCCTTAGGATATTCTAATAGTGAATGGGGATTCTTAATGAATTGTAACTGTGGCAAATCACTTTCGCTATCTTCAGGTTTTTTAAGAGTCGCTAATATAATGCCCAAAAGATTCTTATGATTTTTTCCTTTTTGTTCTAATATTTGCTCCCACATACCGCCTAAAGACTCGGAATCGAACATGAAATATCTGTGGTCTAAGACTATAAGGTATTTTTTATATTTCCCATTATTAAAATGCTTCATTTCATTTTTAAGTTTAGTCCAACTTTTCTTTTTAACTCCTGATAAATCATATTCAATTATAAGCAGAGATATCTGGTCATTTCCTTTAAAATCTTTAACATGTTCAACTCTCACCATGGAGCCGATTTTTTCTGCAGTAAGCTTGACATGCTGTACATTCCCTATCTTATTGGGGAGTTGAGCTACAAAGTTCCTAAGAGGTTCTACATCCTTATAGAACCACATAACCGAATGCTCGATTCCAATATTTTCTTGCTGAATTTCGTAATCAGGAGTCCTATCTACACTTCTGGGTACACATTCTATTTGTATACCTAATGATGAAAACCATTCTTTACATTGGTTCTCTGAAAGATTTTCAAATTCTGCGTCCGAAGAAGGTTTAAAATTCCAAAATTCCATAAAACCGCGTTACCGATTATGGCTTCAAATGGGCTTTTAGGTGAATATAGTTTCCCATCCCGACAGGCATACGACCCTAATCGGTTCTTATTTTATTTATAATAGTAGTTATATCAATGTGCAACGTTCCTTTAAAATTGTGCATAATTTTCTGTAACATTCATTTTTAGGAATCGTTTCAATTTGCCAATTATAATTTGCCAACACAAACCGAACCGTTCTCCTTTTCCAATATAATTATGTATCCCCCTAACAATTACAGACCGCTATGTTACAGGACGAGTACCAGCTGGATTATTTCAAAGAGAATGGATTTGTGCGTAAACAGTGCCCGAAATGCGGCAATAACTTCTGGACGCGGGATTCTGAAACCGAATTTTGCGGGGACCCGCCATGTGTATCCTATTCATTCATAGGCGCCCCGGTATTCAAGAAAGAATACGACATATCTTCCATGCGTGAAGCATACTTATCTTTTTTTGAAAAACATGGGCATACCCGCGTTAAAAGATATCCTGTAATCGCACGCTGGCGTGATGATATTTATCTTACGATAGCCTCGATTGCGGATTTCCAGCCATTTGTAACCTCAGGGCTTGTGCCGCCGCCTGCAAACCCCCTGACAATTTCACAGCCTTGCATCCGCCTCGATGACCTTGATGCCGTGGGGCGAAGCGGACGCCACCTGACCACCTTTGAGATGATGGCGCATCACTGCTTTAACAAACGGGGGCAGGAAATATACTGGAAAGACAGGACAGTGGAACTGTGTGATTCTTTGCTTGCAAGCCTTGGCCTTGACCTGAATGCAGTAACCTATAAGGAAGCGCCGTGGGCAGGCGGTGGCAACGCCGGGCCAAGTGTGGAAGTGCTTGTGGGCGGGCTTGAACTTGCAACCCTTGTGTTCATGGACTTAAAACAAACAAAGGGCGGCTCGATTGAAATCAAGGGCGATACCTACGAGAAAATGGATAATTACATTGTTGATACGGGCTACGGTCTTGAGAGGTTCGTGTGGGCATCAAAAGGTTCACCCACGATTTACGATGCGGTGTTCCCGAAGATAGTGAATGAACTCATGGACCTTGCCGGTATTGAACACTCTATTGAAAATCCGGAA
Source organism: Candidatus Methanoperedens sp. (assembly GCA_041491305.1). Classification (GTDB taxonomy): domain Archaea; phylum Halobacteriota; class Methanosarcinia; order Methanosarcinales; family Methanoperedenaceae; genus Methanoperedens. The sequence goes on from JBGPUU010000054.1 coordinate 6,110, forward strand.
TATGCAGAAATATTCTCGCAGAATGCAAGATTGGCCGGTGTTATGGATATCAGCGGGCAGGCAAATCTCCTGCAATTAAGAAAGAAGGTTGCAGACAGCATAGGCACAACTGTCGAGAAACTCCAGAAGCTTATGGTGCCCGTGGAGACTGTTTATTCCATTACCGATCACTCAAGATGTTTGGCGTTCATGTTCGGGGACGGCATTATCCCTTCCAACGTGAAGGCGGGCTATCTCGCAAGGCTTGTGCTTCGCCGGACACTTCGCCTTATGAAGGAACTGGAAATAAGGGAGCCGCTTATTGAAATTATCGAGATGCAGATACGCAACTTCCCTGAATATCCCGAATTCAGGGAACGCCTTGATACGATTCGTGAAATTGTGGCGCTTGAAGAGGAAAAATACGCAGATACCATTGAACGCGGGACAAAACTTGTCAGGAAGACGGCTTCGCATTTCAGGGAGAAAAAAGAGAAAATACCGCTTGGTGAACTTATCCAATTATATGATACCCATGGCATCCCGCCTGAGATTACACGCGAGGTTGCAAAAGAAGCTGGCGTTGAAGTGGAGCTTCCGGACACCTTTTATTCGCTCGTGGCGAAAAAGCACAGCAAGGCAGAAGAAGAGGAATCAGAGGCACTGCCGCTTGAACTTCCAGCAACTAGGAAACTTTATTATGAAAATCCTGAACAGATGGAATTTGAGGCAAAAGTTCTCGACGTTATAGAAAACAACGTAATACTTGACCGGACATTATTCTATCCTGAAGGCGGCGGCCAGCCCGCTGACCACGGAACGCTGTCCGTGAATGATTATGTTGCCAACGTAGTGGACGCACAGAACATCAATGGCGTTATTGTGCATGAGACTGACTCTGATTTCGGCTTTGCGAAAGGGGATTCGGTAAAAGGAAAAATCGATTGGGAGCGGCGCCTTGCGCACATGCGCCACCACACTGCAACGCATATCGTGAACGACTCTGCAAAAGCCGTGCTGGGAAAGCATATCTGGCAGACCGGCGCGCAGAAATCCACTGACAGGGCAAGGCTTGACCTCACGCATTATAAGCGCATTTCCGACTCCGAATTCAAGGAAATCGAGCTGCTTGCGAACAAAGCCGTGATGAAAAACCAGCCTGTATTCATTGACTGGATGGACAGGGTCGAGGCTGAAAAACAATACGGGTTTGTGCTGTACCAGGGCGGCGTGCCACCGGGAAAGGAGATACGCATCCTGCGTGTTGGAAATGACGTGGAAGCCTGCGGCGGGACACATGTTTCAAATACGGGGCTTATCGGACCTATCAAGCTCATCAAGACAGAAAGGATACAGGACGGGGTTGAACGTATCGAGTTCTCGGCGGGCGAGGCCGCTGTGAAACGGTGGGAGGAAAGGGACGAACTGCTGAATAAGTCCTCAGAGGCGCTTCGGGTGTCGCCTGAGCAGCTTCCCGATACTGTGAACAGGTTTTTTGAGGAATGGAAGGAATTCAAGAAAGAGAACGAGCGCCTGAAGGCTGAACTGGCGGAGGCGAGGGTGAAAGCGATGATGGGTGATGCCGTGGAAATAAACGGTTTGAAGGTGCTTTCAAAGAAGATTCCTCATGCAGATGTAGAGGAGCTTATCAAGGCAGCAACAGAATTTAGCAAGAATGACGATGTGGTTGCACTGCTTGCAAGCGATGTGGGCGGCGTGAAGTTCGTGGTGGCTGCGGGAGAGCGGGCGCAGAAGATGGGCGTGAATTCAGGCGCTATCGTTCGCGAGATGTCAAAGCTCGTGGGCGGAGGAGGAGGAGGGAAGCCGGGGATAGCGCAGGGAGGAGGGACTGATGTTACGAGGATTGAGGAGGCACTCACGAGAGGGGTGGAGATGGTGAGGGAGAAGGTGGGGTAATAAAAGCTATGGCTTCGATAACTCAAATTAGAGGAGTTCTCTTAGAAGAAATTGTCCTATATTTATTGGAAAAAGTAGGTTATCGAATAGTTAACAGTGGAGAGGAAGGCACTCGCACTGGAAGGGCTGGGCTTGAAATTCAAGGTCGAGGTGAATGGCATCAGGTCGACGCACTTGCAGCTTTTGACTACACTCCTTCATTTATGTATCCACTTCGTCTTATTGTTGAAGCAAAGTGTTACAGTATTATGTATCCGGTACAAATTGAAGTAGCCCGTAACTCACTTGGTGTTTTACGTGACATCACAGAAAATTACTTTACATATCCTCTTAACAAGTATTTGTTTTGCTGGGACAAAATCCCAGGAACCGATAACGGAAGATTAATAGAAATTCTAATAAGCAATTTTGGTGTTGCCTGGACTAGAACAGCAAATATTGTCAAAACCAATGATACCATATATGTATTCTCTCCAAAGAACTCTCTTTCAATTAAACTTAACAATGAACAAACCAAATCATCCCTGGCGATCGATGACGGTAGAACTGTTGAATTGAAGGCGAATATGGAAAATGGTAATTTAAATATATACCTTAATAATAATGAGGAGGTTCAAGTACAAAGGTTCAATTATCATAGTGCTGTATTTTCAACAAGCGGATATACAGAAGGGGCACAGCATTATGCAATTGCTCATCAAATTTTTTTAATACAATATCAAAGGGTACCTTTAATTAGACCTATAGTTAGTGCCTTACTTGAAATCAACGCTGAGCATTTCAAAAATAGTAGAGTGACCCAACGAGGAGGGGTTGTTGACTTTGCCCCAGAACATCCGTTAATGGAGTTACGAACGATTTTCCGTAAAATGCTCAGGAATGGCAATGATCTTAATCTCAATATTTTCTTTACAGAGAGTGGTATAAATCTTCTGAGTGAGCGTATCTTAGCAGCTACAAAAAGGATAAAAGGTTCTTATTATGGGATGCTTCAAGGTAGATACCCAATGCATTTATTATCTAAATCTGAGCTTCCTGCTCCACTTTTTCAGGACACTGATGAAATTTTATGTCGCATTCATGAGATAGATTCAAATTCAAATATGTGGTCATTTGTCCCAACGGAGTTTGGACGAGAAGACCCTAACTTCTTCGAGCTTCAATTTGATTTACCAGATGAGATTGCCCTTTTACTTAGTAAAATAGGAAGAAATCCTGAAGCGATAGCAAATTTAAAGCGTGGTAGATTTTCGTACCTCAACATAGCTGGAAAAATTGGCGGTATACGGCGCCAAGTTAGACTTAGCTTGGATGAAGAATGGCTTAATACTTATATTGAAGGAGTGAGAAGACGCTGAGAATGAACTATTAATCCTTTCATGCACGGTTATTTAAGTTAAAAATTACTTTCACTCTGCTTAGCAAGTGGTTATAATTTCAGAAAAAGTCTATAAGAATATATAATAACCTAGTCATATATAGTAGCTTGGAATTATGAGTAAATTTAAGATTTCAATAACTGAAAATCCTTCTAGTAGAAGGTGAAACCATCATGCGTGAAATCAAGGCTCTTGGCGACTTGAAGGAAAGATTGCAGGCGGGGTTTGAGAATAACGAAGAATCCTTAGAACTATTTGGAAAGACTTACTCAACCCAACTTAAAGCATACCTGATAGAAAGCCAATTACCACCCGACGAAGCAGTTTGCCCAGATGGCAAATGGCGAAAACTCGATGACTCCGTAGGCTGGTATGGAAATAAAGATGGAAACCTTCCAAACACATTGTTCTTAGATGCGTCAAGAAGCCGTGTATGGATAATTTATAGTCTGATGGATGCAACCGAATCAGACCTGATAATCGACAAATGGCTTGGGCCAGAAAATAGGAACAAATTGGATAGATGCTGGTTGACAAGAAATCATCTCATGCATTGGGAAAAAATGGGCTGGAGTCAAAGGGGGTTGGGTTTGAAATTCCAGGATGGTCTTTCTCTGGATGAAGAAAATACAGCGAATTTCAGCTTAAAAGCATACTACGGCGCAACGCGACGTATAGAAGGTCTGGAGAAGATTCTTAATGAAGCAAAAGAAGAATTTGCCATACATAGTGCTAGATGGCAGAAAAGAAGAGAAGGTTCGGTAGCTATATCAACGGAATGGTATAGCAACGGTAAAGCCACAATAAACAGAGCATCAGATGTCGATGAGGCTCTTATTTCTGTAGCTGAAATGGCAAATCGCTATTCAGACTCTTTAAAAGAGGCAACAGACCTTCGTGATAAAACTATGGGCGCTTTCGAATTGGATTTCAGCCAGACAATTGATTTGGAGGCCTTTTCAGGTAAAGTGGTCACAGGTACAGGCGAAATGAAGCTGTGGCTTGTTGAATCCGAAGCGGAACCAGATTTCCGGAGATTCAGAGGAGTAGACTTACACACTTGGGATCGTATTTTATTAGATATTGGACCAGACTTCGCATATCTTACAATCCCAGGAAAAGGATGTGTTAACGCCGCACCAAGAATCGCTACAATCCAGGGCGAAGATAATGCTGGAAAAACATCTATTTATCATGATGGAGTTGAAGTATTTGCCTGAACCAGATTCTAGAATAGTTCTATGGCGCAATACGATCCAATTGTTCCATGAATATAAACGCCCAAAATTCATCGGCCCTTTTAAGGCAGCAAAATTCAGTTATAGGGTTGAATCTCTTTTAACTGACTCAACTAATGGTAAGCCCTTAAAACCTGATATAGTGGCAAGTGGCAAAAGTGGATGGTTCGTATTAGAGTTGACCGAAAGCCCAAACTCAAAGAAACCGAAACTTGAATCATATGATGCAATCGACCCAAGAGATCTTAGTCAATATGGATTAATCGCTCATTCAAAGAAACCAGATATAATAATTAGTAGATTATCCAAGGTAGATGATGGTTCTTATTGCCAGATTCTTGTAAGAGACCATCTCAAAGTAGAAAATGAAGGTTATATTAAGGACAAATTATTAAGAGATTCTCTAATAAATGCAAAAGAAACTGATTTAAATAGACTTCCTAATATATCAATTTCATTGTTACCAGAGATGAAAACAATGGAGATTCGCCGAGGATTGATTGAAATAGTTATTCAATTATTCCAGCCGGAAGGAGAAGGAAAAACTGTTGTTCAAATAGTCGATGAAGGGTTGGATAAATTATCTGGAAAAATTGGACCCGCTGCAAGAACTCAGTTGATAGAGAAAGTAAATGATCAAATGAAAATCCTGATTAAGAACTATCTTTCGGAATATCTTGAGTTTAAGGAAAACAAATATATTTCAACCGGAAAATTTAAACAACACCATAAGACAATGCAATATGTTGTATTGAAATTGGGAGAATGGGCTGGAATATCCGGGCAAAGGACTTTCGATGATTTTCCTTAGATTGACAACCTTTTGAGAAAAACAAACGTTAGCTTGTGATTAAACTATGCCACTCTCAGTAAAGCTTCCTTCGAATTCCAATATATCTATCAAAAATAATTATTACACACAGGGAGGAGGAACGGATTCCATGAGGATTGAGGAAGCTCTGGAAAGAGGAGTGGAGAAGGCAGGGTAGGTTGCGCAAGCGACTACCGAACCTTTCCTGTAATCAGTTCCCTAATTCGTAAGTCCGTATTGGGTTAAATCAAAGCTGTATTCTTTCCGCTCTCCATTAATCATTGCAGCTATATTTAACACGGGCGTATCGCTTTTATGGACTACCGGGTAGCACATGCCAATGTTTTGGTTCGTATTTGTATTCAGTTTAAATGCCATTCCTGCCTGCCGCACGCACAAATTACTCAATCCAACCTCTTTTTCATATCTATCTCCGAGTTTTTTTCCACTACTGGAGACCATTCCCTCGGTAATTATTTGAAAATCAAGACTGTTAACATTGTTATTCTTAACATCCAGATTAACTAATGAACAGGGTTTTGTTTCGCCTGATACAATACAATCCTGAAGAGTTTTAACTTCAGTGACCTGTACCTGATAGGGACCAACTGGGGTCTGGGCGGCAGGAGTTCCCGCTGCTGAAGTCTGCACAGCAGCCGTTTGTTCTGCAGGGGTTGGTTTGGCTGTTTCCGTTACTTTGGTTTCCTGAGTTCCGGCACATCCCGAAAAGAGAACTGCCAGTCCTATAACTGTTATAAGTATAATATTTTTAAATTTCACCATAACATCACCTGAAATTCAGATAACCTGTTCTAATATAAAACTGTCGATTGGCGATTGACGTATATTTCGCTCACACGAACAGATTTTATACAGGTATTGAGAAATTCTTTTTAAGCATCCCCGCATTTTAGCGAGGGAATGAAAATCCGGAACTTTCAGAAATGTGGTGAAAAATGGTAGAGTTAGAATGGGCTTATGATAAGAATCTAAAATTGGTAAACATTAAAGACTTTACCAAACTGGAAAAAAGCGAACTAATGCCTTTCTATTGCCGACTTTGTTTTGAAGACGATGATGAACGTAAAGAAGTTATAGCAAGAAAGGGAAATATTCGCCAACATCATTTTGCACTTAAAAATCATATTCATGCTCCAGAAACGATAGCACATTCAAATGCAAAAGATGATGTGTATCACCTTCTGAAGAATTATTTGGAAAAAAATGAACCTTTCTATGCTGGTATAAATTTAGATTCAGATCTCGATTCTCAATCAATTACACAGCGAAAAATTCAACGGATTAATATTCTAAGAAACATAAAAGATGTTAAACTCGAGAAAGGATTGGAAAATGGAAGAAGACCGGATATAAGTTTATCAAATAAAGATGGAAAGGTAATCAGAGCAATAGAAATTGTTGTCTCGAATGCTCCAGATGATAATAAAATAAAGGACTTAACCGATTTGGGTATTGAATTAATCATACTTAAAATAGAACCACCTGACTGGATTAAATCTAAATTGAATGCCGAGACGGAAATAAAATTCAATATAAAAAAAAGTGAAATTCATAATCCATCTTTACCAGCATGCACAGAACAGATTGGTGATGCAAAATCTTGCATCGATGACGAAGAAATACGGCTGCATTGTATTGTTAGATACGATAATAAAAACAAAATATTCGATTTTGAAAAATGCCCTACTTACTTAGGGCAGAATGATCGTCGATGTTCGCTACTTCTTGCTTCTGGAAATAAGTGTAATCGAGTGCTTTTGAAAACAGAAACTGAATATTGTGAAACTTGCGAGAAAATATTTGAAAAATTAAAGCAGGAAAAAAGTCAACGAGAAAGGTTAGAACAGGAAAGAAAAGAAAAAGATATACCAATCCCAAAAACTGAGTTTGTATCGGCTGACATGCTTAACAAAGCGCCAAATAACTATATTAAAATTAAAAATCTTAATTTACCACCTTCTGTAATAGACTTTTACCTCAATTCAGGCATAACCGACCTCTATCCCCCTCAGGCCGACGCCATTAAAGCAGGTCTACTCGAAAACAAAAACATAGTAGCCGCAATTCCCACAGCCTCGGGCAAAACACTGCTTGCAGAATTTGCCATGCTAAAATCAATACTGGATGAAAACAAAAGAGGAAAAGCCCTCTATATCGTGCCATTGCGGGCTCTTGCAAGCGAAAAATACGACAGGTTCCGGAGTTTTGAAGCCATAAAGAATAGCAACGAAAAAGGCATATCAACAGGAATAGCGACAGGCGATTTCGATGCCAGCGGGGACTGGCTTGGGAATTTTGACATCATAGTTGCCACTTCCGAAAAAGTGGACTCACTTTTGAGGTTCAAAACCAGATGGCTGGAAGAAATAACCGTTTTAATCGCGGATGAGATTCATCTTATCGATTCGCCTGACCGCGGTCCAACGCTTGAAATAGTTCTTGCGAAATTGCGGCAGATTAATCCTGACATGCAGATCATAGCTCTTTCTGCGACCATTGGAAATGCAAATGAAATCGCAAAATGGCTCGACGCGAACCTGATTGTCAGCAACTGGCGCCCGACTGAACTGAAAGAAGGGGTTTTCTTCGGGAATGCCATTACTTTTGCGAACAGGAGCCAGCGCGCGATAGAAGATTTCCATAAAGACAGCGCCATTTCACTGGTCGCAGATACGATAAAGGAAGGTGGGCAATGTCTCATTTTTGAGAGCAGCCGCAAGAACAGCGAGGGTATGGCTGCGCGCGTGGGGACTTCGATATCAAAATTGATTTCAGGCGAGGTAAAAGAAAAGCTAAAGAATCTTGCGGCTGAAATTAATGAGACAAGTGAAGTGGAATCCACAAGAAAACTTGCCATGTGCGTGGAAAACGGAAGCGCATTCCACCATGCAGGACTTATTTCCGAGCAGCGAAAGCTCGTGGAGAACGGCTTCCGGGCAGGCATAATAAAAGTAATATCTTCAACTCCCACTCTTGCTGCAGGACTTAATCTTCCGGCGCGCCGGGTCATAATCAAAGGCTACTGGCGGTATGATGTCAATTTCGGGCAGACTCCAATTCCTGTGCTTGAATACAAGCAGATGGCCGGACGAGCAGGGCGCCCGAGACTTGACCCGTATGGCGAATCCGTCCTTGTCGCAAAGACGTTTGATGATTTAGAAGAGCTTATGAACCAGTATGTTCTTGCCGACGTCGAGAAGATATGGTCAAAACTGGGAAGCGAGAACGCGCTGAGAACGCATATTCTTTCAACGATAGCTACCGGGTTTGCACAAAGCATGGAAGAACTCCTTGAGTTCATGAGAGCGACATTCTATTCTACACAGCAGGAACCCTGGAGTTTGAAGGCTGTTATCGAAAAAGTGATTGACTTCCTTGTTGAAAAAAAGTTCATAAAAAAAGTGAATGGTCTTTTTGCCACACAACTCGGGGAACTTGTATCACGTCTTTACATCGACCCGCTTTCTGCCTCGATGATTCTTGAAGGGATGGGAAAAATAGAAGAAAAAGGCATCCAGTTTACTGATTTGACACTTCTTCATCTTGCATGCAGGACGCCGGATATGCGGCAATTGTACCTGCGCTCAAACGACTATGAATGGTTAAGCGACCTAATCATGGAACACCATGCCGAATTTGTCGATATACCCGCGCAGTTCAAAGTGGATTACGAGTGGTTCTTGTCTGAGGTAAAAACCGCATGTGTGATGCTTGACTGGATAAACGAGAAAAAAGAAGAAGATATAGTCAAGAAATTCGGGATTGGTGAAGGCGATATAAGGGCGCTTTCTGAAACCGCACTCTGGCTTGTTCATTCGATGGCGGAACTTGGAAGGCATGAGAAACGCTCTTGTACAATAGCGGCAGCCGAACTTGAAAAACGCGTGGAATACGGGGCAAGCCCTGAGCTTCTTGACCTTATCCAGATACGGGGCATTGGGCGTGTCCGCGCCCGTAAGCTCTTTAATGCAGGAATCCGGGATATGCAGACGCTTCGGGTTTCTGACCTCCAGACTGTTTCAAAGATAATCGGGCCGAAAGTTGCCTTGAAAATCCTGAAACAAATCGGGACTTCTGTTATTATGGAAGAACGAACAGAAGAACAGCGAAGCCTCGGAGATTTTAGTTAAACTTTAATACTTCTTAAACTGTAAATGAGGCAAGTGATATCTTGAGTTTAGGTGGAATTTTATACGGTGGTTATGAGGCTTTACTTGCCAATGAAATAAAAGATAAACCCGTTCCATCTCATGTTGCCATTATAATGGACGGTAACAGGCGATTTGCCAAAAAACAAGGGTTAGCATATTATTATGGTCATTTTAAGGGCGCAGACACGACTGAAAAAGTTCTTGACTGGAGTTTTGACCTCGGCATTAAACAGCTAACGGTTTACGCTTTTTCAACCGAGAATTTTGACAGGACTGATGAAGAGAAAAACAGGATTTTTGAACTCATTGGCATAAAATTCGATAAAATATGCATTGATGAACGCACTCATAGGCGCCGCATGAGAGTAAGGGTGGTTGGAAATATTGATCTTCTTCCCTCATCCCTGCGAACATCGGCAAAACATGCAGAAGAAATCACAAAGAATTACGATGGCGTATACCTCAATGTTGCTCTGGCTTATGGCGGGAGACAGGAGCTTATTGACGCTGCTCGGAAGATGGCATGGAAAATCAGGACCGGTGAATTATCCTTAAAAGACATTAACGAAGATGCGATATCGAATAACCTGTATCCCGCAAGCGGCTCTATGCCCGGTGTTGATCTGATTATCAGGACCGGCGGCGATGAAAGGATATCCAATTTCCTTCCCTGGCAGGCCAACGGGAATGAATGCGCCGCCTATTTCTGTGCCCCTTTCTGGCCTGAGTTCCGAAGAATTGATTTCCTGAGGGCTATACGCACGTACCAGACACGCGAACATGAACGGCAAAAAAATACTGTAATGCGGATTGTCAAATTGTTAAGCTACTATGGCCTTGTTGAAGTTGAAGATGTTATTTCCATCTCCAGGAGATTTATTAAAATCCCGAAAGAAGAAGTCATAAAGATACTTCATGAACTTACGTACCATAATGCTGTGATGAATGGTATGATTAAGTGGTAATTTAAGTCAGTGTAAACTACTCAGGGCTAAAGCCCTGAGTAGTTTACATCGTCATTAATAGAAAAAGTAGATTGCTGTGATGCTTTTTTATTAATAATATCTCTCAAACGCTCCTTAACCTCAGGGATACTACCGTTGATTACAGTGAACATGCCCTCAGATATTTTATAGTACCCTGCTGGTGTAGCATTATAGGACCCTGCTGGTATAGCCAAGTCTATTTCGGGATTGACCTCCGGTACCTCTGGTTGTTGTGATATACATCCTGATAGTATCGCTAACGCTATGGTTGAGACTACCAATAATCTTAGCTTAAAATTTTTGGAACTTTCATTTTTGCATCTATTCGGGTGATTTTGTACCATTTAAATCCACTTTAAATCACACTAATAGACAGGCTGTGGGACACAATTAAGTGGGGTACAAGTTTAACAAATTATGCCAGACGCCAGTGCATGTTAAAGCGGTACTTATCCTATCATCCCTTTTTTGTCCCACCATCCATCCAAGCATTCTTTTACAGCTGAAAATCCTGATTCAGAATTGTTTCTACGAAAATACTGTCCAAGATATGAAAATGTATTATTTACAAAATCTTCCATCGTATCCTTCCATTTCCACGAACCTCTTACTGTAGCATTTTTTCTTGGAATTACATAGA
>JBGPUU010000055.1:0-17090 GCA_041491305.1 Candidatus Methanoperedens sp.
AAGCTAAAAAAGAACAAAATAGACGAAGTAACCTTCCACAATTTAACACGATCATAAGGCCAAATATCTTTTAGATGTTTGATTTTAGAAACATCAAAGGAATAGGATAGGAAACCTTAGATTCAGGAGGAAACCTGATAAAAAAACACAAATAAAAACTCCGCTTAAAAGCGGAGGGAAAAATAAAGAGGTAAAATATGAATGCAAAATTAGGTCTAGCCTTAGTTGCGCTAGTAAGTGTAGGCGTGTTCGCCCTGCCATCAACGGTGGCGTTGTTCGCAGGACAACATGGCTTTGTTAACATCGACCCGACAGGAAATCAGATCGATTGTATTAAATGTCACGGTGATATCCAGGCAGAGTTACAGAGTGAACATTCTACAGCAACCGGAACAGATGGCCCCCACGCTGACATGGCCTGTGAATTTTGTCACAGACTGCAAATCGGTATGTCAAGCGGTGACAGTGCTTATGCAATTGTAGAATATCAGGGAACAGCCCTCAACAGTACAGGCGCAAGTGTAACAGCAAGAAGATACCTTGTATTGAAGACGGCAGATTATGAAGCCCAAAAGTATCCGGCAACAGTCTCAAATAATGCAAGTGTAACAACCGTAGGAACCATGGCTACAGCAGGAGGCAGCTTGAGCCCGTTGTACAACCCAGATGGCTTATTGAATTACAGTGCTACAGTCTTTGCATGGAACAACACCGTTTCAAATAGAGCAAGACAAACCGATGTAATCAACCAGACCACCGGTCTTGGATCTGTAGTCTACATCGCAAGAGGAACAATATATCCATTGTATGCGGATGGCGCACCAATAGATACCAATGATACTACAAGGAATTCAGCATTTAACCCGGCACTCGTTACTTGGAACACATCAGCAGTAACAGGACCCACATCGCAGCCGGCAGTAGTCCTTGACGGAGCAGGCTCAAGAACAGTTAACGCCGGAAGCAGGTATCACGCAGCATCACTCGTTGCATGTATGGACTGCCATGCAGGCGCAAGCCCGCAGCCAGGCCACGAAACAGCAAGACTCGGTGCTACATCTGAGGAAGATCTAACGTATTGCGCAAAATGCCACTATGGCACAGAATTACCTGGCGATATCAGAACATATGCTCTATCAGCAGGTGGATTTGGCGGTAAAATAACCAATGAAGTATTCGACAGTGGTGAAGCAGAAGTACACAAAGAGATCGTAGTGAATGATCCTAACAATCCAAATATTGGAATATACGGCGGAAGAATGCAGCCAGCCAGCAACGCTGGATGTATCGCATGTCATACACACGTCTCTGTAGATATCCAGTACAGCAGGCCCTCAACACTTGCATTCGATGCGAATGAAGGCACAGACGGTACATGGTTCCCTGGAGGATACGGTGCAACAGGAACCGCAATAACCTATAGCAATAGTACACCTTAAATGGAAAGGGGTTAAACCCCTTCCCTCTTTTTTTAGGAACGGCTTATGAACAAAACACGCTTAACTTTTCTGGTTCTGGCAATTGTTTTTTCGATAATTTCGGTCGTGGCAGCAGAGTCACAACAAGACATAATATCAGACCATAGTAAACCAATACCAATATGTTACTACTGCCATTATGTAAAGGGGTATTCAATTGGGAGTTTTTCCAGTTTAGAGGAAGCGTGCGATAAATGCCACAATATTAAAAACAATATCAATAATCTTGAACAGGCTCACAGTCAGATATGCAGCAAATGCCATAACACTCCGGCGACCCCGGAAGCATATCATGAGATGCACAACAGTGTTTCATGTGAAAAGTGTCATGGGAATAACACATTACCTGTAAGACCGGGCATAAGCAGAACGAACTGTGCAGGATGCCACGGAGCGTCAGTATCATTCAATGGCGGCGGAAAAATACATGAAGTCCACAAAGCAAAACTGGAGATAGCATGTCCAAAATGTCATGGAGTATCTCCGTCATCAAAACCGTCGATGTTAACGTCAGCAAAAACTCAGGAACAGGAAAAAGAAATTTTATCAACAGTGTACGCCAAAATTATAGATTACAGGAAGTACACGCTATATGAGATTTTTAAGAAACTTTCATCCGCATTTTAAAACACATGTTTCACTTCAGATAAAAACAAAAGGGATTAATAATATAACTGCATACGAAACAATCAGTTTAATTAAAAAGGATATGTATATATGAGAAAAAATGCCATAGCAATAACGGTTGTCATCGTTATTGCACTATTAGGAACCCTTTATCTCTATGCAGATAGTATAGAAAAAGAACTGCAATTAACCAAACCAGCCCTGAAAGTAACTGTAACAACAGGGGTCAATGCTTCTCTGGATGAAGATCTGATCCAGGTAAAAAATATGACTTTTGAGCAGACTACAGTACCGATATATTACAGGAGTGTGGATTCACCTGCAGTTTTTCCTGACATCAATATAGAAGGTAAGAACAATACACTAACAGCATTGCCAATAACCCACTGGCAATCTCAAAAAAGAGAGGAAACGGAAGCAAATTACACCTTCATGATGACATTCAGGGATCCATACGTGCCGAAAAAAGATGAGGTTTTGTTTTTAGCGGTTCGTATGAACGATTTCAGAGGGGTACTGGAGTATAAACAAACTGTGTTCTATGTATGGAAATAAATTTCTATTCTTGTTTACAGCTTTTGCAGGAATAATACTGTGGAATACTCCAAACACAGTATCTCTTTTCGCAGATACCCACGCATTCTATAATGGCAGCGCCCCCTGTCAAAAATGTCATGGGGATATTCTGGCGCAGCTTGAAGACACAGGAAGTGTGAATGCAATTCACAGGAATTTAGACAATGGAAGCGGATGCAGGTCATGTCACTCAAATCCTGTCAATATATCCGGCAGGAATGCCTCAGAAGATTATCATTCAGCATACAGACCAGAATGCATCGAGTGCCACCAGAACGTCTCATCCATCAATAATACTAAAGAAACGCACTCACGGATCGTCAGGGCGGCAAACAATTCCTCACAAAATGTTGGACTGAACGAAGCGTGTGTTATGTGTCATACCACAGTCATAGACGAAGTTACGATACGAAATCGGGTATTATTCCCATTTGAGAACGACAGCATTGCAGTTAACGGTTCAGCAGAATATAGCGGTACATACACCACTACGATGTTAAATCCGGAACCAAAGGGGCTCCACAATTACAATAGCGGGGTCCAATGTATTATGTGTCATGCACCGGTGCAAGATATCTTAAGCCAGGATCGTGTACCATATTCAAATCATATTGTCCTTGGATGTAAAGATTGTCACAGGAACACGACAGGAACGCAAGAATATCATGCAGCAAAAATAGTATATTGCAGTGATTGCCACGACCTGAACGCCCATCAACCATTATTTTCAAGGGATTGCAATGAATGTCATGAATCTCACGGTGGTCTGAAAGGAACTGAACTGAATACTGGCCCTTCCCTTATTTCATGGGGTAATAATTTGACGAATGACCAGACACTGGATCTAATCGCCAATGCGAATGAATCAGTTACTTTCAATGCAACAGCAACCCAGTCAGTAACCTCATGGAACTGGTTCATTAACGATATTGACCAGAACATCAATTCTGATAACTTTACAACAAATTTCTCATCCGGAACCCATACAATAACAGTTCAAGCCACAAATCTTAATGGAACAAGCAACATCATTCCCTGGACCGTCACAGTATCAGTTCCTAATTCTCCTCCATCACTTATTTCATGGGGAAATAACCTGACCAATGACCAGACACTTAATCTAATAGTAAATGCGACTGAATCAGTTACTTTCAATGCTACAGCAACCCAGTCAGTAACCTCATGGAACTGGTTAATTAACGATATTGACCAGAATATCAATTCAGATAACTTTACAACCAGTTTCTCATCCGGAACCCATACAATAACAGTTAATGCAGCAAATCTTAATGGAACAAGCAACACCATTCCCTGGACCGTCACAGTCCAGTGACAATAAAAAAGAACTGAGCGAATGACTATGGACCTGACCTACAAAGGAGCAGACGTATCACAAGGGCTTATTATAACTGGATTTGTACTGATCCTTCTTGCAGTATTCTATCTCTACAAAAAAGAGAACAGAATAATAATCGGTGTCATGGCTTCACAATATAAACCCCGACGCGCAGAATTAAAGAAAGACACTACTGTCAGGGACTGGTCGCTGTTCTTAATTAATCTTGTCATCATTGTCATCCTTGGCTTGAAACTGGTCACGCCTGTGGTCGTCGTTTCAGACTCGATGAAACCGGGATTTCAGCGAGGGGATATGATAATCGTCCAATCTCTGTTTTTGACACCGGAAGTTGGTGATATTATTATGTTCAGCGTGAAAGATAAAAATTATGATATAAGCCACAGGATAATATCTATAAAAAACGGCGCTATAATAACAAAAGGCGACAACAATCCCAGAAAAGATGATTACAAAACAAAACAGGAAAATATTAAAGGCAAAGCCATCCAGTTCAATAAAAACCCGCTTGTAATAAAGAATTTTGGCGCTCTGTTCATCACTGATTATTCGAAACAGGGTGTTATATCTAAATGGGGAGACCAGTTCACTTTCATGCAGAACCTTTCAGCAGCCATAAAGGCCTGGGGAGTAGTACTTACGATTTTCTCACTATTCGGTTATATTATATTGATGCAGAAGGAAAAACGATGAACGATCCAGAAATAACAAAAGAACAGGCCAAAAAACCAAAAGGAAAACTCAAGTTAAAACTTGCTCCGATATCTTCAATATGTTCGATTTTATTAGGCGGCGTAATAGCGCTAATATCTACATTCTCATTCATAGTGAATATATTAACGACCCGGAACCCGATTGCTTTACTGATTGATATTTTTGTCATGACTTTATCTTACATGACAGTATGGCAGGGCATTTACTATTCTATTATGAACAGGATAGCAAAAGAAAGAATGGAAGAGCAATGGGAATACAGGATGAAGCCGGTCCTGAACCTTGTTACTGAAACATCAGGCAGGATAGATTCTATAGAAGAAGAAATGGCCGGAATCAATCACAAGCTTAACACGACATTGGATTATTTTATGAAATCCCAGGATATAGACACAACCAGAACTTTCATTCTCCCGGGAGTATCATTCAAATTCATCTCTAAGATACTTGTCCTGATAGTTTTCACAAGTTCAGCACTGGTCTATGCTTCTTCATATCCTCTGGGCATAATTCATTATTTCATACTTGCGATTTATTTGACATGGTGGGTATTCATAACAGCTGAATTCAAACTTTTTGGCAGTTCGATAGCATGGACATGGGCGATTGCCCCTACATTGATAATACCGTCAGCAGGGATAATAATGAGTGCGATATACGGTATTAATATCCTGATAGGACTAATGTTTTTCGCGTTGCTATTCTATGTGTACTTTTACTATTCCTGGGCAAGTTTTACTGCAACTGGCTATAGAATGATTGACCTGAAACCTGTGATAATCGAAATAAAAAAGAGAATTGAGAAAAATAAACAGCAGGCGGAATTTGAAAAGACGATGAAAGATAAAACCACTGCAGCCGGGAGTCAGAAACCTTTGGTTTCAATGCCCCGTATTTTTTCGAAAATAGATTTTAAATTAAGTTTAAACAAGATCGGGATTTCACTGGTAATCGTATCAATTGTTTTGTTAGCATCCGCATGGTTTGGTTTATCAATCCAGAATGGTTCTATGCCTGATGTTACGTGGGAATCGCTGGGATTAGGAAAATTCGTTTGGAAATCTTTATATTCATATGCATTAATTTTCCTTGCTATGATCTTGCTGGGAGTAGGGTTTAGCTTAGTTCTGAAAAGCAGGAGGAACAACTTATTGCAGAGTATCAAAGTGGATAAACTCAAGGATAATAAGAAATGAGCTGGAAGATAATTTTTCTGGTATTAGTACTACTGATTTTTTCTTCATTTCCAGCCGCGGGCGAGAAGTATGTGGTATTTACCGATCGGGAATTCGGATTCTGGGGTGTCAGGTCATACAATATTAACCATACTCTCAATTACACGGACAGAACCCTGAACATCAAAACAGGCGATACTATAGAATGGATGAATATGGACAGCGAAGGCGATAGGATCACTATAGTGAGCGACAACCTCTGGGAGGGCGGTAAAACTCTTGGGGGCATGGGGTCAAAGTTCAGGTTCACGTTCAACAGTTCCGGAGCCTATAGGTTTCATATTGTTGAGAACCTGAGGGTAAGACTGAATTCATCGGCAAACACTTCGAATGAAACAACGACTATGACATACGAGGATGATGATGGCGAGCTCCATACGATAACTGTCAACGAAGGAGATCGAAACGATCTCAATGAAGATATAAAGACTGAAAATTATAAATATCAGTGGCAGGTTATTAAAGTAACCGGTCCAACCATTGGTAACGTGACATTTCCGACAAGAATCTCACGTCAAACACCATCACCAAGAGCAGCTATCCGTCCTGAGGTACAGGCCACTGCCCGTCCAACTTCATCACCAACAGAATCACTAACCCGGGAAGTGGTAGAGGCAGCAGCTCAGAAGCCGCTGGAAAGCTACCAGGAATTCACTATCTATACAATCTTGAAAAGATGGGTGGATATTATTACGGGTAGTTGATAATCTCAAATCCTGAGTTTCCCGTAAGAAGGGAATAAATACCCGTACGTATATTAATTAAGATTATGATATATATCCCGTTTTATGGGCTTGAAGAAAGCGTGGATTGGCATGTCATGCTATCAAATAGTTTCTGGTGGCTGTCGCTGGTTCTTGTGGCAATAGCTTACAGGTACAGGAATATATGGAAAGTGGGCGGCACGCCATGGACTTTTTTATTCCTGACATTCCTGTTTTTCGGGATACGTGAACTTGGACATTTCAGTGCATCGCCTCTTATAGGTTCCATAAGATTTATTTTCGGCATCTGGTCAGCGATTTTCATGTCATCTGCGTTATTCTCGATTTACATGAGACTGTGCAGGAAAGATAGCGAAAAGGCGGTGACATATACCCCGTTTGTTCTGGCTTTAATTGTTCCTGTTATCTGGTTATATGGATATTTTACAGCGCCGGGCAAGCTGGAAGATTTTATGCTTGTTATTGAAAGCCTCGTATGGTTAATCGGAGGTTCAATAACCGTTTACACAACGTATATGCTTGGAACGCAGGCGACGGGTAATTTTGTTAAAGTATTTATGTTATTTCAGTTTTCAGCGTTTTTTGCCATAATCTGGAAATTATTAAGACTTTTAGAACTTGCAGGCAGTCCTATACCCTACTCTCTTATTGAGTCATTTGAAACAATATTTGGGGTTTTTGCAATTCTGGCAATGCTGGTGCTGACACAGATGTTGAGAAAATTATCCAGGCAATTATATGGTCATAAGAGTTGAGGTAACTTTGCGTTCCTGGCGTTGCGGTTTTCACCGCAAAGACGCAAAGTACGCAAAGAATTTGCTCAACACCAAATTTTATACAGCCCTGATTGGATTACAAAAGCGCGCTGAACCCTTAGCATAGGCGTTTGTATTGAAAAACCACAGAGAAAGCAGAGGACACAGAGAAAAATGACAAAACCAAGCCTCTTGTGAATGGAAAACCCGCGGCGCATTTCGCCTCCCCATGCTTCGGGGCGCGCCGTCCTCGTTGGGGGAAGCGGGTTGTTTTCTTCTGTTGGCAGCGTCGGTTAGTGATTGTTAATTTTTTCAGTCAGGAATATCAAAATCTTTTCGATATTATCCTTTGTCTGTTGTGAGAACTCAAATTTCCTATTTTTTATTAAACTCTCTTGAATTGTTCTGTTAAAATGAGTTTTGTTATATTTAGTCGAATCGGGATAACAAGTCTGCTGGAATGTTAAAGCTTCCGAAATCTCAAAAAGCTTCTCCATCTCCTTCTTAACCCAAGTCGATTCAATGTCTTGTAATGTGTAAATTCTATACTTTACAATAACCCCGAATGTATCAATGTATCTGGACTTTTGATTATTCCCCTCCTTATCGGAATCCAAAAGAATTATAAACTCTTTACCCCAAGCGAGATAAAGCTTTATTAAAGTATCGAGATGTCCAGAACCTACACCTGGTGCTAAATGGAGTTCGTATTTATCATTAAAAACTACTTTGTTGAAATAAGCCAACGTATAATAATCGTTTTTTCCTTCGAGAAATACACAATTCGGAATTTTTTCTAAATCACTTGGTCTATAATCTAATACCTCAAGTATTGGTTGGAAATAATCAATTTTATCAGGATACCTCATCACAAATTCTCTGTAAGGTTCTATTAAAATGTTTGTCTTTTTAGGGCTGTTACTTTCAAAATCATCAGGTTCAACCCCCTCATTTTTTACTATATAAGTGCTTTCAAGCCAATTCGCATTTATTAAATAGTGACTATGTATCGTATAAATAATTTTAGTATCATGACCTAAATTCTCAAAGGTTTTTAATAGTTGTTGTTGTGCAGACGAATGAAGATTTGACGCAGGTTCATCAAATAGAAAAATTATGTTCTTAGGAGCACCCTCTCTAAACCGTCTGAAATGAGTGAATAGTAAGAATGTGAAAAACCATCGGAAACCTAACGACCTTTCATTTAAGTTATAGATCCCATCCGGTGCTTTAATATTAAATTGTAAAATTGGCACCCCATCTGCGATGTTGTAGCGGATAGCGATTCTTGTGTCTTTAATTTCTCTTTTAAAAATTTCATTCCAAGCTTCGAATACAATTTTTGTAATTTTTTGCTCCATTCGTAGCAAAAGCCCATCCAAACTATTTTTGTCGTCTGCATCTGAACTTTCAATTCTGTCGATTAAATGAGTGTTTATATTTATATCATCTCCTAAAGAGAACAAAATATCTTGGATTAGTTCTATGTAAACTTTTTCTTTATCGGTTTTTTCTTTATCGGTTGGTTCTGCTGTTGTTTTCAAGAATATCTTCGAAGGAAAATCAAATAGAAAATTTGGGAAGTATAATATACTTGGGATAAGTCCATCGCAATATTCAGCAAGTTCGAAGTTTACATCTCGATATGGTTGATTTAATTCACTGCTTATGTTAATATACTTTTTCTCCGGTTCATTTTTTAACCAACCATGAAAGCCAGACCACCGAGAATCAAGTTCAGTAAATCTGGAATTCTTAAATTTATAATGTCTATAATATTTGATAGTGTCTACTTGTTTTACTTCTCTAAACGGTGTTTTGTCTGCTGTGAATTTGTTTATTTTTTGTAAATCTTCATTATCAAGTTTAAGAGTTACTTCAATTGTTATCTGGTCATTAAAATTGTCTCTCCGGCTTATTGGAATTAAACTGTTATAGTTCTTAATCGTAGCATCTGGAAGTTTCAAAGCACTTGTATCCTTGTCAGTTGGGTTGAAAAGGCTAATTGCTTGGAGTATTGTTGTCTTACCGCTTTCATTCAATCCAACAAGAGTATAAATATTTGCATTAGGTGATTTATCGAGATTAATTGTAATATCTTGGATACCTTTGAAGTTCTTTATTTTGAATTCGGTAAATTTCATTGTAGTGTCGTCCTTTTAATAACATAGGTGGGATTTCAGATAACTATCTTAAAAACTCCAAGAGTATATATTATTTGTTGTGAATAATAGAGGATAGTTGAAAAACATGATTATGAAACTGAACCATGAAACAACTCCGCACCGAAATCTCAATAAACGCATCTCCCGAGCGTGTCTGGCACCTTCTCACTGATTTTGCCAGTTTTCCTCAGTGGAACCCGTTCATACGCCGTGCCAGCGGAGAACCCATAAAAGGCGCACAGCTTCAGGTGTATCTCCAGCCTTCAGGCGCAAAAGGCATGACTTTCCGGCCAAAGGTTCTCAAGGCAGAACCAAACCGCGAACTGCGCTGGCTGGGACACTTCCTGATACCCGGTCTGTTTGACGGCGAGCACAGTTTCACCATCGAGCCTCTTGAAGCCGGACGTGTGCGATTTGCACAGCGCGAGATATTTACCGGTTTACTCGTTCCCCTGTTTGCGCGCTCGCTGGAAAAGGACACACGGCGGGGCTTTGAAGAAATGAATCAGGCACTCAAATTGCGGGCGGAACGATGACGGCGCTGTGCTCTTGTGAGAAATATTAACAACTAACTCGTACTAACTAATACGAACTCAGCCAAAAATTACAAAAATTGCCCAGTGCAAGTGGTATCTGCGTTCATCTGCGTTTATCTGCGGTTTGTTATTCAAAATTTGCCATCTTATTTTTTATCAAACTCTGAAGTTGCATCGGTTTCTATTGGCGCGCCGAACAGTTAAAAATATTTAACTATGAGTTGGTACGAGTTCGTTTTAGTTCGTTGTTAACTTCCAATTTTGTTGGTTTTCAATGGTTTGGTTTTGAAATATCTGCGTTAAATTAATAGACATTGCAAGCCTCTTCAGGCACGAAATGTTCCCCGAAGCTCTAAACAATTATAAAAAACACATTGCTGAGAGGCAAAACCTTGGAATCCCGCCCCTGCCCCTGAACGCGGAGCAGGTAAACGCCCTTTCGGAATTAGTGATAGCCCCTCCCGCAGGCATGGAAGGCTTCATCCTTGAACTCTTAAAAGAACACATCCCGCCAGGCGTTGACCCGGCCGCGCTTGAAAAAGCAAAGCTCTTGAGGCATCTGGCGCTTCGCGAGAAATCATCCCCCAAACTTACACCCCTTGAAGCTGTCAAGCTTCTTGGAATGATGAAAGGCGGGTATAATATCGAGACGCTTATTGAATTACTTGAAGACACAGAGCTTGCGGATGAGGCTGTTCATGCCCTGTCAAACACTATTTTGATATTCGGTTTCTTTGATAAGCTCAACAAGCTTGCCAATACCA
This sequence comes from Candidatus Methanoperedens sp., assembly GCA_041491305.1. Classification (GTDB taxonomy): domain Archaea; phylum Halobacteriota; class Methanosarcinia; order Methanosarcinales; family Methanoperedenaceae; genus Methanoperedens. The sequence continues at coordinate 10,933 of JBGPUU010000055.1, forward strand.
ATCCTAATGCCAGGAAAGTCCTTGAAAGCTGGGCAAAAGCCGAATGGTTCACCAACAGCGCCGGAATCCCAGAAGAACAAAAAGTAATAGTTTTCAAAGTGCCAGGCGAGGTCAATACTGACGATTTGTCACCTGCATCACATGCAGGAACGCGTCCCGATATTCCGCTCCATGCACTTTCCATGCTGGAATCACGCTATCCGGGCGCGCTTTCGGAACTCAGGGAACTCAAAAAGAAGGGCTATCCGGTTGCGTTCGCGGCAGACGTGGTCGGGACAGGCAGCAGCAGGAAATCGGCAGCCAATTCACTTATCTGGTGGATAGGGGAAGACATTCCCGGGGTTCCGAATAAACGCAAAGGCGGGGTCGTCCTCGGAAGCCAGATTGCGCCCATTTTCTTTAACACTGCGAGGGACAGCGGCGCTCTTCCCATAAGATGCGATATGTCAGGGCTTGAGACTGGAATGGTGGTTACAATAGATTTTGCAAACGGAAGGATTCGCGGTGAAAACTGGCGCGTAGTGGCGGCATTTAACCTTGAACCTGAAACTCTTCCAGATGAATACAGGGCTGGTGGCAGGCTTCTTTTGTTAATCGGGAAAGAGCTGACAAGAAAAGCCAGCGATGCCCTTGGAGAAAAACATGACATTTTCATTAAACCCGCTGAGCCGCCGCTTTCTGGCAGCGGTTACACTCTTGCCCAGAAGATAGTGGGCAAGGCATGCGGCCTTCCCGGCGTGCGCCCGGGACAGGCATGTCTTCCGAAAATTACAACCGTTGGCTCACAGGACACAACAGGCCCCATGACAGCAGATGAGATAAAAGAACTAGTCTGCCTTGAATTCGAAGCGCCCCTGGTCATGCAGTCTTTCTGTCACACTGCTGCATATCCGACACCCGCCGATAGGGTAATGCATACGGAACTTGCCAGGTTTTTCAGGGAAAGGGGCGCAGTCGTCCTGAAACCCGGGGACGGCATAATCCATTCATGGCTGAACAGGATGCTTCTGCCAGATACAGTGGGAACGGGTGGCGACAGCCATACGCGTTTCCCGATAGGCATCTCATTCCCTGCCGGAAGCGGACTTGTGGCTTTTGCCGCAGCTCTCGGTGTCATGCCGCTTGACATGCCGCAAAGCGTGCTTGTGAGGTTTAAGGGCACGACCGGGAAAGGTATTTTTTTACGGGACGTTGTTAATGCCATCCCGTATTTTGCGCTAAAACAGGGCAAGCTCAGCCTTGAAAAGAAAAACAAAAAGAATATCTTCAACGGCAGGATTATCGAGATAGAAGGACTTCCAGGCCTCACAGTCGAGCAGGCTTTTGAGCTTACTGATTCCTCTGCCGAGCGCTCGGCTGAAGCTGCGGTAATCTCCCTGTCTCAAGAGCAGGTTGTGTCTTATCTCAAGACCAATATTTCCATTCTAAGAGCGCTTGTCAGCGAGGGATATTCATCAAAAGCGCTGCAAATGCGCATAGGCGCGATGGAAGAATGGCTGAAGCAGCCCTCGCTCCTTCGTGCAGACGCGGATGCGGAATATGCAGACGTTTTGGAGATTGACCTGTCGCAAATAACCGAACCGCTGCTTGCATGTCCCAACGACCCTGATTACATAAAACCGCTTTCGCTTGCAGCCGGGGAAAAAATCGATGAGGTATTTATCGGTTCATGCATGATTGGGCTTGAACAATTTGACAGGGCTGCCGCGATACTGGGGAAAGCAGACAGCATCGCATCAAAAACTTGGATTGCCCCGCCGACAAGGCTTATCGATAAACACATGAAAGAAAAGGGCGATTATTCCATATTAAAAGAACTCGGCGCAAGGATTGAAATACCGGGCTGCAGCCTGTGCATGGGCAACCAGGCAAGGGTTGCAGATAATGCAGTGGTGTTCTCTACCTCCACGCGCAATTTTGATAACCGGATGGGTAAAAATGCAAAGGTGTATCTGGGCTCTGCTGAACTTGCTGCTGTTATTGCTATTTTAGGAAGGATACCTACACTCGATGAGTATATTTCGTATTTATAAAGACTGTATGGAAATGGTTAAGATTTAAGCGGATATTATTCCGTACATCAATGAAATTAGAATTATTTCTTGGCATTTTGCTTTTAATACTTGTATCAGGATGCGTTTACCCGCAGATAGAGGCAGGGAATCCAGCAGAATATGAGCTTCCGGGGGTTCATAATACTACTGTTTTTTACCTGGCAGATTCTTCGGTGCAGGTTGTGGAAAATGTCGTTAATCAAACTACCGCTGATTTCATTATTAACGGCAATCCTGATACCAATTTCAGGAATCCGGTAGCAGTAGATTATTCCGGTAAAAATGTTTCATTCAATGCTTCAATGGGGCCGGTTCTCGGGAAAAGTTACATTGAGATGAACTTCAGTACACTCTTTTCGGGATGGGTCGCATATACACAGCCAGGCGGCGGGGATTTTATTTACCCGATAACCAAAAATAGGACGATCCGGGTGGTATTACCTTTAAATTACACTGCAACCTCCAAATTTTTAGGCCTCATACAGCCGCCTCCGGATAATATTACGCAGGATGCGTCAGGAAGGGAAGTGATTATCTGGGAAAAGCCCAATCCTGACAATGGAACAATAACAGTGAAATACCAGCTTAAAGATGCTCCGACATTATTGTCATATTTCTTTTTTGTACTTTTTATCTTCTTTATTTTTGTCATGAGTTACTACATGTGGAACATTAATGAACTCAAGAAGAAACGCTTACTTATGGAAAAAGATATAAGAAAAAAGAAGTAAGAAACTAAAATTCACTTCATTAATTTGAGGAAAATCTCCTCAAGAGAAGTCTCGGTGGTTTTAATATCGATTATTTTCCCGTTGTGCTTTGCCACCCATGCCGTTATCATGTTAAATTCATCCAGGCTGTTCGTTTGTGCAACAAGATTCCCGTTATTCTTCACAGCCTTAAAATCAACTGCTTCCTCAACCTTGAACTCGATTGTGTACCTGACAGCTCCGCACATTTTCTTTATTTCGGGCAATGTGCCTATCGCTATTTCTTTTCCTTTGTTCATTATAAGAACACGGTCGCACAGGCTTTCTACCTGGTAAAGGTTATGCGCGCTGAATACTATCGTTTTTCCCTGCTTTTTGAGTTCCAGCACAAAATCAGAAAGATACTTCGATGTCGTCGGGTCAAGACCAGAGGTCATTTCATCAAGAACGAGGTACTCGGGGTCATTTATCAATGCCCTTGCTATGGCGACTTTGCGCTGCATCCCTTTTGACATCTCGCCTATCTTCTTATCAGCAGCATCAAGCCTGAGCGCATTGAGAAGTTCTTTTATCCTTTCAGCCGCTGTTTTTTTTTCAATGCCGTAAATTTCAGCGAAAAACATAAGGTAATCATTTGCTGTCATCCCTTCATACAGCGGGCTTTCCTCGGGCAAAAAGCCAAGTTTCTTTTTTATCTTCTGCGTATCCTTTTTAATATCCATGCCCTGAATTTTTATACTTCCCGCAGTCGGTGTAATCAGGCCGCTTAGCATTTTAAGAGTGGTGGTCTTGCCTGCGCCATTCGGGCCCACGATGCCGAAAATCTCACCTTTTTGGATTTCAAAACCCAGGTCAGCGACAGCTATGAAATTATCGTATTCTTTCCTGAGAGATGTCACTTCAATTTCATGCATAGAAACACTTATTTGTTCATTTACCATGATAAACATAATCATAATGAAATTATTGATAATCTCAAAATGGGAATTCCGGAAAACGCAATTAAGTTTCAGCCTGAAAACCCGTGTCCTGTCAATTATAATCCTGATTTTAATCGGAGGGGCATCCTTTTTTGTATCGCAATCCGGGCTTCATATTAATGATAATATTTACAGGGTTATCGTAACCGACCCCGCGCTTCTTCCAATACTCAAGACCGATGACAAATTCGACGTGTTTGTCGCAAAAGAATCCGATGCAAGATACATGTTCAACCAGGGAAATTTTGACATTCTTATAATCGGGACACAAATCATCCACAGCAATTCCCAAAAATCAACATCCGCACTCGATGCTCTTGATAAAGCAATCAAAAAATACGATGAGGCAAGGCTTTTGTCTTATAATGACCTGAATGACACGTTCCCGGTATGGCTAAACGTGAAAAATATCGCAAGAGAACAGGCATTCCAGCCCGTTTCCATACAGAAGCTTCCCGAATTTGAAAAAGCCCAGAATACGGCAAACGCTCCCGTAGAAACACCGGCCATAAAAAACGCAGTTTCGGAAAACACGCAGCTTCCGTCAATAAAGGAATTCACCCAACTCAAAACAAGCTCTCCCCTTCAGGAACAGACCCTTGCAACCCCGTCTCATTTTAACCCGCCCATCCCTTTTAAATCAGTTGTCCTGAGTTTCATTTTCATCTTCCCGATTTATTTCATAGCGCAGTTCTTTTCATCAAGCATAATGGAAGAAAGAGTGAAGCGAAAAGGCGAATTATTGCTTGTGTCGCCCCTTAGCTCTTCCCAGATTGTCCTTGGCAAGCTTTTGCCTTATCTTTTAATCACGCTTGTGATGGTAGCGGGAATGACATTAAAGCTCGGGGGAAGCCCGTGGATAATCCTTATTTTGCTTCCGGTTTCGTTAATGTTCCTCTCAACTGCATTCTTTGGCGCAATAATAGCGCGAAGCTTTAAAGAACTCAGTTTTGTGCTGATTTTTCTTTCGGTTTTTCTCTCGGGATATATTTTCTTCCCTGCGATGTTTGCCAACATCCATGCAATCAGCATAATCTCGCCAATCACCCTTGTGGTGAAAATGCTTGAGAACGAACCTGTTTCGATAAGCGAATACCTTTTCTCAACCACGCCGTTCTATCTTGTTTCCACACTTGTTTTCATGTTCGGTATTTTCATTTACCGTGAAGAAGACCTTTTCACCCAAAAATCGATAAAGGGGAAATTACTGGATTCTCTCCGGGAATTCATAGCCCGTGTCCCAAATCCTCTTTTCTTTTTAAGCATAGCGCTTCTTCCGCTTGCATTTTCAATCCAGTTGATGCTGATAGTGTTAATGTTCAATGTTCCTTTGCGAATCGGAATCCTTGTTTTTATCATTTTTGCAGCCTTGATAGAAGAAGTGGTAAAATCCGTTGGGATTTATACGGTTTTTTCAAACAAAACCGCAAAGGTCACGACTGCCAGTGCCCTGAAATTCGGGATTCTATCAGGCGCCGGATTTTTTGTCGGTGAAAAGGTATTGCTGCTTGTGGTCGTAGCCAGTATCGCTGGCTCGGTCTTCGGGTCTGTAATGGGAATCGGGCTTCTTATTTTTCCATTGCTTTTGCATATATCCTCAACGACCGCCGCTTCCCTTAGCATGAGATATCTCGGGACAAAGAATTACCTGGCGTCTCTTGTCCTTGCATCGGTAATACATGCTTCTTATAATCTTTACCTGGTCAGGGGGGTCGTTTTTGGCTAATACACTTGTTATCGCAAAGAAGGAGATGAATTCACTTCTCAAAGAGAGGACACTTGTCCTTGCGATAATAGTCCAGCTGCTTATCGCGTCATTTTCATCGTTGCTTGTTGTCGGTCTTGCCTCGTTTTTTGACCCGTCAGCGCTTTCGAATTACGATGAGAAGGTTGCAAATGTAGGAATCATTGGCGATGGGGAACTGACGAATTTCATTGAAAAAAGCCAGGTCAATGTTTATTATTACCAGGACCTTGCCTCTGCGCTTTCGGATTTTGACAATAATAAAATAGACGGGGTGGTGGTAATCCCGAACGAGAGCGCGTCAGGGACAGGGTTAATACGGATAGACATATATCTTCCAAAATCGGACATCAGGGGCACATTTGTAACGCTGCAATTAAAAAAACCTCTTGAGGATTACGAAAATTATGTCAGGGATATAAGGAGCAAGCGGATCGGTTTTGAACCGGTCAGGCTCTATGTCGATTCGGTTCCAAAAAAAACCTCCACTTATTTTGAATTCATATATGGCATACTCATACCGTTGCTTGTTTTCACGCCGGTTTTTATTTCAGGCGGATTGATCATCGATATGTTCACCGAAGAATTTGAACGCAAAACGATGGAACTGCTGCTGGTTTCTCCTGCGTCGTTCGGAGAGATAGTGGATGGAAAGATGCTTACAGCCGTG
>JBGPUU010000056.1:0-16684 GCA_041491305.1 Candidatus Methanoperedens sp.
AGAAAAAAGTGACACCCTATGGAAATGGTGCCAAGATAGATGCTCAAAAAAAGCACATAGGTAAAAGAGTCTTCGTTATTGTTCTAAAGGACTGATTGTTAGAATGGAGGAGGTATGTCTTTCAATTTTGTCCCACAGCCCTAATAGACATATATACTATTGTCCTGTCAAGGCTAAATTGTCAGATGAAATCGAGATAATTCTATCAATTTATCTCGGTTATTTGTTGCTAATTGACATTTGACAAGACACTATAATGTTTTGCACCAGAGAATTAGATAAATAACAGAGCGTATATACAAATCACTAATAACGCCTGCGATAGCTATAGACTTGAGAATATCGATGTCATTAACATTTTTAACAGCATTGAAATTTTTTAGCCTCATTGTAATATTACTCACCATTTGATATATATACATATAGTTCTATCTAAAAAATTGAGTTTGTGAATTCCGAGGGTGAAAGGTTTGGAAGTTCAAGCACTTGGTTGCACTTGGATTTTTTCAGCCAGAAAGACGTGGAGTTCAACACATTTCGCCAAAGATGAGGCTGAACCCCATCCCGAAGGCATGATAAACGTTAGCTTTGAAAAGTAAAGGAGTGTAATTAGATATGAATAAAAAAATATGTGGTGGTAGCATGAATAATAAAAAGATTGTATCAATAGCTTCAGGTTTAAGCCTGATAGCTTTAATTATGTTCTCTTCGGTTATAACTATAGTCGGAGCAGTGCTCCCAGCGAATGATACAGGTAATAATATACCTCCGGAGATTAAGGTCAATCATACATCTACTATAGAAAACGTACCTCCAGCCGAACCTCCAATACAGCCGGAGAAAGACGTACCTGCTGTAAATACTCCAGATAATAAATTTATTGTATTCCCTAGGGAAGATGTTATTGTATATTTCAAAGAAATGCCACCATCGATCAATGGCTTTGCCTCTAAATACGGTGTAACACCGATATTCGTCAAACCGGATATAAAGATGGCGGCATTTGAAACGCTGCCAAAAGGATACCCTGGGCGGGTAAGCCAGAGAACGCTGGATATAGTCAGTGAGTTATCGAAGGATCCCCTTATAGAGAAAGCTTTTCGTGATGAGTACAGGTTTATCGCTAGAAAAGCGGGATATTTGGTTATCAATGCAGAAACGGGATATTATTCGACAGAGCCTTTAATACAAGGTCCTGACTACTACGAGAAGCTGGGGGTGGAATACATTCCCAATATAGTGTGGGTTGGATTCTGGAGGGCCCCTCCATCTCTTGAAGAGTTTGCATCGAAGTATGGAGGAAAGCTCATGGAACTATCGGATGCCGATAATTTTTTTATGACTGCTAAATTTGAAACGAGTAATATCTCTGAATTCATCAATAACATTTCAACCGATCCGTATGTTAGGTCAGTCGAGCTTATTGGTATAGAACCAAGTCTCGCTTCTATATCAGCAAACAACAGCCCAGAAGTGGGAGATACGCCCAAGGCATCGGGATTTGAATCAGTTACTTCAATATTGCTTCTGATCTCTATTATCTTTATGATGAGGAGAAGATAGTATGAGAAGAAGTATAGGATTTATTTTGAAGTCACTGCTTGCGTCAATGCTGCCGGTGGGCATGGCTCTTATTCTTGCAGCGAGTACAGCTTCGGCATATACTCCGAACGATCCATACTGGGGCAGTCAGTGGGGGCCGAATAAGATATATGCTCCTGATGCATGGAACTATCAGAAAGGCAGTACAACTATTACCGTTGCAATTCTTGATACGGGGATTGATTACAACCACGAGGACCTATCAGGACGTGTTATACAGGGGTGGAACTTCTATAATAACAGTAATGCAGTCATGGATGATAACAGCGACTCTCACGGAACGCGCATTGCGGGTATATCTGGTGCTGTCATAAATAACAACAAAGGTATTGCTGGTATTGCGCAGACCAACCTGCTTGCTGTAAAGGTATGCAATTTTATGCAGAATTGCACCTGGCCTGCTATCACTGATGGTATCTACTATGCAGCAAATAACGGTTCAAAAATCATAAGTATGAGCCTCCAGAAGGATGAGTACTCTAGCAATGCAGAAACGGCAGTCGACTATGCATACAACAATAAAGGAGCGCTGCTTGTTGGTATATCTGGTAATGGATTCTATGGTACCGGAGAAAATATAATAAAATATCCCGGAAACTTTAGTAATGTTATAGCCGTTGGTGCAACTGATTCTAATGATCAGAAGGCTTCGTTCTCAAACTACGGTTCCAAACTTGAACTTGTTGCACCCGGGGATAATATATTTTCAACAACCCGCAATAACGGATACGCAGGCGATGTAGGCGATAGAAAAAATGGTTCTGGTACATCGTATGCCGCCCCGCATGTTGCTGGCGTTGCAGCACTCGTATGGTCGCAGTATCCTACGTTAAGTAACAGTGAGGTTCGTCAGATATTAACAAGTACAGCGGTTGATCTCGGCGATGCTGGCAGGGATATCTATTATGGTTATGGCAAGGTTAATGCATCCCGCGCAGTCTCCTACCTCCCAGGCTGGGGCTACAGAAAGCAAAAAACCATCACCGGCTCAACAGCAGGCGCTCAGACAAATTACCAGATGAAGCTCACGGTCTACAAAGGCTCAGGAACCGATTCACTAGGCGTGGTCTATCTCGGAGGCAATGTCAGGGACGATTTCGGCGACCTCCGGTTCACAAAATCGGACGGGGTCACACTGCTGGATTACTGGATAGAATCCTACACATCAGGCGTAAGCGCGGTGGTATGGGTTAAGGTAGATTCGATACCAGCAAGCCCGAATACAGCCGACATTTACATTTATTACGGCAACCCCTCGGCCACCAGCGTAAGTAACGGTGCAGCGACTTTTCAATATTTCGATGATTTCAGCACGGACAAAGGCTGGACATTTGGTGGCAAGGGTCAGATTTCGAACGGAAAGCTTACAAAAACCGTGTCAGGGTGCTCAGGAAGCTTTTGGGCGATAAAAAGTCCTGCGATATCTTTTCCTTCGCAGGGTTACAGAATAAGATTCAGGACACAGGAAACAAGCAGTGGTAGCTGCGCGGACACACACCTGGCAGGAGTTGGTAAATCGGATGGCACTCCGATACTGGATGTGGGCCAATATCATACGGGGACGTGTAATGGAAAACATGTATTTGCCACTCCTCCGGGTACTTGTGCCGGTCAGGCAGCAATTAATACGTGGTACAAATATTCAGGAGCGTTTACTCAGAGCGGAGGGACTATGACTGTGTATAACAGCGATGACAGTGTGAATGCCGCATACACAACGACAGAAGATGCCGTTACAGGAGCGTACAGAGTAGGATATGGATATTTTGCTACAGGAGACCTGGATGACCTTTTCATTGCAACTTATGTGAGTCCGGAACCAACATGGACTTAGGTGCATTGAATTACATCATAAGTAATCACGTATAAATACGGCACATCCCCGTATCATTCGCATTCATTCAAGTTGCCGTGTATAGATTACTTCCCGAACCTGCGCTGCCGCTTCTGGAAATCTCTTATTACCCTTAAAAAATCAACCTTCCTGAAATCAAGCCAGTTAACATCCGTAAAATACAATTCTGAATAAACTGACTGCCAGATAAGGAAATCAGTCAATCTCTTGCCTCCGGCCCGGATTACAATATCAGGCTCGGATTTAAATAATAAATGGGATTCAATCACGTTTTCATTGATTTCATCGGGGGCCAGTGTTCCATTCTTCACCTGTGTCATTATTTCCTTGATTGCCCGCGTCAATTCATACTTCCCGCTGTATCCGAGAGATATTTCGATATTCATTCCTGTTGAGGCGTGTTTTTTTATCTCCCTGTCCCCTTTTGTTATTACAGTAATATTCGGAGTGATGTTACAAAGCGCAGATGGGATTTCTCCTGACAGTATATTGCAGATTTTCCTGCCAAGTTTTGCGTCCACTTCGATAATGCTTATATAAATTGTAACTGTACCTATTCCCGTCTCTTTGCACCAGGCTGCAAAGGAATTCAATTTGTCATAATTATCATCCGTCAGCAAATCACTTTCTGAAAGCGCAAGGACTATATGTTTCGGCACATCCTGTTTTTTTATCGCATTTTTAAGTTTCCATTCATATGTTTTTGAAATGAATCCCATCGTTCTTTTATTGGGATAGAAGGATAAAGTATTTGCCTATGAAATCCATCTCGGTGAATGATGAAGTTGATACAGTGCTGTGAGAAACAGGGCATTTTTATTCTTATCGGCCTGATCGTGCTGCTCTTTCCTTTCATTAAGACATCGTATCTGGCGGCGGTTTTTGTCGGAGTTGCTTTGCTTTTTTCTGTCCTTTCCCCGAAGTCTTCTGCTTTCCGTTTTTTTGCCCGTGAATCGGATGTCAAAGCCGGTAAACTTATCAGCCTGATCCAGCTCTTTTTTACCATAGCCTTCCTTTTTATAATAAGCCTGGCAGTAGGACAAAATAAATTCCCTTTATTTATAATCGGTGCGGCTTTTGCCATTACCACTTTCGGTGATGGTGTCGCCGATGCTGTTAATATTCTTGAAAAAGCAAAAGAAACCGGTATCACCAATAAAATAAAGTATTATTCTGCAAAATCAAGTATTATATTCCTGATTTCAGGTAGCCTGTATGCATTTGTTGCAGGAACATGGATATCGGGCTTTGGTTTGAAAGTCCCTTATGGTATGATTTTTTTTCTTGCAGTTATCGGCGCTATTACAGGTGCGCTTCTTGAATCCATGATAACCACCGATGATAATATCGTCATACCTTTTGGTTCGGCAATGGTAATGTGGCTTTTCTATACGTTCGGTTACAATGTCGATACTGCATATCTTATGCAGGCGCTTGTTTTTTCGTTTATTCTCGGCTATCTTGCCTACAGGGCACGTATTGCCGATATCTCGGCTATGTTGAGCGCAACACTGCTCGGGGTTGTTATTATCATATCCAGCAATATTACGTGGTTATTTATTCTTCTCGCCTTTTTTTTACTGGGAAGTCTCTTTACTCGCTACAAATACAATTATAAATTAGCCAGGGGGATAGCCGAGGGAAAAGGCGGTGTCCGCGGATATAAGAATGTATTCAGCAATTCATTGGCTGCCCTTGCCCTTGCTGTGGCTTATGGAATTTTTCCGGCGCACGGGCAAATCTTATTGGCAGGGTATCTCGGCTCGGTCGCCACAGCCTGCGGCGACACGCTGGCAAGCGAGATAGGAGAAACGTACAAAGGAGAGCCGCGCATGATTACGACATTTAAAAAAGCCAGGCCCGGCACGGACGGCGCAATTTCACATCTTGGCGAAGCGGCGGCATTTTTCGGGGCGTTGGCTATTGCGATTCTTGCATTTTTCCTCATAAAAAAAGATATAACCCTCATGATTGCGGCGGCAGCTGGAGGTTTTATCGGTACTAACATAGATAGTGTGCTTGGCGCCACGCTCCAGCAGAAAGGTTACCTGTCAAACAACGGGGTCAATCTTTTTGCTACTATTTCCGGGGCGATAATTGCCGGGATACTTTATTATTCGATTGGGTTGTAGATACTTTGGTAATAACAATAAACCGTGGAATATTGCCATACCATAGTATCCATACCGCTTCTTTCCTTTATTTATAAGGAATCGACATCATACCCGGACCCGGGCTCATCGACCACATTACCTGTGATGTTATTGCTCCGACGATGAAATAAATCACCAATGATACAATTATAACCACGATTGTATAACCCATTGCCTGTTCCTTAGGTGTTTCCATGAGCACCGGAATGCCAAGATAGAGTATGTATAACCCGTAAAGTGCAAACAGTATAACAATAGGGCTCAGTAACGGTATGAGGTATAATATTCCTCCAACCAGTCCGGCTGTAGCCGAATATGCCGCAAGTTTCATTGCCTGGTTCTCATCCTGTTTCGAGGAAAAATTCGGGGCAAGGGCATTAATCACGATGCTTATCACATACACATCAACAATACTCAGTACATACATCAATATTCCGCCCACCACTGCGGTTCCTATTGGATACTTAAAGCTTCCAAACATTCCTGCATTGGCTCCGATAATGCCCATACAATAATATAGGCTATAGCAGGTATCAGCGCAAGGATTGCGATGTACTGCGTTATTATATCGTTCTTGTTTATACTTCAGACTTTACCTTTGTCAACTCGGCCAGCGGATTTTTCAGAATGCTGATCGCCCGATCTAATTGTTCCATATTTATTCCTCCTCACGGATATTCTATTTTCCCACTTTACTTTCTTCAAGTGCAATTCCCATGAGCGGCAAAACTGCATTGCAGCTCGATGGCACTTGTCCATTATTTCATGCGCCATCAATAATGCCCGATACCCCTCCTGGGAAACTGCCTGAATATTTATTAGCAACAATACTATAAAAAAGTTATGACGTAAATATAGAGGCTGGAAATACCTGTCAATTCCATCTCTTCTGCAAAATCAACATGTTTATTTACTGTGGAATCGCTTAGATTCTTTTTGCAGCATCAGAAATCTTGCGAACCCAGTAGCATCGATACGGGTTTTGCCCGCTTTTTCCAACGCGGAATGGGCTCGTAGTATAGTCCGGATAGTACATGGGCCTCCGGAGCCTATGACCTGGGTTCAAATCCCAGCGAGCCCGTATATAGATAATCATGAATCACAATCCAGCAACGAAAAGGACTTTAATTTTTTATTTAATAATAACCCTAGTTATCGTAGTTTCAAGCATATCCGTCATCTGGCTTCCTGAGGAAAATTCTAAAAGCACGGCGGATTCGGCCAAACCTCTTCCCTTAATTGCATTTCTTCCTTTCATTGCTTATCTTGTAATGATATTGCTCCCGATTATTTATAAAAGACAGGAAAAGGAGCCATTCATCTGGGGGCACCGTTTTTTTAAAGGCGTGTATCTTGGGTTTCTCCTGATGACAATGATATTTTTAATAGAGCTTGCATCGGGTTTTATCCATATCGAGGATTTAACCCCTGGTTACCGGGATGCATTAATAGGCGGGATTATATTGCAGGGAATCGTGGCTATCGGTGAGGAATTGCCATTCAGGGGATACATACTTCCGGACATGGCGAAAAGATATGGGTCATGGAATGCCGTATTTTTATCCTCAGCGTTCTTTTCAGTACTTCATATCCCCTCAATCCTGACGCTGAATCTTAGCAAAGAAAATATAATAATCATGCTCTTAACAATAGCGGTAGCCGAAGTGCTGCTTGCTATTTGTTACCTTTATGACGGGCTTTCAATGTCTATCGGGTTTCATTTCACATGGAACTTTTTCCAGTACCATGTATATTCATTGAGGCAGGATTTTGGCGGAATATTAAAAATAACCTCGGACAACCAGCTCATAACCGGCGGGTCTTTCGGTCCGGAAGCAGGTTTGCTTGGGCTCTTTGTTGTGATTCTGGCCTTTGTTGTAGTGTTCTGGTGGATGCAGTCCCGTTAAACAACTGTTTTTACGAACTCCGGTATGAGATCCAGTGTTAAGAATATACCGGCTGCAGCTGCACATGCCCAGAAAATATAACCTAAAAATACCTTAGAAACGTTCATGAGTTTCAAAAAAATGAAAAAAGGGTAAAATTTAAATCTTACCCAGCAGTTCAACGCCTACTTTCTTTACATTCGGCTTGTTGATTTTTGCAGGCATCCATTTTGGTTTGTTCTTGGGGGCTGCAACTGTTTCTGTCCATCCCTTGTATACATGGATCTTCTTAGTTCCTCTTTCCCTGAGTCTTAATTCAACAGGTTTTGATTTTGTTCCTTTGCTGCGGTTGGCTGCTTTCAATGCTGCCTGGCGCGGCTGGTGACCTGTGAATACTCCAGTCTCGTTTCCGTTCTTTTCCCTTAATACAAAATTTCTTATTTCTACCATATTTTTCATACCCCGACAACGATTTGTTGTCTTAGCATAGAATGGCACCTCATACTATTTAAAGCTATTTGTGAAATATGTGGCTAAGCATACCGTTTTATCATAATTGAGCCTACCGATATTGGTATTTCAAAATCCGAAAAAACCAAATCTATAGACTTAATATTCGAGTTGATTGAGTTAAAAACATGATGCTTGGAAATAGCTGATGTTCCCGTGATAACTAAAATCACATGCCTGTGGCATTTTCTGAAGAAGTTTTTATTATATACCACGCTCTTTTCTTTACGGCACTTTAATATTCTTTCCAGACAAAACAGGGTTTGTGCCCCTTATTAATAGAGTCAAAAAAACCGCTGTCGGATTGGTGCCCTGCGTTCATGGCGCGAGATTATCAGAAAATGCGCTTGTATCGGGAAAGAACGCAGACGACCTGCTGGATTTTAGCGTGAACCTGAATCCCCTCGGCCCGCCAAAATCAAAGAAACTATTGAACGGCGTTTTTCAAAATATCAGCAATTATCCGGACAACGGATATCCGGGATTTAAAAAAGCGGCGGCAGACAGCCTCAAAGTCCTTCCTGAGAATATCGTTCCCGGGAACGGCTCATCGGAATTGATCAGGCTTTTCGCAGAAACCGTTATTGAGCCCGGCGATAAGGTCATCATACCATCCCCGACTTTCGGGGAATACGAATTCCAGTGCAGGTTATTCGGGGCGGAAATAGAATACATTGATTACCGAAACATTACAAAAGTGAATCCGGGGGGTTACAAAGCTGTTTTTCTCTGCAATCCGAATAATCCCACAGGCAACCTTCTGCGGCGCAGGGATGTTATCGAATTGGCAAAAACATGCGCCCGGTCTGAAACTTTTTTATTCGTGGATGAAGCATTTATCGAGCTTTCAGAGCCATGCGAGAGTATTGCTGACATGGCAGCGTCCTGCGATTTTATCTATGTTCTGCGTTCTCTTACCAAAACGTATGCCGTGGCCGGATTGAGGATTGGTTTTGCAGTAGCTTCCCCTGATTTTGCAGGGCTCCTGAATAATGCCCGCCTTCACTGGAATATGAACTCTGCCGCATCTCTGGTTGGCGAACGGCTTCTCAGGAAAAACCATGATTATATACAAAAATCACTTGGATTGATCAGGAAAGAGCGGGAATGGCTGACATCCCGCCTGGGGGGGATACGCGGCTTTAAACCAATCCAAAGCGATACGAATTTCATTCTCATCGATGCCGGGGATTTCGGTATCAATTCCAGAGAACTGACTGCAAGAATGCTAAAGCGCGGTATTATTATCCGGGATTGTGCTTCTTTTGGTCTTGAAAATCATATCAGGGTTGCAGTCAGGAAAAGAAGCGAAAACAGAAAGCTCGTTTCGGCTTTTTCAAAGGTTATCTCAGAATGGGGAAATGAACTCGCAAAAAAAGAAATCGGAAAGGCTCTTGAAAAAGGAGTTACCGCAAGGAGCAGGATTGACTGCGAATATTATCCGTGCCATTTTGAAGGACAGGACTGCACTTTTTGTTTCTGTCCATTTTATCCCTGCGAAGATGTAAAGACGGGCGGAGAACTTATCCGCAAATCAACCGGCGGAACGGTATGGAGCTGCGCCGGCTGCAAACTTATCCACAAGGGTGATGTAGCGGAGAAGGTGCTCGGGGCTTTGATGGAAGGTAAGAAGCTCAAAGATATCTGGAAGCTTGTAATGGAGCCGAATTTGTGATTATTGATTTCTGGCTTCAGGTTTTGGTCCTTGCCGTATTGTTCGATATTTTATTCGGGGAGCCGCCAGCATTTATTCATCCCGTCGTATTGATGGGGAAAATTATAAATTTGTTTACCCTGGGCGCTCCACTTCGCCACAGGAAGATTTATGGACTGTTCATGGTGGTTTTCTGCGGCGGGATTGCGGCTATTGCCGGTCTTTTGATAATCTCCCTGGGCACAGGTCTTTTGGGTTTAATCATCGCTGCATATTTCTTAAAATCCAGCTTTTCGATTCGCATGTTACTGGTTTCGGCTCTCGGGATAAAAAAAGACCTTGAAGCGGGTAACATCGGGAAGGCAAGAATCGATTTAAAAACTTTCGTGGGGAGGGATACTTCAAGGCTTGACGAATCACAATCATCATCAGCGGTGATAGAATCGCTGGCAGAAAGCTTTGTTGATGGCATCCTGTCACCGCTTTTTTATTTTCTGGTTTTCGGCCTGCCTGGCGCACTGGCTTACCGCATGATAAATACGCTTGACTCCATGGTCGGGTACAAAAAAGAGCCTTTCATCGACCTTGGTTATGCGTCGGCGCGGCTCGATGATATTGTGAACTGGGTGCCTGCGCGCTTGTCTGTTGCGTTTATTCTCGTTGCCTCGGTTTTTGTTGGAAAACCCGCCGATGCAATCAGAACGTGCATTAAAGACCATAGCAGAACTGCATCGCCAAATTCAGGCTGGTCTATGGCTGCGGTTTCAGGTGCCCTGAATGTGAGGCTTGAAAAAGTGGGTTTTCATGTGCTGGGGGGGCAATTTAATGAACCGCAGCCGTTCCAGATTAAAAAGGCGGTTAATATCGTGGGTTTTTCATCTTTGTTGGTGATTGCGGGAATATTTTTTGTTGGTAATGTGCCTTTAGTGCGAATTTAACCGCAGATAAACGCAGATTTAATGAATTAGTAGATTATTGTATGGAGAGAATGACATAACTTATCGAAGAATTATTGTCAGTGATAAGTTTTGAAAAACAAACCGCAGATAAACGCGGATGAACGCAGATTTAATGAATGGGATTAGCATGGAAAAAGGTTGCATCGGATTAAGGTTTTGAAAAATATGGAACTCCAGATAAATGCTGATGAGGTCAGATTGAATGAATTATCAGAGAAGATTATTGGCGCAGCATTTGAAGTTAGCAATGTTCTCGGAGCAGGCTTTCTTGAAAAGGTTTATGAGAATGCTTTGAATGTGGAACTTAAATTAAGAGGATTAAAAACACTGCCACAGGCGCCTTTGAAAGTGCATTATAAAAAAGAATTGGTCGGCGATTATATTGCTGATATTCTGGTCGAGAATGAAATTATAGTTGAACTAAAAACGGTCAAGGAATTTGATGATATCCATCTCGCACAGTGTTTGAATTATCTTAGAATAACAGGGCTGAAACTCTGCCTGCTGATAAATTTCAGCAAACCAAGAGTGGAAATCAAGAGGATAGTGAATGGCAAACTATAAGCATAGATTTTTGTATCTGCGTTTATCTGCGCCCATCTGCGATTTAAATCCGTTTCATAGCATAAATCAGCCATTGAAATTAATATGCAATATAAAAGAGCGCAGGTTTGCCAATCGTATATCTGCGTTTATCTGCGTTCATCTGTGGTTAAAAAATATACAGGACAACTTCTATTATCAGTATTTTTCTGCGCCCATCTGCGATTTAAACAAATTTTCAAGCATTAATCTGCGGTAAAGGTGAATCATGAAACTATCAACCATAAAAAAAGAAAAAAAGAAAAAGAACCAGCCAAAAGAAGTCAAAGAGAAGGATGCAAGAAGCATCACGAAAATCCTTGACGAGGCAGGGCTTTCTGAAGAAGTGCTGGTATCAGCGGCTATGGAACTATACGTCCCCCATCCCGGCGTTGAGAACAGGGAAATAGCAGAACGGGTGTTCAAGAGAGAATTAAAGCATGCGCTTTCCGATCCCAACCTTTCCATGTTGTTATACGCAGGTATGCTTCTTGAAAAAGCCGGTGATAACGGCGAACTTCCGGGCATGAGCAAAGAGACCTTTAAAAAAGACCTGACCTTCCTCATCGTTGATGAGGTAATAGGGATGAGCATAGCGAAATACATCAGCGGGGACAAGGGAATATTCGAATATGTGAGATTTGATAAACTAAAGCCCGGAATTCTCTCCAAACTCGGTCCTTTCATGGACGATGTGATTGCCGGACTCATCGGCGGCGCATCAGCCAATATGTATTCACGGGGAAAAGGTAACGGCAGGAAAACTGCCAAAACAAACGTAAATAAGGCAAAGGTAACAAAGAAAAGACCTGGAACATTACAGGGCGGATTTGCGGGATGAGAGAATTCTTATCTGCCCTCCGTAGCGGTTTTGGCTTCCTGACAACCATACCTGTGGGTATCACCATGGAAGGCATAGAGAAACTGATGAAACATATCTATCTCTTCCCATTTGTAGGCGCAGTTCTGGGTGTTATCTTAGCTGTGATAGGTCTAGTCTCATCCTCGATTTTTCCCCCGGTTCTTGCCTCGCTTGTAATTATTATCTCTATTTACTACTTGACAGGATTCAACCATATCGACGGGCTCGCTGATTTTGGTGATGGCATTGCCGCGCATGGCACAAAAGAGAGAAAAATAGCTGCGATGCGCGACACCGCAATCGGCACAGGCGGCCTGGTGTTTTGCATTCTGGCAATTCTTGGAATCTTCTCGACAGTTTTTTTCATTGCAGAAATAAATTCCCAGCCCCTGTTTCTTCCTCTTGCATTAATTGTTGCAGAAACTGGCGCAAAGCAGTCCATGGTCACAGTGGCAGCTTTTGGCAGGCGGCTGCATGAGGGTTTCGGTGCAATGACAGTGGACAATACAAAAAAATCCGATTTTATTATCGGAATGGTTTTTTCATGTGCGGTTGGTTACGTTCTTATGGGAGTCTTTGGTATCGAAGCGGTAATAATATCCCAGCTGGCCGGGCTGCTTGTCCTCAATACCGCAAACCGCCATTTCGGAGGCGTAAGCGGCGATGTCGTGGGTGCATCAAATGAAATCGGGCGCCTTGCGGCTTTGTTTTTCATGGGAGGATTCGCTTGGATGCTATTGTGATGGCCGGCGGGATGGGAAAACGGCTCGGGAAGGATGAAAAACCTCTAACACCGCTTCTTGGCAAACCGCTTATTCATTATGTGCTCGATGTTCTCCTTGGCTCTCAGAATATTGACCGAATCTTCGTGGCGACTTCGCCGAGAGTGAAAAGAACTATTGATTGGATTAATGACTTTAAAAAAGAACATGAAACGGTGGGGATAATAGAGACCGGCGGAGAAGGTTTTGTCCATGATATGGTCATGGCAGTTGAAAAAGCAGGCATCAAAGGACCTGTTCTTATAATGATGGCAGATCTTCCACTTGTTACGTCAGGACTGATAAACAGGATAATAGAAAAATATAACGAGGCCGGCACCCCGGCGCTTTCGGTTCACATGAATCTTGATGTTTTCACAAGGCTTGGGCTTCGCCCCGATACTGTTTTTCATAAGAATTCAAGCTTCATAGTCCCATGCGGGATAAATATCCTTGATGCTGGCAGGATACATGAAGAGCAGGAGGATTTTAATCTTATCCTGGATGACGAAGAGCTGGCGCTGAACGTTAATACGCGGGCTGACCTTGCGGTCTGTGAGAGATTTTTGAAGCGTTAGTATATTTATATACTTTTATTTTTTGTATACTTTTATACTTTTAAACCCCGATTTCCTTCATCACGTTCATGACCCCGAGCGCCACGCCCTCAACCTCAATCCCGCCCTTTCCCTTCGCACCGTCTCCCACAACATAAAGGTTTTGAACCGGCGTCCTGCTTCCGATATCGCTTCCCGATGATGCCCGATTCACTGGCCAGCCGTTGGAATAAGACTGTACCAAAAGAACCTCGTACTTTTTATCCGGGAACAGTTTTTTCAGGTCAAGAAGCCCGAGATTGATTTCCTGGTTCAGGTCGTCTGATATCACAGCCTGGTGCGACATTATAAGATGCTTTCCCGGAGGCGCAAGATTCGGGTCTGCATTGGTCACTTCGTTTATGCCGTTTATCCTTTCTGTGTAAGGCGTGAAAAAGACGCCGCTGTGACCTATCAGAGGTTCATCCGAAGAAATGCATATCTTGATTCCCCTTGATGGCATGGCTTTATTTATCCCCTCCAAATAAGCTTCGTCCCTGCAATCATACATCCTGCTTGTTTCAAGGTGCCCGATATCGCTGATAACAATGTCTGCATCGATAGTTGTTCCGTCGGCACTGACCCCGCATGCCCTTTCCTTGTCAATGATTATTTTATCCACACATGTGCCGGTATGTATTTTCCCGTTATTTGACTTTATGACGTCGGTAAGGGCGCCGGTTACAGCGCCGCATCCGCCTTCCGGGACGCCGGAACCCTTGTACAGGTACATATTATTTATGATTTCAAGCATTTCTTTTGCCGGAACATCCTTTGCCCTGAGGCTCAATGCCCAGCCGCAGAAAGAGTCTGCAAGCTTCAACAGGAATTCCTCATCAAAGTATTTCAATATCCAATCCCTGAAGGAGATATCGCTTTTCGGCTTGAATTTGAGGGAATATGCAAGTATTGTGCCGAGTTTCACGCGTTTTGTGACTGAAAGTTCTTTCCTGAAATCGCGAAAAGAGATTGTTTCACCATTTTCCTTCCTGATTACAGCCATCGGGCTTGAATCGATTATATTTACACAGGCGCCAGTTTCGTGAAGCAACTGTGCAAGCGGCCCCCGCGAGCCGTGGGGTATCATGTGAAGCGCGCCCGTGCTCAGCTTGAAACCTTTATATTCAAGATTGGCAAACCGCCCGCCGATAAAAGGTAACCGCTCGAAAATCTCAACTTCGTATCCTGCTTTTGAGAGCTTTGCGCCGGCAAGCAAGCCGCCAAGACCCGCGCCGATAATTACTGCCTTCATTAATCCTCCGAAATTGCGCGCACAGGACAATAACGGATGCAGATGCTGCACTTCGTGCATCGTTCGTTAATCGAAGCACGCCCGAATACCATTATCGCATCACGCGGACAGTAAGCTTTACACTGGCCGCAGCCCACACAGGCATCACTAATCTTCATTGCGTCCCGGCCGCCCCTATCTTCTCTGCAAGTTTTGCAAGCACTTCTTTTCTCATGCCTTCCACGAACTTTATGCTTCCCACCACGAGATGACCTCCGCCACTCACCCCGGCACCTTTGATTTCGCTATGCAATTCTTTCACAATCTGCGGGATGTTCATCTTAACGCCCTTTGAACGAAGCACCGCAAAATCAGGACCGTATCCGATGGTGACCACGGGCTGCCCGCTGTATTGGGAGCACAACCGATCATGAATTTCACCGCTTGTTTTGCCGGGCGGAGGAAATGTGAATTTGTGGGCAAAATTTTCAACGTCAATTACATTCATTATGGCGCCGTTAGCCAGTTTTTGGGTTTTTACATTGGGCATCGACGCCTCAAGCTGTTCGGTTATAGCCGCGTTTGCCTGCTCGCATAATAATTTAACGATTTGCTGATGCCGGATATTTGAACCGAGATTGAGAATGTCGTTCATAATCCCCCGCCCATCATTGAACCTCTGCCAGAAAGCCTCGTAATCAGTTGCAAGCGCCATGTTTTTGAGGTCTTCGAGTTTGTATTTGTCCGCCACAAGTGATTTATAAAGCTCTGCTTCAGGCGCGGCTGACCTGTCCCCGACCGCAGATACGGCAGGGAGGTGCTTTATCTCCTCTGTGATTTCGGGATTTATCATTCGGGCAATCTCGGTGCCAATCATCCCGGTGGTTATGCCAAAATCCCCGCCAGCGTATGCGGGATTCACGTGTTCGAGCACCATGGAATCTATTGTGCCGTCGGGATGATGGTGGTCGATAACCAAAATTTCAACGCCATAAATTATCGCCTGCTTCATGGCAGGCATATCCTCCTCGGTTGCGCCGTTGTCCATCAATACCACAAGCGGCATCTTCTGGGAGAAACGCTCCTGGTCTTCAAGCGCGAATGTGAGGTCTTTTGTTACGTCCTCAAGTTCGTAGAATGGCGCCTTTGAAGGGGAGCGCCTGTAGAAATGGCGGTCGGCATCAGAGCCGCCGACTTCGCGAAGCAGCGGCAGGAGCGCCCGTTCTATCGCTATTGCCGATGTAATCCCGTCTGCGTCCGCATGATGCCTGATGATTATAGGCCGTGATTTGAAAACTGCTTTCCTTATGATTTTGGCTGCGTTTAGCATCCTTGGTTTTAATTTTTCCA
The DNA here is from genome assembly GCA_041491305.1 of Candidatus Methanoperedens sp. Classification (GTDB taxonomy): domain Archaea; phylum Halobacteriota; class Methanosarcinia; order Methanosarcinales; family Methanoperedenaceae; genus Methanoperedens. The sequence continues at coordinate 16,002 of JBGPUU010000056.1, forward strand.
GTATCTCGCTCTTTACGAGGAACTGGATTTCGTGGGGTTCTGCCCGCCTGTCTATCGCCGATTCGATCTGCTCCTTGATACCGGTCGCATCCCCTCCCCATAGCTGTTTCATGGCGCGTATCTCTACCTGCATCGCGCCGTTCCTCATCGAGGGCTCACCGATCACCTTCACGATGGTTTCTGACTTTATCTCGGGATATGCCCGCTCGCCTGCTTTCTCAAATGCGGCGCACTGCACTGTCCCATCCTCGTCCGAGATCGTAAATATCGTGGGGCCGCCTGTTTGTTTTATCTGTATTACCTCGCCTGAGAGATGCACGAGCTTGCCGAGATATTTTGAGAGTTCTGTGGTCTTTCGGCGCGGGAGCTGTTTTTCAACTTCGATTAGCTGGAATTCTTTCATGCTCTTCGGTAGCAGTTCGATGTTGCCGTTTGGGGCTACATTTTTCACTTCAACGAATATCTTATCCCCGATTTCAGGGAGGAAACTGATGTTGCTTGAATGGATGAGACCCCGAAGCTGCGGGTTAATATCAACAAACACGCCAAAGTTGGCATGCCCCTGCACTTTTCCTTCGTAAACCTTCCCGACCTCAAGCTCGCGCGTGTCGCATTCTGCGCTCAGGACATGGACAAGTGGTTTTTTGGCGCAGCTCTCGCAGAGGTCTCCTTTCGTGGTTTCC
>JBGPUU010000057.1:0-16560 GCA_041491305.1 Candidatus Methanoperedens sp.
ACGCTACTTTATCACGGATTTGCGGTTTTAGATAAACTATTACCGGATTTGTACTCCGGTCCTGATATTGTGACGCATAAGCAGCGTCCATCCGGTAGTAACCTACATATGGGTTTTTCAAGTTATCTACGCTTGATTTACCATACGTTTTTTCATACTGCTTTACATAGAAATCACGCAGTGTTCGTGGACCTTTTCTTGTTTCATCAAGTACAACTTTAAAATCCGGCGCATTTTGTATGAGCCTTTTTTCAGCTTCGGAGCAATAGTCAATAACACCCATGGAAAAAATTATGCTTTAATACCATTTAAAGCTTCTTAATTTGTTACATAACTTATACCGTACGAGGCCTGTATTTGGCATTTTCAGGAATAAGGGCCAATAGGAAGGGGGACATAGGATATGTATCTCATATTTCAAAATCCAATAGCTTTGCTTGTGCTAAACAAAAGTATATATACTGACATTCATTAATAATAAAGAAGGAGGAAGGATATGAAATATAAAATTCTTATAGTATTTTTTTTGACTGCTGTACTTACATTTTCAATCACCAATTTCGCACAGGCAGTTCCACCAACTCCTCCTGCACCAAATACAGGAACAGGACATCCAACCCCTCCCGCGCCAAACGTAGGCAATGAAACACAGCCTTTCAAAGAAAGATTAGAAGCTTTTTACATTGCAAAGGAAAATTACATAAATCAAAAAAGAATGTGCAAAGAATCTTCGGCAGCTACTAACGCCCCCTCAGGGACCTGTTGGAACAAACTTAAACCTTTGATGCAGCGTATTTTACTAAACGAAGTTGATTTGACAGAGAAAAGACTCATCCAGCTTCAGGAACAGAATATAACATTTCCGAATCGTAATGAAATCGATGCAAAACTGGCTGAATCAAAAGCGGTTTTCGCGGATTCAAGCTCCAGCAAGTACGCCATGAAAAGCGCAGCAAAAAACGTGGAAGACCTCGTCAATCAAATTGAAGAAGTTGCCACACAAAACCAGCCCGAAATCCTCATTAGACAGATGGATAACCTGATGGTCAAAGCTGACAGCATAACCACCAAACTGGATGCGAAACTATTTGAGCTTAAAGCGTCCGGATACAATACAGCCGAACTTGAAAATTCCCTGACGGAATATAAGGCCGACCTTGCGAAAACCAAAGAGGAGATAGCTAATGCGAAAGCAAGGTATGCAAAAACAAACAATACCCAGGATATAAGCCAGATGGCTAAAGAAGTGCGCAACTTCATTAATAATGCACAAAATTATCTGGTAAAAGCATTTGACAAAGCAAGAGCGATGGTTCCGGAAATGAGCGATGCTGAAAAAGGTGGAAAAGGAAAAAGTTCAAAAGAGGGAGCTGTATGAAAAAACTAATCATTTTGCTGTTATTAATCTTAGTTGTATCAGGCTTCTCCGGTTGCCTGCAAAAAACAGAGCCCGCAACAAACAATACTACTGGAACTGGCGTAACAGCATCAGTCACCGTCCCGGCCGGTCCGGCAAGCAATCTGACGATTAGCGCAGCAACAATTTCCAGCGATATTGAAAGTATTTCAAAAGAAGTTACAAGTATTGATACTAATGGTACTGGAATAACTCCACTCAACGATACTGACCTGACTGTTGACTAAATTTTATTTTTCGGGCAGGGCTTGCATTCGATGCCTGAAAGAATAAAAAGATACTAAGCCCATTGCTGCTCTCAAAATAATATAATGTAGGAAAAAGTATTCTTCATTTTTCAATGTTTGGTGCATCTTATATACTAAAATAATCATAATATAATACTGGGTGGTTCTGTGTTTGTAAAAAGAATATCCATCTTTATTACAGCTTTTATTATTGGCGTGTTTGTAGGACTGGTATTTGCTGATACTGCCATGGGGGAAATAACAAGGGAAGGACTGGTTGCGGAATATCATTTTGAAAACAATTCATATGACTCGAGTGGAAATGGTAATTTCGGAGGTGCTCGTAATGCTATCTACACCGATGGGAAACTCGGGAATGCTTTGGATTTTAATGGAATAGATAGTAGTGTAATGGTTCCCGACTCTATGAGCTTAAGACCAGTATCAGAAATTACTCTTGAAGCATGGGTTAAAGTAAAAGGAAAAACAACAAAATGGTTATCAATTCTATCAAAGATGGAGAAATATCAGGACCTTGGTTACGAGTTATATCTCATGCCAGGAAATATTCCAAGATTTGGAATAATATCACGTGTTGGCGGTGGAAAAACACGAGTAGAAGGTTCAACTATATCCGGAGACAAATGGACGCACATAGCTGCCACCTACGATGGAAAAGCCCTTATACTTTACATTGATGGAGTATTTGACAGTTACACAGAAAAACAACTTTATATTCTTCCATCAAAAGACGATTTATGGATAGGTTCCTGGAAGGATATAGACAATTTCTATGGTGCTATAGATGAGGTACGAATATATAACCGCTCTTTAAGTGCTATAGAGATTAAAGCCAATTATGATGCAGTTCTGAGTCCTCAATCTCAAATATATACACCAACTCCAACGCCAACTCCTACACCTGAGCCTGTAGTGGTAGCAACTTCGACCGCTTATGCAAGTCCCATAGTTACTAGCCCGCCAGTTACCCCAACAACCACTCAAGTTGAAACGGCTACACCCACTTCAATTCCCACCAAAACTCCCGCGTCTCCGGGACTTAATTTAATTCTTGCTGTAATAGGAATTATCACAGCATTCATACTTCGTCAAAGATAATTCTCTTAAGAATATACATCGGTGGCTATAGTAATTTTGTCTTCTGCAACCCGTTCTAATTCCGGGTGGCTAACCCGCGCGTTCGTGAGACCTCTTCACAAAATCCACCCACCCGCCAAAACCTTCTCCAGTCTTAAGGCTCATCTTCAAAACATCAATACGCGGATTGATGAGCCTGGCATCACTGACCATTTTATCGGCATCCGCATTCACAGCTTCCGCGATATCTATCTTATTCACAATAATAAGGTCTGCCGTACTGAAAATCAGGGGATGCTTTTCCACAATATCGTCACCCTCGCTGACGCTTACAATCACTACCTTTTTATGTTCGCCAAGTTCAAAATCGGCAGGGCATATAAGATTCCCCACGTTTTCAATAAAAAGGATATCAAGGGAATCAAGCGGGAGTTCCAGAAGCCCGTGCTCGACAAGATGCGCATCAAGATGGCACTCCTTCCCTGTGTTTAACCCCACAGTCGGGATTCCATACTTTTCAAATCGCGCTGCATCTATCCGCGCTATCACATCCCCGGCAATGGCGCCAATCCTGAGGCTGTCGCCTAGCCGCTCGATTGTTTTTTCAATCAACAATGTCTTGCCTGAACCAATGGCGCCCATTATGTTAAAAGCCGTAATACCATGTTTTTCCAGGACATCCCGGTTGCGCCGCGCAAGTTCCGAGTTCACTTCCAGGACGTCATATCCAACAGGAACCTCGATGGTGTGCATAATAACAAATATGCTTGCTCCTTCCACTTATTCTTTTCTTAATTTCATTGTTGTAAATCCTCAGGAATTGTTAAAAAGCAAAATAGCCACTGAGACACGGAGGTCACAGAGTTATTTATTTTCGTGTTCTCTGCGCCTCTGTGGCTAATATTTTTCATTAAAAACCAAACTTTTTTACAGCTACTTGATTTCAGAAACCGTTTCTTTTCATTTTTCAGGGACTTCCGGAAATAAACCATCTATCCAAAACATTCAATAGCATTTAAAGAATAGTATTAGTAATGACCTCTAACCTCACATTCTTCGTTTTAGTTTTTACCGCGATATTTTCAATCGTTAACCCGGTCAGCGGAGTAATGGCGTTCGTTTCAGTAACATCCCATATGAAAGACGAAGATAAGATATATGTCGCAAAGCGGTCTGCAATTATTGGCTGCATTATTGCGATAATATTTGCTTTATCAGGAAATCTCATACTGGAATTTTTCAGTATAACAGTTGATTCGCTTCGTGTGGCAGGCGGTATCTTGCTTTTTCTTGTTGCTATAGATATGCTATTTGCCAGGACTACAAGAGAAAGCATTACCTCGGAAGAATTATCCGATGCCGTCAAAAGAGAAAATATTTCCATATTTCCCATGGCAATGCCCATGCTAACAGGACCCGGTGCTATAACTACAATAATCCTTTACGTTACTAAAGGATCAGTTGAATATGCTATTGACCCTAAGACTGTGTATTTGCTTATAATTGCTGCAATACTGTTAACATATGTAATTACTTTCCTTATTTTCAGGTTCTCAGACCGTTTTTCAAAAGTTGTCGGGATGACAGGCATGCTTGTAATGACGCGCCTAATGGGCCTTTTCCTCGGAGCAATAGCTGTCGGGTTCATTTCAGACGGGATATGGAATATTTATAAAATGAAGCTGCTTGGTTGATGTGTAAAAATGAATATTCTGGTAGTTACAGGGAAACTGGCAGAGAATACCGTAAAAAAGTCAGTACAGGATGAAGCCGATGTTCTCGTACTTGATATAGAGGTTGCGGCTTTTGTTACTCCCGCGCTTCTTCGTCTTTCAATGCCAGCCAGAAAATATGACCTTGTTTTCATTCCAGGTCTTGCTTCAGGTGATTTTTCAGGACTTGAAAAAGAGCTCAACATGCAAATAAGGCTCGGGCCGAAACATGCGGTTGACCTTGATTTTGTTCTTTCCTTCGCTGACACCATCGCTTTTTCCAAAAAAATCCCTGCATGTGAGCTGTTGTTGGAAAAAAGGCGAACCAGCGCATTTGAAAAAATAATCGAAATTGAAGAAAGGTCAATTTCGCCTTTAACGTTAAAAGGAGTAAAACTGGGCGGGGATTCCCGCATGAAGGTGATGGCCGAGATAGTGGATGCGGGGCATTTGAGCCGGGGCGGGCTTATCAATAAAATCTCCTATTTTATCGAACGGGGAGCCGATATCATCGACCTTGGAATTTCACTTGACACCGCGCCTGACAAAGTGAGAGCAGCAGTGGAAACTGCAAAATCGGTCACTGGTATTCCTTTGAGCATCGATACTCTGGATGCCGGACTAATTAATTCGGCTCTTGATTCCGGGATAGATATCGTGCTGAGTCTAAACTCTGAAAACATCAATGAAGTAAAAGATAATATCATCCAAAATTCCGCCGCTGCCGTGATAATTCCCGATTGTGTTGATGATTTGGAGAGTTTATTTAAAAATATCGAAAATGCTCAAAATTCAGGCATCAAGTATATTATCGCCGACCCTGTGCTTGAACCTGCGGGGCACGGTCTTGCGGAATCGATAGACAGGTATTACGAGTTCAGGAAACGCGACAGTGAAACGCCGCTTTTTTTTGGGGTCGGCAATGTGACAGAACTCATAGATGCCGATTCGATAGGCGTTAATGCCATGTTATCGGGCATTGCCATGGAGCTTGGCGCAAGCATCCTGTTCACACCCGAATTCAGTTCAAAAGCCCACGACAACGTATCAGAGTTAAAAACCGCATCCATGATGATGATGCTTGCAAGAGATAGAGGAAGCGCCCCGAAAGACCTTGGGATTGATATGCTTGCGATAAAAGAGAAAAGAAGGCGGGAATTCGGACTGCTTCCTGAAAATGCAACAGAAGCAAAAGGAGATGAAAAATGGCATCTTGACCCTGCAGGCTGTTTTAAAATAGAGATAACAGAGGATGAATACATCGGCGGAAAAATCCTTCCGGGAAAGATAGTGGCAAAGCATAATGATAATTCCATCGCGGGAACAACAGCAAAGGATGTTCTTGACACAATCATAAGGCTTGGGCTTGTTTCACGCCTTGACCATGCAGGTTATCTCGGAAGAGAACTAATGAAAGCCGAACTTGCCCTGAAATTCAAGAGGAGCTATTCACAGGATGACAAATTTTGATATTATAAAAAAATTCTCGGACAACGATGCTATTTCTGAAATCCTGAGGCGTGCCCTTGATAATGAACCGATCGGACTGAAAGAAGGCGTTTCCCTTCTTGAAAGCAACAGCCTTAACCTTCTGGGCGCAGCAGCAGACGAGTTAAGAAAACAAAGCGCCGGAGAGCTTGTCACATTCGTGGTTGATAGGAACATAAATTATACCAACATCTGCTCATCAAAATGCAAGTTCTGTGCATTCTACAGGGAACCTGATGCAAAGGATGCATACGTGCTGACAATCGATGAAATCCTGGCAAAAATCGATGAGGCGGTCAGGCTCGGAGCCACGCAGATTCTCCTTCAGGGCGGGCTGAATCCCGATATCCCGATCGATTATTACGAAGAGATGCTGCGTCAGGTCAAAAAAAGATTCAATGTCCAGATGCATGCCTTCTCGCCGCCTGAGGTCGTACATATTTCAAAGTTATACGGCGCAGGTATCAGGGAAACGATTTCACGCCTTCACGAGGCAGGGCTTGATTCCATACCGGGCGGAGGAGCTGAAATCCTGGATGACCGCGTGCGAAACAGCATCTCGCCCAATAAGATAGGATGGAAACAGTGGCAGGAGGTCATGCTGGCTGCCCATTCACTTGATATCCCGACCACGGCGACCATGGTCTTCGGGCATGCCGAGACGCTTGAGGAGAGGGTGAAGCACATAATTCGTGTGCGCGACATGCAGGAAAAATATAAGGGGTTCACAGCGTTCATACCGTGGAGCTTCCAGTCGGAAAATACGCAATTGAGCGGGACTTCTACAGGAGTGGATTACCTGAAGATGGTGGCAGTATCCCGCATTCTCCTCAATGGACATATTAAGAATATACAGGCTTCGTGGGTTACGCAGGGTCTTTCAGTAGCCCAGGTTGCGTTGAATTACGGGGCAAACGACCTCGGAGGGACGATGATAGAAGAGAACGTTGTCAGGGCTGCAGGCGTGCCTTTCCACAGCAAGAGCATAGATGAGTTCGTGCATATTGCGAAAAAAATGGGGCGCCCTGTTGCGAAGCGTGATACGTTGTATAATATCCTGGAGCGGTATCAGTAATGTTCTCCCGGAAATCCGAAAAAATCCCCCCGTTCCATGTAATGGAAGTCCTTGAGCGGGCACAGGAACTTGAGCGCGCAGGTAAAAGCATAATCCATCTTGAGATTGGTGAGCCAGATTTCCCCACAGCGCCGCATATCTGCGAGGCAGCGTTCAATGCCCTGAAAGCCGGAGAAACAAAATACACACACAGCCTGGGACTGCCTGAACTTCGTGAAGCAGTGGCGCAATATTACAACCAGAAGTTCAGCCTTGAAATAACTCCGCAGCAGGTCGTCATTACATCGGGAACCAGCCCCGCCTTACTCTTACTTTTCATGGGGCTGCTTGACCCGGGCGATGAAGTGGTGATGTCGAATCCCTATTATGCCTGTTACCCCAATTTCGTGGAATACCTGGGAGGTAAACCTGTATTTGCATATACCCGCGAGGAAGAAGGCTTCGGGCTGGAACCTGAAGCGGTTGCGGGTGCCATGACTTCGAACTCGAAGGCCGTATTGATAAATTCGCCCTGCAATCCCACTGGTCATGTCATGTCTCCAGAAACCATGAAGGGAATAGCAGAGATTGCTGGCAATATTCCCGTAATCTCTGATGAGATATACCAGGGCTTAATCTATAAAGGCAAAGACCATTCCATCCTTGAATATACCGGCAACGCTTTTGTATTAAACGGCTTTTCAAAGCTGTACTCAATGACAGGCTGGAGGCTTGGATACCTGATCGCTCCGGCGGAATATATCAGGCCGCTCCAGAAGCTGCAGCAGAATTTCTTTATCTGCGCCAACAGTTTTGTCCAGCATGCGGGGATAGCGGCGCTTCAAGGACCGCAGGAGCATGTAAAGGAGATGATCGCCACGTATGACAGCAGGAGGCGGTACATCCTGAAACGTCTTTCAAAGCTCGGATTCGGTATAAAAAGCGAGCCTGAAGGAGCTTATTACGTTCTTGCAAATGCAAAGGAGTTCGGTTCTGATTCGCTAATACTTGGCAGGCGCATCCTTGAAGAAGCAGGCGTGGCAGTAACGCCTGGAATCGATTTCGGTGACGGGGCTGAAGGGTATATCCGGTTCTCATATGCCAGCAGCCTTGAAAATATCACAGAAGGTCTTGACAGGATAGAGAAATATCTCGATAATTAATTGAATTTTTTTTACCGTTTTTTTCCTCATAATTATAATTATTTATCTGGATAATATTCATGACACCAAAACTATATTATAGGTTAGTAACTAACATTAACACAACGAATAGATTGGATAGGATATCAATTCATAAAACTTGAATTGAAAACGTTTTGATGGCAGTAGCCGCTATCAGAAGCTGGTTGTGTTTAAAAATGAAGAGAGGTTTCTGTAAAAAGTGGATAAAACAGACAAGACTGGTTGTAGCTTTGATTGTATTCTGGGCAGTGTTTTTCCAATCAGTACCTGCGGCAAGTGCAGCCATGTCACAACAAACATTGAGATGCGATACAGGCACTTCCATTGGGGTTGATACAACTAATTTTACATGCACCACTGCCTCCACTCCTTATGACATCGGATTACTCCTTGATAAAACTACCGGGACAAGCACGACGATTCGAATCGGAACTGCCGGAAATGGACCGTGGGCTTATGCTTATTTTATAAACAATACGGCTTTTCCAGTTCCTGTAAGGGTTACTGCGTATTCGGCTTCAATTCCTTTGAGGATATCAACATCCGGCAGGACAAATAAAGGATGGTATGAACTGGGATATTATAATCCGAATGGAATTGCGGGCAACATGCCTGCTAATTTTGTCGGCCTGTTCAATTCAACTATTGCGACTACAACTTCTGCGACACAAAGTTCATTTGCAATATCATTTAACGGTCAATCAGCAGTTATACCGGCCGGCTACAAATTGGCAGTAAGAGTATGGATGAATGTCTCAGGTTCATCTGACAGGCCGTATTATTATTCATTCAGTACGGCGGCCAATTCTAACAGCTCATTCTTTGTTGACATTACCCCACTTACAGCAGGTGCAACGTACAATATCTCAGGCTATGTAACCAACAAAACCAGCGGTCTTCCCCTTAGCGGCGCCGCAGTCAGGACAAACACAAGCCTGACCACGACCACGAACGCCGCTGGTTTCTATAATTTCACAGGCTTATCCAATGGGACATATGTTATTAATGCAAGCCTTACAGGTTATGCTGTAAATTCGATAAACGTAGCAATAAACGGTGCCCATAATACCACGGCAAATATCTCATTAACAACTGTGCCGACATATCAATTATCAGGCTATGTCACCAATGCCTCAAACGGGCAGGCGATAACGGGCGCCACGGTTACAACGGACACCGGCCTTTTTACCAGTACGGACGGCACTGGTTACTATAGTTTTACTGTAAGCGACGGCACTTATATCATAACAGCAAGCAAGCCGGGCTATAGCGGCAACTCAACCACGCAAACAATAAACGGCGCCGCTGTAGGTAATGCCAATATCATGCTTACGCTGGTGCCTCTGTCAATTGGCGGAAAAATACTTGTTGCAACGAACAGGTTCGTGGTATTGGACGACCCGACAACGGGAACGCCTGATACCGGGTCAGGGTTTACGAATCCCGGTTCAAGTTGGGGCACTACTAACTGGATAGGTAAGAACACCATCATAAATGCAACAGCGCTTTATATGTATGATAATGGAACGCCGGTATCAGGAAAAGTAATAAACTTTACATTATACCGGTATGGCGGGACGCAAGTAAATACCATAGCCCGAACTACAGATATAAATGGCCTGGCGAATTACAGCTACGACCTGAATCTAAACAACTATTATGGAAATTGGCGTGTCAGCGCAAGCAGTGGAGATATTGGCGCAAATACGACCTTCATTTACAACTGGTGGGGCTGCACCATCTCTGTTACCGGATGCAGCGGTCATAGCTCGAAAAGCCTTACTACAGGAGCGACAATCAACTCACCTTATCTATCAGGACGTGACAGGACTACAAGTGCTACCTCACAGCATACTGCTGCGGGGACAAATTGCACCTACTGCCACCAATCATTCGACGGCAAACCCGGCGGCCAGACTTCTATTACCAATCATACAAATTATCCTTCAGATGTTCATAGAAATATAGCATGTGATAATGTGAACTGCCATAATACCAAAACAGTCCACAGTACAAATGCCGTGATAGGTTCATGCTATAACTCCGCCTGCCATACTCCCGCAAACAGATCTGATATCTCAAACAAATCCACGCTAAACAGCGCCGCTCTCAGCCTTTATTCTTACGCTAACGGCAGTATTTTTAATGCAAGTTTCCATACGCCAAATTCCACCGTGCCCTGCATCATCTGCCACGGTCCGATGCACAACATAACCAAGCCCGATGAATCCCTGCGGTTTATAAGGAATAACAATACAGAGGACTCACAATGCAAAACCTGCCACTCAAGCTACAACGAGCATAATTCAAGCAATACTACATCGGGCGGCGTGAACTGCACACTATGCCATAGCGACGATGTGCATGATATACAGGTATTTTCACAGAATGCTACTTATGTTGACTTAAATCATAATAATCCAAATCCGGCGAGGGGCGACTGTACCAACTGCCACCAGAACGCCACCTTCTTCGATGCTCTCAAAGCGCAGCCCAAAGCAGGCAAATACACAGGTAGAGACCCGCCGCAGATTCAAGTGCCTTTGAATCACAGCACGGATCCGTATGCGGGCGCCCTCTGGAACGGCTCTCAATCAGCTTACTGGGATAATACAAACAAGATGAGCGCATGTTATTACTGCCACGGTTTAACGACTCTTCACGCTATTTCAGCGCTGGGTAGCATCGGCAGCGTCAAAGGTACAAATAATTTAAACCAGGACCTGGCCAACAGTACATGGTGTGCCAACTGCCATTACAAGAATGCGCCGGGCTTTGGCGGGAACCAGTTCTCATTGCCGCCGCCTGAGATATTGAACCAGGGCGGGCTTGTCCCTGCAATTTCCGGGGATGGCACTTCATTCTACAACCATTCAGGTGCAATCTCAACAAGCTATAATGATGCTACTTGCAAGAATTGCCATGATAATAACCTCAATGCGGGGGCAACGTCTCTCAACTTCAGCCATAATGTGGGCAGAGGACAGGCGGGCGGGGCCAACTGTACAGGCTGCCACAACATCGGAGGCTCAGCCGGTGCGGGAAAACTTGTAAATATCAGTGCCATGAACGATGCAAACGCCATCCACAGCGGCCTGAACAGCGGGGCCATTACAAGCCTGCCCGCAGAGAACAAGAAATGCTGGGCGTGCCACGGTAACGGAAGCGAACCGGGAAGCGGTCATCCCTCAACATATAAGAATCCCTACAGGTGTCCGGACTGCCATGTGCCGGATGCGGGACAGAATCTCAAATTTACACCAAATAATACCCTGCTCAGTGTAACACAGCACTATGGGAACGGCACCAGCATCAGTACTTCTGCGGCCGCCTCATGCTATGACTGCCATAACAAGACAGAGATGATGCTTGGCGCAAACCTTGACCCTGACGGCGCTGGCAGCGTATACGGCGGCGCAAATGGTGGAAGCGGCAGCGCAAGCCATTATGGCAAAAAACGCACGGATTATCCTGCACAGGGAACCAACGATTACTGTAATAAATGCCACAACAACCTGACAACAGTATTCCCGTTCATCGATAATGCAAACAAGACGATAGCGAACCACTCATCCGGCTATCCCTCTTCAAATCCGGATTGTGCTGACTGCCATGAAACCCAGGCCGGCAGGATTCACAACAGCACGCTTTACAAGCCGGCGTCGCCCATGAATAATAACAGCTTCTGCCTGGGCTGCCACGGCAACAACGGAACCGGAGGCACAAATTATACCGGGGCTGTAACAGGTTTTAAAGAAAACCATAACAATGCCGTAAATTGTACAGGCTGCCACCTCAACGACAGCAGGAGCATCCACCCGGTGAAGTACCTCCAGCAAGACGGCTCCAGCTTCAATACATCAAAAACAAATACGGCAAACTGCGCCACATGCCACCAGGGCGGCAACTTCAGCACTGCCCCGAAAATCCCGGCACCCATGAACCACAGCACTAATCCTTATAACGGTTCACTGTGGAACGGCACGCAACAGGGTTACTGGACAAACAGCGACACCCAGAGCGCATGTGTTTACTGCCATGGTATTACCTTACATAATGCATCAGCCCTGGGCAACATCACAAAAATCATGGGAACCAATACAATCAACCAGAGCTTAACCGGAAGTTACTGGTGTGCCAACTGCCATTACAAGAATGCGCCTGATTACTCGGGGAACCTCCTCAATCCTGTGCCTCCTGAAGTGTTAAATATGAACGGACTTGTCCCGGTCACATCCAGTGACGGCACAGCTTTCTACAACCATTCGGATGCGCTTTCCTCTGGATATGATGATTCCAGGTGTAAGAATTGCCACGGCAGGGAACTCAAACCAGGCGCCACTTCACTTGACTTTAGCCACAACCTTAAACCGAGTGAGGGCGGACCTGATTGTGTTTCATGCCATGATGTATCAGGAAACGGGGGGCCCGAAAACAGGAAGATAAATTCTAGCGCTATGAGGCTTGGAGTCCATACGAATCTTAACAGTAATGCAGGCAACACATCAATATTAGACCCCATAAACAAAGCCTGCTGGGCCTGTCATGGGAATGGGACACAGCCGGAAAAGCATCCGGTTAATTATCAGAATCCGAAACCATGCGAGTACTGCCATGTCAATAATAATTTCAATGCCACTTTAGTGTACCGGCATTATCCGGGTTCGGTATTTTCAGGCACTGTGGTTTACGATAGCCTGAACTCTAACAGGACATGCGTTTCATGTCATAATAATAGTTTAGTTGCAAACCAGAACATTAATTATGGCGGCTATGCTCCGGAAAAATTAAAGAACGCATCGGTATCGCATTACGTGGTTAGCAGGACACTCGGTGAAAGTATGCCATCGGCAGTAACAGGCATACTGCCCGACACGAGAGCCGCAACAGGAACTAATTTCGGATGCAATAAATGCCATAACGCAGGTGCGGTGGGGACGGATTACGGAAATGCCAGAATCTTACCTTCAAGTCATAATATAATGGGCAGCACAGGGATTTCCTGCCAGACATCATGTCATAATTCCAATCCGCAGGTTAATATGACACTTCATGATATTAAGATAGGAATGTATGTAGGCAGCAACGGGTGCTTCTCGGCGGGCTGCCACGTCCAGCCAGGCACCGGAGGGAGAAGAAAAAGATAAAATGAGGAAATTATTTTTATTCTTAACAGTGTTCCTGATGATAGCAACAGTATCTGCCAGGATGGAACAACACGCAGGTTTCCCTGCCAATGCCGGCAGCCCGATTAAATCCCTTTTAGTTGTGCAGGATATAAACGGAGATGGGAAACCTGAGATAATAGCAGCGCCCGATAACAGGATGATTAAAGTGTTCAATTATTCCGGCGTCCTTATCTGGGAGAGAACCGGCGGAATAAATCTGGCAGATGAAGCAAGAAATCCCCTGGTAGCCAATATCAGCGGCAGGCTTGAAGTAATTTCTTATGGTAATCCCGGTTACTCTGATGGTACTTTTTATATCTGGGATACTGCGGGTAATAATATTGTGAATATAACGCCGGGAAAATACCTGCTTATTTCCTCCCCGTCAATTACAAAAGAAGGAATAATTCTTACAGGGTCTGCTCCCGGGTCGTCTCTGGGTTCAATAACCCAGGCTACAGGCGTGTATGCATTCGACAGCTCCGGAACTAAACTCTGGTATCTTGAGCTTGGAAAGGCTGTGAATTACAGGGCGGCAATCCCGGTTGGCGATATCGACGGGGATGGAATCGATGAGGCTGTTATTTTAACCCAGGATATCAATTCTGTAAATCCAACAGACGGGAAAATCTGGGTAATAAAAGTAAATAGTATTACGGGAACAGTTCTCTGGAGCAGGGATCTCGGAGGGGATGCGAGAGGCGCAAGGTTCGGTGACTTTGACGGCCAGAATGAAATTATTGTGACTTCGTCATCCGGAGTATATATTTTCGATAATAGCGGTAATCAGATTTATAAATTTAACATAAAAAGTAACCTGGCGTCCCCGGCCATTGGCGATATGGACGGCACAGGCGTGATTAGTGCGGCAATCGCCTCTAATGATGATAAAAAAGTATATCTGATAAGGAACGGCATCATTAAAGATTTTTCTTCTATCGGCAGGGTTGACAGTGATCTCGCGCTGGGAGACATAAACAATGACGGGAAGATGGAAATTGCAGCAGGCGACTCACACGGGAACCTGTATATATGGGATAACCAGGGAAACATCCTTGAAAATAAAAGGGTCACTAATGATATGTTTACCTCGGCGACGATAGCAGACCTGGAAGGGGACGGCAATAAAGAGATTATATTGGGGAATTCCAACGGGAACATCTACGCCTATACTTACATTAACGAACCGGTGGATAGGATTCCCCCAGCAACTACAGACGATGTGGACGGACAATGGCATAACATCAGCGTCACAGTCACATTGACAGCAGAGGATAATGAAAGCGGCGTGGCAGCCACATACTATACCATTGATGGAACGGAACCGACAACAAACTCCCCGGAAGGAACGACATTTAGTATTTCAAATGAAGGGATTTATACCATAAAATATTTCAGTGTGGATATAGCAGGCAATGTCGAAGGGACAAAAACACCGCCGAACCAGGTGAAAATCGATAAAACATCTCCTCTTACAACAGATAACGCTAATGGGCAATGGTATAATAGCAGCGTTGAAGTATTACTTAATGCCAGCGATTCAGGTTCAGGAATAATGGAAACTTATTACACCACTGACGGCTCAATTCCTACGTCATCCTCTTTGAAAGGCACAACAGTTTCAATTAGCGGTGACGGCAATCATACAATCATGTATTACAGTGTGGATAATGCAGGTAACGTTGAACAAGTTCATACCGCTACTATCAGGATTGATAATATCCCTCCGCAGACGGTCGATAACTCCAACAGCGCGTGGTACACAGCAAATGTAACACTCACTATTACAGCTTCTGATAATTTCTCGGGTGTTGAAGCAATAAACTACATAGTGGATGGAGTCGGGCAGGTATCTTATTCACCAAATATACAGCTTACTTTTAATAAAGAAGGCGGGCATACCGTTAAATATTTCAGTCTTGATAATGCGGGTAATGCAGAAACGATGAAAACCGCCGTTGTCAGGATAACCATGTCCCTCCCGGCAACAATGGATAATTCCGGCGGTAAATATAGCAATACAAACAGCGATACAACGCCGAAACTATCTGCAACAGACAAATTACAGGATGCGAATCCTGCATCTTATTCAGCGGACAAAGATTGTATCTCATGCCATAAAATAAGACATGGAACTACTGGCAACAATTGTGAAAACTGCCATTATAATACTACTTTTTCAAACGGTAAGCATACGGAGAAGCCTTTTTCACCCGGTTTCATGCATGACAGTTTTGACTGGGAGGGGGACAATGCCAATGAAAAAGGAGCGGACAGGCTGAATGAAAGCTGTCCCGTATGCCATGTAAAAATGACGGAGCATACATCACCGAAATTGAATGTATGTGAAGACTGCCATGTAAAAGTAAACCCGGAGCTAAGTCCCCTTGCTAACGTGCGGCCCGATATTACAAAATATATCCCGGTAGTATATTCCCATTACAATGATTCTCCCATCAATGTGACAGACCAGTCTTCTTTAGGAAATACAAGGTCTTCCTGCTTCGGATTTGATGCGGCAACCGGCCAGGGTTCATGCCACGGCGTGACGTTCGGGAATAAAGAAAAAGCAGGCGGTTATTTCTCTTTCAATACTAATTATACAGGCACAATATTTAACAGGGGCGACCCTTACCACTGGAATTCTCCTGTCGATTTCATGCCTGATTCAAAAAATTGCATTTTCTGCCATATCCAGGAAAATGAAAATATTAAAAAAGCATGGGGCGCTCCCGCCGCGCTGCCTTCGGATTCGCAGCATAGTAATATTGGAAATAAAGATTGCTGGGGATGCCATGTCGAAGGAGAATTAAAAAGTTTTCATGGGAAAGAGATTGTTAAAACCGTAACAAAACCATATTTAACCTACATAGCTGCATTTTCGTTAGTAATAGCCATAGTTGCGTTATGGTTCTGGAAGAAACAAAAAAAATAATTGTCATACCGGTTATTCAAAGAAACCAAATGTCCAAAAAAGTCCTGTTAATAACACCGCCATACCACTGCGGCGTACTTGAATCCGCAGGCACATGGATGCCTCTTGGCATGGTATATGTTGCCGGAAGCCTGCAAAAAGCCGGGTATGATGCCATTATATACGATGCGATGTCAAAATATCATACTTTTGACGACATCAAAAGGCGCATAAAAGAAACCAATCCGGATGTAGTGGGCACAGCGGCATATACATCAAGCCTTTACGATGCTATTTC
>JBGPUU010000058.1:0-16392 GCA_041491305.1 Candidatus Methanoperedens sp.
AAGCGGTAAAATCTTTGAAGTCCATGGAAGAGGTTTACAAAGGCATTATCAAAAAGACGCCCGCTGTTGTGATTGGAGCGGATTCACTCGCTCCAACCCCTGCGCCCACATTTACACCGGCGGCGAATGCGACGGTGAAGGAGACGCCGGCGCCGCATGAATTCACTCCAGATATAAAAGTTTATGGAAGTGAGGCGTTTAAAACAAGAGTACAAATGTCATTAGATGAGTTAAATAAAACTCCCGACAGCTTTCGAATAGATGGAATGACCGCTTATGAATATGCTACTTATTATATAGATGAATTGCATGAAGGCGATAGAGAAAACTATATGGATATTGGTAAAGGGCAATATCCAATAAATTTAATTTCTCCCTCTAATCTTATTCATATTCCTCGCCATACTGAGCAGGACCAAAATCAGACATTTCTTGCAGATATGAAAAAATGGGATGCGAAAGGAGAAGATGGGTCACTATTAATGGAATATGATGCAATAAAGCTTCAAGTCAGCTGGGAGAAGGCAAGATATAATCTCACAGACGAACAAGCGAGGAACAGCTTTCTTACAAAAATGAAATACTATACAAATGATTCCAAGTATTTTGAAGATAACCTTTCAGTGAATTGAAATTTTATATTTATATAGAAGTTTATGTATATTAAATACCGGCTAAGGTCGGTGAGATGAAACTAAAATTGCTTCTATTCATGTTTTCGCTTCTTGCAGTTTTCTATATTTATTCTCAAAATGCTAGTGCGGCCAACGAATGTATTCAGGATTCGGACTGTCCTGGTTGCCAAATTTGCACTGGAATGCTGCTCTTTAAAAAGTGTGCTCCATTGCCAAATGAGGCGGACCCTGCGGTTTACCCGCATGTGTATACAAATCCATGCGAAAAAATAAGTAAAAGTTTTTGCTATCAGTCAATCGGGTCGGATTCAGTGGATGTTTGGAAAGGAGCCCAAGATTGCCCTTACACATATAGCTATAAAGGTTGCACGGGTTCAGAATGGCGCGTGCAGGACTGCGTTGATTCCACTCCAAAATGTTACGAAAGTGGAGGCACTGCAAGCTGTGTTGAATGTTTAAGTAATGCCGATTGTACAAGCCCAAAAACATGTGATTTATCTTCGCATAAATGTGTATCCCCACCACCAATCACATGCATCTCCTGCACCGACGGCACTTTAAAAGGTGCCTGCAATGCAAAAGGCGAAAAATGCGATGACCCCTTTAACACGGGGATATGCACATTAAAGGCAGACTCCTCCTGCACGTCATGCACATCCGACGCAAGCGGCTGCACAGATGATTCCGGCACCAAGAAGAACAGCTGCGCAACTGCAAGAAGCCAGTGGCAATGGTCCTGCTCAGGCAGCACATGCGCCCAGAAAGAAGTCTTCTGCTCGGATTACTGCAATTGGGCAACAGGAGGATGCGGAAGTGGCGGTGGCGGAAGCGCGGGAGGATGCGCATGGCAGTACAACGGCGGTATGGGCAGCATCTGCTCAAGCGGATGCCCTTCAAGCTATCCTGACCGGCAATACACATGCTGCGAAACTGTCGGCGCTTCGGAATGCAACAGCAGGCCTGCATGCACAAGCTATAATCCGATAATCGGGGAAACCCCCTGCTGCACAACAGGCGGCTATAACACATGCACAAAGCAGGAAACCTGTACTGCCACGGGCTGCAAAAATGTCTGTACAGATCCGTCAGTACCGAAAGACGGCGAACCCTACTGCTCGAAATGCAATTCATGCCAAGATACGATACAAAACTGCGGCGAAACCGGAGTTGATAAAGGCGGCACCAACTGCGGCGATCCATGCACAGTTCCAACCGTTCACCCATACACTACTCCGGGATCATACGGATCCAACTGCAAATGCCAGGCTTCTGCACCATCCGGCTATTATAATATACAATGTATAAGCCTTGGAGGCTGTTCCTCTGGTGAATATGGCTGCTGGTGGAACTGCCAGGGCACTCATGATGACTTTAATACTGCTTCATGTTCAGACGAAGTGCGGAACTGCGCCGAAACCTGCGTTGACGGCGGAACGCAATGCAATGCGGGAACAAAGGAAACAGACAATACTTATGCAGTCAGCTTTGAATTTAGCCAGCCTGTGGGCTTGATCGGAACTAAATTATATAATGACGCAAACTCATGGAACTGCGCCGACGGCACAGATAACGACCATGACTGCCTAATCGATTGCGCAGACCCGGACTGTTCGTCCAGCCTCGCATGCTCCGACATAACGCCGCCAAATACAGCCATCTCGCTAAATCCGGCGAACCCGAACTCAAAAGGATGGTACACGACAGAGGTCAAAGCAACTCTTACATGCACGGATGATATGTCTGGATGCGACTGGACAAAATACAGGGTTAATGGAAGTCAGCATGAGAAAAACTTATAACTTCCTTTTTCTATTCAGATAAGGTGATAAATTCTGCCCAAGAAAGCTTTAATAAGCGTTTCTGATAAAACCGGAATAATTGATTTTGCAACAGGACTTGTCCATCTTGGTTTTGAGATAATTTCAACAGGCGGGACAGCCGGGGTTTTGAAAAACGCATACATAAAAGTGAGGGATGTCTCGGAGATTACGGGATTCCCTGAGATGATGGAAGGCAGGGTAAAGACGCTCCATCCGAAAATACACGGCGCCATTCTTGCACTGCGGGATAATCCGGCACACGTAAAAGAAGCGCAAAAACAGGGCATCGAGTTCATAGATATCGTTGCTGTCAACCTTTATCCGTTTGAAAAGACAGTGGCAGCCGGCGGCAGCCTTGAAGAAGCTATCGAAAATATTGATATCGGCGGTCCTGCTCTTGTCAGGGCTGCTGCAAAAAATTACAGGCATGTTGCCGTAATAACCGACCCGGAAGATTATCCGGGAATACTTTCGGAACTTAAAAACGGGACAATAAGCCAGAAAACCAGAGAGGGCCTCGCGGTCAAAGCGTTTCGCAGGATAGCTGATTATGACTGCGCGATTGACACATACCTGAGCAGCAGGCTTACGAATGAAGATATACTGCGCCTGAAATTTGTGGAAGGAAGAACGCTGCGGTACGGGGAGAACTGGCACCAGAACGCTAAATTCTATAAGGAACCCGGTGTTACCGAGCCTTCTGTCGCAAACGCAAAACAGCTTCACGGAAAAGCCCTGTCGTATAATAATTATGTGGATGCCGAGGCTGCATTGAACGTGGTCCTTGAATACAGGGACAACATCGCCGTGGCTGTTGTAAAACACAGCAACCCCTGCGGATTCGCAACCGGCAGGACGCTCCTGGAGGCACTGTCAAAGGCATGGGACGGCGACCCCGTATCATCATTCGGCAGCATAATATGCATGACGCGAAAACCCGACCTTGCGACGCTGGAATTCCTGAAAGGAAAGTTCGTGGAATTGATAATCGCTCCGGGATACGATGAGGATGCACTTCTATTTTTGAAGAACAAGAGCAAAGACCTGCGGATTCTCGAACTGCCCATGGACAATGGGACACCGCTTGAAAATACTTACCGTTATATCGTTGGCGGCATGCTTGTCCAGTCACGCAACAGGGGGCTGTATGCAAAATGGGATGTGGTCACACAGCATCCTTTCCCTGATGAGAAAAAGGGTCTGGCTGAGTTTTCATTGAATGCCTGCAAACATACAAAATCCAATGCAGTGGTCATTGCATGGGAGTATGAAAAAGGGTTTTACCAGATACTTGCCATTGGCGCAGGGCAGCCAAACAGGGTTGACTCGATACGGAAACTTGCAGCCACAAAAGCCCGTGAGAACCTGAAACTATTGTATGAAAGGGAAAAACCGGATATTAGCGAAGATGAGTTTGCCGGAAATATCCTGGGCGAGTGTGTGCTTGCATCGGATGCTTTCTTCCCGTTCGACGACAGCATCATTCACTCGGCAGAGAATCATATCAGGTACATTGTATCGCCAGGCGGTTCGATAAGGGACAAGGAAGTTATTGCTACGGCGAACAGGCTCGGCGTGTCGCTGGTGTTTACGGGGATGCGGCATTTCCTGCACTGAAAAGGGAGTGAAAGCTTTTTAAATTCATTTAACTTAAAGAGAGTACCATGAATAAAACTATAAAAATATTGCTGATTGTTGTCTTCTTAATTTTTATTAGTGTTCCAATCTTCATGTTTGCATTCAATCTATGCCCTCCGCCAGGTCCCTGGCCAAAACCGCCGTGGTGCGAAGGTGGGATTTCGTTTGGTGTTTCTACTCCAGTATCTACACCAACAATCACCCAGGTGACCCAAATTGCAACTTCTACCCCGACACCCATTCCAACCCCAACACCATCTGCAAGCGTCCAGCTTCATGGAGAGAAGACAGATGTATCAGTTGGAGAAGATATTATATTTAAATTATCTGCCGTCAATAAAATTACAAAACCTGTGATGATTGTTCAGGTAATTTTAATTCCACCTTCCGGGATGTCTGTGACTTCCTCAGAGTTCGCTACATCCGGCGCCGGACAATATACGACAACATACAAGCTTGACCCGGGGGCTGGAAAAGATATTGAAGTAAGAATAAAGACAAACCAGCAAGGCGATTTTAACGTAAAAGGGGAGATAATATATTATTATGGGGACGACAAATCTACCGCAGAGGACCAGATACTGAACCTTCCTATAAAGGTAAGAGAGATATCAAACACTCCAACACAGACTCCAAAAAGCCCGGCTCTAAGTTTCTGGGTATCTATATTGGTATTTGGGATATCTTATAGATTGACAAAAAAGGATTAAAATCGATAAGCCAACCAATCACCAAATCTGCGTTCATCTGTGTTTATCTGCGGTTTGTTTTTTTTCTAAAGTTTTCCCATCTTTTTCAGAAGCTCTGCATTCAGCACGCTTGCGCCCGCCGCGCCCCTGATTGTGTTGTGCCCCATGCAAATGTACCGTATCCCGGGGCGGATGCGGCCAACTGATACAGTCATGCCGCCGCCAATGTTCCTGTCCATGCGGGGCTGGGGTCTGTCTTTTTCTTCCTTGACCTCGATTACCGGAGTGGGTTCTGTTGGTAAGTCCGAAAGTCCGGGGTCAAAATCGAGGAAAGCCTGCTTAACCTCATCAGTCGAAGGATTATCAGCCATTTCGGCCCAGACAGCCTCTGTGTGGCCGTCCATTACCATAACGCGATTACAGCTTGCGCTCACCTTGAAAGGTGCATCAATTACTTCGCTTCCGTTAAATTCACCGAGAAGCTTCTTTGTCTCGGTCTCGACTTTTTCCTCTTCCTGGCCGATATAAGGAATCACATTATCAAGGATGGCCATCGAGGGAACGCCGTCATAGCCTGCGCCCGATATCGCCTGCATGGAAGCTATGTAGATTTTCTCAATCCCGAACTTCATAAGCGGTTTCAGGGTCACGGCCATCATAATAGTGGTACAGTTGGGATTTGTGACAACATAGCCGTCCCACTTGCGCTTGTCCTGCTGGATATCGATAAGACCGAGATGCTCCGGGTTCACTTCAGGGATGACAAGCGGTATGTCCTTCACCATGCGAAGTGCACTGGCATTACTCGCTACTGCAAAACCGGCTTTTGCAAACTCAGGTTCCACAGTTTTTGCAAGGTCGGTAGGAAGGGCCGAGAAAACTATGTCTGCATCAACTTTTTTCGGGTCAACAGGCACTACTGTCATGTCAGTAACAACTTCCGGGATTCTGCTTTCAAGTCTCCAGCTTGCCGCATCGCCGTATTTTTTGCCTGCGCTTTTGTCGGAAGCTGCCAGGGATGTTATTTCAAACCACGGGTGTTTGCTTAGTAACTCTATGAATCTCTGACCTACGTTTCCTGTAGCGCCCAGTACTCCTGCCCTTATTTTTGCCATATTTCCTTGCCGGTTTTTATTGTTTTTTTATTTGGTTTTTAATTTTTATTATTCCATCGTAATTGCACTGTTAGGGCATGAATCCACACATGTGCCGCATTCGGTGCATTCTGCCTCATCCACTTTTGCCTTGTCGTTCTTGAGCTCGATTGCAGTTGCGGGGCATTCATCGACGCATATTCCACAGCCGGTACATTCTTCAGTTTTTACTTTTGCTGCCATTTAAGTCACCTTTTGCCTACCATTGAATAAGTGAAATATAAACGTAACGGTTTAGTTAATTGGTTTTTGACATATTTTCCCTGAGATACAAATCCCCTCATTATCATAACCCCTCCATTTCCACTGGAAACTCGTGATACAACGTCCGATTTTGTATTGAAGTTCTCAAAAATCATAATTTATTTTTCACGCATTAAGATGCTCAAGCCGATTCGCCGCTTCCTGCAATGTCTCATCCTTCTTCGAGAATGTAAAGCGTAATTTATGTCTTCCGGCTTCGCTCTTGTAAAAACTGCTTCCCGGGACAGCAGCGACCCCGACTTCACTTACCATGTATTTCGCAAAGGTCATATCATCCATTTTTATCCCTTCGGGTATATCCGCTAATATATAATATGCGCCTTCAGGCATCTTGCACTTGAATCCGGCTTTTATCAGGGCATTATAGAGTAGTTTTCTTTTGCCGTCATACATCCTCGCAAGCCCCTCATAGTAAGAATCAGGAAACTTAAGCGCAGTAACGCAGGCATGTTGAAGCGGCGCAGGCGCTCCTACGGTGAGAAAGTCGTGTACCTTCCGTATAGCGGATGTGAGGTTTTTCTCTGCAAGCGCATATCCTATCCTCCATCCCGTGACGCTGTATGTTTTTGAGAATCCGCTTATTGTTATAGTCCTTTCCCTCATATCATCAAATGAGCCTATGCTGATATGTTTTTTATTGTCGTACAGGATATATTCATAAATCTCATCGGTAACTGCAATAACATCGTTGTCAACACAAAGGTCAGCTATCATTTTCAACTCCCCTCTTGTAAAAACCTTCCCGCATGGGTTATTGGGGGTGTTCAGGATGATGACACGCGTTTTTCTATTGAAAGCAGATTCAAGAGCATCTTCATCGATACTGTTATCATCTTTAAGAGGGACAAACCTTGGAACAGCTCCGGAAACAGCAGAATCAGGCCCGTAGTTCTCATAGAATGGCTCAAATACTACTACCTCATCTCCCTCGTTTATTAAAGCGAGCATGGAAGCCATCATTGCTTCGGTCGCTCCGCATGTCACAGTGATTTCACCCTCAGGGTCTGCTTCGATGTGATTGTATTCCCGCGCTTTTCGCGATATCTCATCCCGCAGGTCTTTTGCACCCCATGTTATAGAATACTGATTGAAATTTTCCATGATAGCATTGGCTGCTGCTTGCTTTAACAAGAGAGGAGCAGGAAAATCAGGGAATCCCTGCGCAAGATTAATTGCATTATGTTTTAATGAAAGGCGTGTCATATCTCGAATGACCGATTCAACAAAATGACCTGTTCTCCGGGCTAACATAACCTCTCAAAAAGACATTGTTGTATATTTAGACTTTCCCTTGATGGTTTATGTCCCAACAAATGCGATTGAATTGAGGACGCCTTTTCTGGGCAGGTTTGTGAAATAATTTGGACTTGTGGAGATTTGACAGAGCCAGATTTTGCATTATTCCGGACATTAACCTAACCAACAATGCCCCTCAACAACGCGCCAACCACGTAGGCTACGCTCGCTGCCAGCCCACCGACCAATAGCATCTCAAGGCCGCTTCTTAGGGGATTTAATTTAGTAACAGTTACTTTCGCAACTCCCAGCCCAAAGATTGTCAAAGCCGATAATATAACGGATACTGTGAATGCTTCGGTCGAAGAAATCGGGTAGAAGAGTCCCAGCACGTAAACGATAAGAGGCATGAATCCGGCCAGGATGAAAGACACAAGCGTAGCCAGTGCGCTGAATAACGGCTTGCGTTCATCTTGAAGCATCCCAAGCTCGTTGATCATCATCGCTTTAACCCATCTATCCGGGTCTCGGGCCTGGATATCAACGAGGCGTCGTGCATCCTCTTCCGAATAATTGTGGCTTCGATAAACCTCGTAGAGTTCAGCCCGTTCGCCTTCCGGGAAATGTTCTACCTCCCAGGCTTCTCGCTGCCACTCCCGATGGTAATACTCCTTTTCGCTCTTGGAAGAAAGGTACGCTCCTATGGCCATTGAAAAACCGTCAGCCAGCAGGTTTGCCATGCCCAGGATAAGAACGATACTGCTTCCCAGTTTGGCACCAGCCACGCCGCTGACTACTGCAAAGGTGGTAAGGATGCCGTCCAGCCCGCCATAAACCATGTTACCAATATAAACGTCGCTCGCCCCACCGTGCTGCTCCCTGGCTTCCTGGGCGATACGCTCAGGAGCATGCGCCAATGCTGATGCCTGTACATCATGCTGGTCGAATGCTTTACGCATTTCCTTGAGTCGTCTGGATATTGTCATTCTTTTACTCACTATGGAGTTTCATATTCATAAATGATGATTGAACGATTTATAATACACATGTTGGGTACTGTCTTTGAAGTCACATCCGGGCAGGGATATGAGCGTTAATATATCAATGAGCTATATCTAAGCCCGGCTCATATATGCGCTTGAATTTGTAGAAACTGGGAGAAAAAACCGTGATTAAAACAATCGACCACATCGGGATTATTACGAACAACTTACAGCAATCAGTTGAATTCTATACTGATGTGCTTGGTTTTTCTATTTCCGCCAAGATTGAAATGGAAAATCATGATTCGTAGATGCACTGCCAGTGATTTTAAGAGGATATTTGAAATCATCAATGATGCAGCCCGGGCATATAAAGGAGTAATCCCCGCAGAGTATTGGAAAGAGCCGTATATGTCCAGAGATGAACTAAAGCATGAACTGGATGAAGGTATTGAAATGTGGGGTTATGAAGAAAATGGACAACTGACTGGCGTGATGGGTATCCAGCACAAACAAAATGTGACGCTCATTAGACATGCCTACGTTTGTAGTGACAGGCAGAATCAGGGGATTGGTGGAAAGTTATTATCATATCTCAGGGAACTGACTGAAGAACCCATCTTAATCGCCACATGGTCAAATGATATCCTGGCGATTCGATTTTATGAAAAACATGGCTTCCGATTAGTATCTAAAGAAGAGGGAGACCGATTGCAGAGAAAATACTGGTCATCGCCAGAAATCAAGATTAAGGCATCGGTGGTTCTTGCCGATGAAAAATGGTTTACCTGGCAACATACCTAATTGTGGTAGGTGGATTCCCATCACCGATATAATGTTCACAAAAACTCAAATCAATTCAAATAACTCCATTTATAGCTCCCCCTTAAACGCCCTATCCAGCACAGCCGGCATCAGCGCGTCCAGTTCGGCGCCGGTCTCTGCCTGGAGGCGCCTGAGTACGTCCACCTTTGCCTGAAGCTCATCGAGGTAGGCGAGAATGCGGCGCTGTTCGGGGAGGGACGGGATTGCAATTTCAGTTTCTCGTATCATTTTTTGACTTATATTCGGCTGTGCCCCACCAAAACTATTTTTCAAATAATCCGGTCGCATTTTGCGGAAAAACCAGTATAAATAATCTCTTTCCAATAGTTCTTTTTTTGGAAATACTGCACATATCGCTTGATTTGTTGCTGCATCCAATCCTAAAATGCCAGTCATCCCAACATTAGCTCCATAAAGAGCAATTAAGAGGGTACCGTTTGGAAAAATCTTGGCGCTTGAATCATCAAGTGCCCCCTGAGTTATATATTCTTCAGCTACTTTTATGAAGGTATCCTTTAATTCACCAGATTTTATCCATGGAATAGTACCATTCTCAAAGAAATCAAATCGTTGACGACTTGGTGTTCCACCACTTGATGTATCACATATTTCAGCGATTTTCACTAATCGCAGATTATTTTTTCGGTTGGGCGAAAAAATTTCATTTAATTTTGCGGCCAACAGCGCTTCAACCTCTTCTCCCGCATTCTTCCTCAGCCCACGCGCCTCTTCTATCTTCGCTGCCAGCTCCTCGATGCGCGCCACGATGCGGCGCTGCTCTGCGAGAGGGGGGAGGGGGATTTTAGCCATTAAGAAGCGATCTTCTTTTAACCTGACTCGATTTGTAGTTCCTTCGCTTGCAGCCTTGCAGAGATCGACAAAAAAATGTGTCTTACTTATCCATTCAAGATATTTCGGAAGAATCCGTGATGGATTTACTGCAAACACAGGAAAATCAGAACTTACCAAGGCGCCATCGAGTGAATCAGGTATAAGACCAAAAGCGCCATTACGGGCATCAATGCGTGATACTATGAACTGTTGTGGATGGACAACAAGCCTCTTTGAGGCTGCGATTTCAGCGCAGCTTACCTCATCACGTAATACAACACCCTTTCCCCAGAGTCGAACAGTTACCTGTTGACATCGTTCGTTTGGATCTATTTCAATCCATTCATCAGATTTGGTGAGAACCTCCCCCAGCGCCACCATTGGAAAGGTCATTGCTCCGCCCCCATCGTGCGCCCCTCCAGCATCCTGCGCGTCCAATCAAGTTCAGCCGCCAGCAATTTCTCATCCGGCAGCGCCATGCGGTACTCTGCTGCCAAAACTTTGTTGGGCAGTCCTTCCAGGGCATAGCGGGCTACGGATGCGTCCTTCTCGGTGCAGAGGATAAGTCCTACCGGCGGGTTCTCATCTTTATGCGTCCAGTTTTCGCGGGCGTAGTTGAGATACAGGTGCATCTGTCCTGCGTCTGCGTGGGTGAACTTGCCGACCTTAAGGTCGATAATGACAATACAGCGAAGTATTCGGTGGAAGAAAACGATATCGACACGGAACCATTGGTCTCCAATACGCAGGCGGCGCTGCCTGCCAATGAATGCAAAATCTCCTCCCAGTTCAAGCAGGAACTTTTCCAGATGCTGGATGAGTGCTTCTTCCAGGTCGCTCTCTGAATATTCATCCTTGAGGTTTAGAAACTCCAGGACAAAAGGGTCCTTTATTTCTTCCTCAGGTGTTACAGCATCCTCCGGTTTTGCCTCTGCTCCTTTCTTAAGCATTGCAGCTTTGTTTTTCGAAAGTAATGTCCGCTCGTAAAAGAGAGTTGAAATCTGTCTATCAATCTGGCGCACCGACCATCCACCGCGCAGAGCTTCAGCTTCATAAAAGCGGCGTGTATCTTCATTATCAACAGAAATCAGGCGTACATAATGTGACCATGAGAGTGGGAAAGCCTGGGATAATGCCTCAAATATTTCTGGCGAGGTCATAAGAAGCTTACCATTCCCAACTCTTACAAGTTCTTTAAATTCGCCCGACAGTGTCTGGCTTTTTTCAGATGGCAATTTGCCCGACAGTGTCTGACAAATCTTTTCCGGTGGATAAATCCGGTAGATTAGCCGCATTTTTTGGAGATTTTGGCGTGAAAAACCGCGACCAAATCTCTTCGTGAGATCTGCTGATAGACGATTGATCAATGCTTCCCCATAGGCAGCACGCTCTTTTCCTGCTTGCTCCCATTCAATAATTCTTCTACCGATCAGCCAATATGTTGCTGTCATGAAAACATTGACTGCTCTGGCAGAAGCATGCCTTGCAGATTCAAGAAGTTCAATGACCTCAGAGAGAATTGTGTCATATCCTGTGATCTCGCTATCGTTCTCGACCACAACGAGTTTCCTGGGGCGTTTATTCATTGTTTAATCCCTTCTGCCAGCACTTGCTTAATCTCCAGCATAATCTCTGCGATCCTTTGCTCTTTCTTCAGGATGCTCTCAGTCAACTGCTCAGGCGGCAGATGCTCTAAATCTGCCTTGCCGTTGGGATTCTTGATATCAAGGTTATACCCGCTCTCAACTATTTTCTCAACAGGCACCTTCCAAGCATGCTCATTTTCCTTCCTATCTTTCCACCATGCGATAACTGGTGCAAATTCCTCAAATTGTATTAATTGAGTTTTAGTGTAATTTTTCCGACCTTCTGGCAATGGTAACTCATAGTACCATATTTCCTTTGTCGGCCCATCACGTTCAAAGAACAAAAGGTTGGTGGGTATAGGTGAATATGGTGCAAAAACACCATTAGGCAGCCGCACAATGGTATGCAGGTTGAACTCCTCCACCAGTTCCTTTTTGATGCGCGAGCTAACTCCTCCACCAAATAAAGTGCCGTTCGGGACAACTATCCCGCATCGTCCTCCCCTCTTCCCGCCAGCGCCTCTCTTCAACTTCCGCATTATAAGCTGAAGAAAGAGTAGCGCGGTATCAGCGGTCTGTTTATCCTCTGGGAAATTCGAAAGAATACCTCGCTCTTCCTCTCCTCCAAATGGCGGGTTTGTAAGTATGATATCCACTCTGTCCTTATCCCCTATTTCTCGTAACGGAAAGCGGAGAGAATTCAAAGGATCGATTCGCGGATACTCAAGACCATGAAGTAGCAGGTTCATCTGGCACAACAAATAAGGCAACGGCTTTGCATCTCCTCCGAAAATCGACTTTTTCTGTAATAGCTCAAAATCTTCTACCCTCTTGCACTGCTTCCGCAGATGCTCAAAAGTCTCAACCAAGAATCCACCAGTACCGCAGGCAGGGTCAAGCACAACCTCACCAAGCTTCGGGTCAGTCACATCGACCATAAAACGGATTACAGGGCGAGGCGTATAGAACTCACCTGAATCGCCAGCCGCATCCCTCATTTCTTTCAGCATGCTCTCATACAGATGTGAAAGTGTGTGAATTTCATCTGAAGCTGTGAAATGGATGCTGTTCACTTTATTGATAACATCGCGAAGGAGATATCCAATGATCATTCGGTTAACAACACCTTTGAAAACTGTGGCAATCACATCTCTTCTATCCCCGCCGTTTGCTCCGTGAAGGTTTCTCAAATAAGCAAACAAACCGGGGCCGCGGGTGCCATCGGGTCTATTAGCCTCATCGTTATTTATGAATGCAATTAACTCATCCCCTGTGATACCGCCCTCTTTGGCAGCCCAATCCCTCCATCTATAAGGCGGCTCTATCGCAGTCTTATACTTTCTCCCTGCAAGTTCCTCTTCAGTTTCTCTTATTCTCTCCATATCATCAAGGAACTTGAGGAACATTATCCAGGTAAGCATCGGCAGCCGGTCAAGGTCGCCATTTAATCCCTTGTCCTTGCGCATGATATCGCGCGCCGATTTTATCAGGCTTCCAAGCTGCTGTGCTGTCGTCTTTGGTATTTCTTCCTTCGTTTTCCGTACCATGTTTCCTCCTACCCTTCTAATCTGAATACAATAAAGCCTGCATCTCTCCAAGGCTATTTCGAAGCGCGGCAGGTCCGCCAAACAACGCTGAGATTTCCATCAGATTTCCATGCAGTGATATCGGAGGAACCTTAAGAATATTTGTATCGGTAAGCTGCTCAGTCCCGAAATCAATATATTTGTCAAGCATTTCGTTCAAAACTTGCCTTGCCTCAATTCCAAACTTGTCAAAGAAATCTTTTTTGTTATTTCTAAGGCGCTCTGCCCTATCCTTTCTGGTTCGGATAGGTGCATTATATGCAACATGGCACAAAAGATCAAATGGGTCTGCATCATATCTTTTCGTGGCATTGGCAAGTTGTTCAAGAGTTATTCCTTTTTCCTCAAGCAAAGAAATAATCTGCCTGCGCTGTTCGGCATCACTCCATTTCGAACGAAGTTCCGAAGCTCCAGTGTACATGCTCTTTAATTGCTTCGCTGTATAATCAGTGTACTTGACAACTGAAAGTCTCTTTCCATCGGAATCAAGTTCATAAACTACATCAGCTATTATTTCAACAGAACCGCCATTCACATAATACTTTTTTGGAACTCCCTCAGAATCGTCCGATAATTTTAAAGTTTCAGCTACAGAAGGCCCTGCTCCTTTCTGTGTCTCCTTTTCATGAGGTTCCTCATACTTTCTCTCAAGCGAATTTCCCTCCTCATCCATCTCCTCCTCTGTAATAAGCGCAGGTTCGCCATCAAATTCAGGATCGGCAAAAAGTCGCGTTGCGCTTCCTGTGTAGTCAAGGATAGTAAAAAAGAGCTTTCCATAGTCCTCTCTCACACGGGTTCCTCTTCCGATGATCTGTTTAAAATCCACCATCGAGTTAATGACCTTAAAAAGCACGATATTCTTGCATGTTTGTGCGTCAACTCCTGTGGTAAGAAGTTGTGACGTGGTCAATACCACTGGAGTTCTGGTCTCCAATTCAAGGAATCTGTCAAGATGCCCTCTTCCGATACCCCCCTCATCAGAAACCACCCTGCAAACATAATCAGGATATTGCTGCACCAGGTCAAGATTCCAGTTATTCAGAGCCTTACGCATATCCTCTGCATGTTCCTGGTCAACGCAGAAAACAATTGTCTTTGCGAACCTGTCTGTTTTCATTAAATAATCAGTCAGGTGTTTAGCCACCGCATCTGTACGGGATTTAAACGAAATAACCCGTTCAAAATCGCCTGTCCCGTAAACGCCATCCGGGATTTCCCTGCCGTGTTTATCTTTTTCTCCTTTAACCGGGCGCCAGCCAGTCGCATCGACACTTGAAACGACCCTGTGAACCCGATACGGCGCCAGGAAACCATCCTCGATACCCTGTTTCAGGCTGTAAATATAAATCGGGTTTCCGAAATACCGATATGTATCCCTGTTATCTTTTCTAAGAGGGGTTGCAGTCATGCCTATCTGATATGCAGGTTCAAAGTATTCCAGTATTTCACGCCAGTTACTCTCATCTTTAGCGCTTCCTCTGTGACACTCATCAACAACGATTAGGTCAAAAAAATCTCTGGGATATTGTTTGTAAAGACCGGGTCTTCGTTCATCCTTTGCGATTGCCTGATAAGTTGAAAAATATACCTCCCTGCTCTTGACCGCTTCACCTTCTATCTTAATTCTGGCATCTCCCATGGACGCGAAGGTCTTGTCCTTCGGGTCATCAACAAGGATGTTCCTGTCAGCCAGATAAAGCACTTTCGGGCGTCTGTGCTCACCTGTTCTGTTCCATCGCGTATTCCAGAGTTTCCAGATTATCTGGTACGAAATGAATGTCTTGCCTGTGCCTGTGGCTAATGTCAGCAAAATTCTCTTTTTGCCCTGCAGGATAGATTTGATAGCGCGATTGATAGCAATCTCCTGGTAATATCGCGGGATTTTGCCAGGCATGGTATTACATGGGGTAAGAAATCTTTCTGCAATTTCAGGTTCAATGCCTTCTGCCCGGCTGAATCTCATCCAGAGTTCATCAGGAGTGGGGAAATTTTCCAGGTCTGTGTCTTTCCCGGTGATAAAATCATGTTCAATTATTCCTTTACCGTTAGTGGAATATGCGAATTTAAGATCAAGGATTTCAGCGTAATCCTTTGCCTGTTGAAGTCCATCGCCAGCGTTCTTATAAGCCGACTTTGCTTCAACAACAGCTATTGAAAAGTCTCTTCTATACTTTAATAGGAAGTCTGACCTTTTCTGTTTCTTCCTTATGTATTTCTCCCCAGAAACAATAATCCTCCCGTCTGTGAAGGTTTTCTGCTCGCTGATTTGGTCATCGCTCCAGCCAGATGAGTATAGCTTGGGAACAACGTATTTCCTGCAGGTATCAGCTTCAGTTATCAAAAGGATTCTCCATTTTTGACCATACTCTCAATTTCAATATAACACCCAATACTATATATTAAAACTTTGATAAAATCTTTTTGCTGGGGAGGCATTAAAGAAATCTTTAGGGACTTTATATAGAACCTGAGGGGAAAGGCTGATAAGTTATTTTGGGCTGGGCATGATTCAATTTTTATTATTCCTTCTCGGCATCATTGCATCGTTTATATTACTCTTTGTACTCGCAGGTTTAGGACCCGTTGGGATAATTATAACGGTTGTCATTGTCGTATCGTATTTCCTTGGTGTAATACTTGTGTTCAATGTGGCAAATACCATATTTTATACTGCTCTATATGTTTATGCAGATACCGGGAAAATTCCAGAAGGATACAGTGAGGAAACAATGCAGAATGCTTTTAGACCTAAAGAAATGAGAAATATATGACCTCCTGCAGGCTGTAACCCTGGCAACCACCGAAGTATAAATGCTGTTACACATAAGTTAATATCCTAAAAAACATATTATTCATGACTTTAAAGTGTCAGGAGGCGAACAAGTCCATGTCCAATAAAGCGAAAAAGAAACCCAAGGATAATCCTAAGCCTGCACCCAAGAAGAAATAGTTCAAATTGGTTTTTTTCATTTTTTTTATTTAACTTTTGGACTTTTTTATGACAAATCCCGCAGGTCTCACCTTCATAGCTCAATTTGCTCTGCGTTCTTCTCAACGCTTATTATCAGCCCCAAGGTACTGTTGATCGCCACCAGAAGAATGTCCAGACCGTCATCCCTCTTCATGAAAGGGAACGATTAAGGTA
>JBGPUU010000059.1:0-16334 GCA_041491305.1 Candidatus Methanoperedens sp.
GATTGGAGGTCAGCAACTTTAAACGCAGGCAGTATAAAGTTCATGGTAGGAGATTTTATTGGGGCACTGATCGATTTCACCATAATTGCCGTTGTGATATTTATGATTGTAAAGGCAATCGTTAAAGAAAAGAAGTAAATTTAACGTAGGATTTTAATCCTTTTTTAGATTATTCAATCTTCCTCATCACAATCCCTTCTGCGACCTTCGGAAGGAAAAGCGTGGACTTCTGGGGAAAATTCCGCCGCTCAACAAATGCTTTTCTCTCAACATCTCCAATCGAGAGGGGATTTAAGATAAAAGCCACATCGAACTCACCGCTGTCCACTTTAGCCACAGCCTCTGACGGACTTGCGCTAAACGACACGTCCTCTTCGGGTTTTCCTTTTATCACAGGATTTATCAGCCAGTCATGAAGAACAATCAGGTCAAGCCCCACAACCTCCTTCCGCAGTTTTGAAATCTCACGGACCGCTTTTTCATCTGCTCTCAGGATGCTGAATTTCTTTCCGTCATACATGCCAAGCTTAACATCGTATTCGCCGGCGCGCTGCCTGAGAACAGAATAGAATTCCTCACTGTTCCTTTCGCCCTCCCATTCTATCGAAAAGCTCGCATGTATCCTTCG
This sequence comes from Candidatus Methanoperedens sp., assembly GCA_041491305.1. Taxonomy (GTDB): domain Archaea; phylum Halobacteriota; class Methanosarcinia; order Methanosarcinales; family Methanoperedenaceae; genus Methanoperedens. The sequence goes on from JBGPUU010000059.1 coordinate 629, forward strand.
TTCAAGCTCAGATGCATTAAAATTGCGCACCGACCTGTGCCATGGCAATAACAAAAGAGCCCTGTCCCCGCCTTCCATTAGCATCATCATTGTATATTCAATGCCGTCCTTTTCCCGCATAAGGCTGGAGGCAGCGTACCTGTGGTGCCCGTCAAGAATTAGAAGCCTGCGCCCTGCCATCATGGTTTTGATTCTCTGCATGAGATTTTCATCAGTAACCTCCCACAGGAGATGCCGGCTCCCGTTAAGAACGACATCAACAACAGGCGGCTTTTCCGGGTCAAGCGCAAGTTCGGGGCGCTTAAATCCAAGGTATTCTTCAAAAAGGTTATTCAATTCATGTTTGGGCATACTGTATTCCGCTGCAATCGGCGAGAAGTTCATCATGCTGGCTTTCATGAGCCTGTAGCGCTCTTTTGAATTAATTTCAAAAATATTCTCATGCCCCACGATGCTTCCTTTGCCAAGCTCTTCAACCATGACAAGACTCACAAGCCCGAAAACAAAGTATTTTTGCCTCCTGTCCTTTTCGGGAAGCAGCGCAAGAATCTCGGGTGAAAGGGTGAACATTATACCGTAGATATAAAAAGCAGGTTTTTCCCTCTCGATAAGTACCCTCGAATTCCTGAAACGCCCGAGTTCCTTCGCGGCATAATCTATAAAATCATCCCTGTCCATGCTTTTTTTTCTTGTAGTCACATGGATAATGTTGTTTCTCTCCTTGGCAAATCTATCGTAATTTGCCGCATCTATGGTGTCATAGACCGGGCAGACAAGCTTATCCACTGCCAGTTCGGGATTAAGTACCGTGGCTTTGAAGGGTTTTATATCTACCATATTTGAGCCTGGATTTTGGTTCTCAAAGGATAATATCGCACATGAATGTTTCGAATGCGATTATCGACCAAACAATTAAAAACCTCTTTGCGACCTTTGCGCCTGATATGCGAAACAATATCAAAAAAGCGACAGTAATTATTTTAAGCAGAATTACTTATAAATAAAAAAATGTGGAAAAGTTTATATCACGTTTCCATTTAATTTTTCAGAAGTTTATTCTACGTCTTGTTCGTTCACGTCCATAACTATTTTTTTCTCTCTAACTAATTTCACCGATCTTTTGGTATGTGTTTTCGTTTGTGATGCGCAGTTACTCTTGCAGTGGTGCTGGCTGTTTTAGTCACAGTTCCGTTGGTAGCGGTCACGGTTATTGTTGTAGTGCCTGCCGTCAAGGCTGTGAACAAACCGGCACTGTCAATCGTGCCGACTGCGGTGTTGCTGCTTGTCCATGATAAAGTTGCGCCTATCGGAGCATTGTTCTGGTCAAGTGTTGTAGCTGTGAACTGTTTTGTGGTGCCTACAGCGACTGACGGTTTCAACGGTGATATCTTTACTGTGGTCAGAACCGGCACCGGCACAGGTGCTGGCGCTGATACTGTTACGCTTGCTGTTCCGCTGACAGTTCCGCCTGTTCCATTGGTCGCAGTTATAGTCGCCGTTCCTGCTTCAAGCGCTGTAAACACGCCTGCGGAATCGATTGTTCCAACTGTGGTATTGCTGCTGCTCCAAACCGCTGCAGGGCTAATCGATATGGAAACGCCGTTCTGGTCAAAACCTGCTGCCGTAAAGATCTGGGTTTCACCAACTACGTTAGATGCTGTTGAGGGTGAAACCGTTATGGTTGTCAGTACAGGTGTCGGCGCTGGCGCTGATACTGTAATCGTAATATCTTTAAAATTGGTGATTGGGCCACCTGATACTGTGGAAGCATAAACCGTAACTTTATAAGAACCAGCAGCCGAAGGTGCCTTTAAAGTTGTTGTTCCTATTCCGCTACCACTAACAATAACTCCACCAGAAGGAATGCCAAAAAGCGCATTATCATTTACTGTTGACGGCCATTTTGCTGTCGCGCTTGATGGGCTCCAGGTTAAAGTTACAAAAAAACTCTCTCCCGGGGCTACTGTCGTTTTTGGGGTTGTTGCTGTGATGCTAATTGTATTCGATATGGCATGGCAGTCCGTACACGCCTCGTCATAATATGCGTGTGCCGATACTCCCGGCACTGCTATTAGAGCCATTACTAAAAATAACAGCCCAATTTTCAATGTATTGTTCATTCGTTTTTTATTTTCCATTTTTTCTCCTATCTGCTGCATGAGATGCAATAAGGCATCTTAGCAGGATACCGATAGTATAATAATCGCTAATTTAACGATACTGAGAGTTTTTCAGGGTTTTTGGGTTTTTATGCTCTATAAATGCTTTTATTAGTTTTTTATCGTTCAATAAAGCTTTTTTTTACTTAAAAGTTAAAGTAACAATCCAATTCTTAAAATATCTTCAATAAAAGCAATAGGATGCGGGGTGAAAACTCCCAATATATTAATGTAATTAAAAAAATTCCGTACTGGTTCGTATTAGTTCGTTGTTAAAATCCATCTTATTTTTTTCATTGCCATCTATGAATAATAGTTCATAGATGACTTATAAGTTAAAATCAGGTTACCAACTATATCCGGCTGCTCTAAGGCTTTATTGTTGCAGCTATCTTCCCGTCCCTGAATATCCTGATAACCCCGCCGCTCTGTGAAACCACAATACCCATCGATTTCGTGGCAGAAGTCATGGCGGCTACAGAAGAGTGGCGCGTGCCGAGTCCTCTTGGGATTTTCACAAGTCCCGTATCCATTGTTATATACCGTCCCGCAGCCTCGACCGCACCATCGCCTGAAATCACAAAAACACCATCCAACTGCGCGAACTCTTTAATATTATCGCGTATTTCTGTGTCGGTTATGTTCCGTTCCTCTTTTTTGTATCCCTGGAACGGATTCAGTATGAGCTGTTTTGATTTAGCCATGACGTTCGCTGCATCCCCCAGGATGAATGCAGTCCCGATTGCCCGTCCCTCTCTTCCTTCGCTGCTGATTTCCATGGCGATTTTTATTACTGATTCAAAGACCTGCTCGCTTACTCCTGTCCCGTTGAGCAATCCTGCTATATCGAAATCAGGCGTTTCCTTTTTCTTTGGCTGTATGCGGCTCACCGCGCCGCTTGCGCCATATTCGTTTTCAAGCTGCAGAGCCTTGAGTTTATAATCATTTGCAAGGTACCTTAAGCGATTGGTTTCATACGAGTCCGTGCTTATCTCGGAAGCCTCCCAGAATTTTTTCTCTGCTTTTTTATATAGCTCTATCGCCAGGCTATAATCCCCTGTTTCCTGCGCTCTTTCTGCTCGCTTGACTAGATTTTTTCCTTCATTGGAGAGCATGTTTGACCACAAATTCAATCACCTGGGGGTTATAATTCCTGATGTTAAGCTGTCTGATAATATAAGGCTAAAGGTGTTATAAAGAAATAAAGAATTAGTATGGACCGGTCGGGAATTGAACCCGAGGCCTCTCCCATGCCAAGGGAGCGATCTACCCCTGATCTACCGGCCCTGAAAGGGTGAGTTGCATAGTGCATGGAGTTAGATAAAGGTATCGATTAACAACTCGTTATGGATTCCAGTCTTGCATTTCTCAAAGACAAGATTTAAATCAAATGGCGTAATATGGGCGCTAGTTTCGGGCCCGTAGCTTAGACAGGTGGAGCGCTCGGCTGATAACCGAGAGGTCTTGCGTTCAAATCGCAACGGGCCCATTTTTAAACTTTCCTAAGCATCTATAGCTTTTATTGGATACTTATTGAAATGCATGTGATTTGTAATTATATATCGAAAGTATTAAGCTAAATGAATTCAATCAAATATTTTTATGGGAGCACAATCAATAATGATTGTTGATATGGCTTGGTATCACTGGATAGCCTTTTTTTTATCGGCAATTATTGGTGGAGCAGCCAGTTCATTTGTTAACAATAGCGGTATGGCTAAAATGTGGGGTTGGGAGAAGCAGGATAAAGAGAACTATAAGTTAGGGATTGTAGCAGATATAATAATTGGCATAGCAGCATCAATAGCTCTCTTATGGACGATGACGCCCCAAACTGTTTTCCAGTTATTAGGTATAAGCGCTGTGGGAGGATATGGAGGGAGTTCGGTTTTACGTGCTCTGGTAAATAAGATGGAGGGGCAGGTTGCTCAAACGAAAGCTGATGACGCTAAGGAAGAATCAAAGTCGAACGGCGATCTATATAATAATATTAATGATCTCAACGAGAAATCGAAAGATCAACTTACAAAAATCAAAAATTACTTAATTGAAAATAAAAAGGAAATATATAAAGACCTTTATGATAAAAAATTAATAGAATAATGAGGTTTATGATAGAAGAACATAAATATGCACTAGTTAAGGATGTTATGTCCACACCTATTTTTTTTGTAAACACTCAGGAAACCGCTCAAGAAGCCATCAAGAAAATGAAACAAGAACAAGTAAATAAGGCCCTCATCTTTAATCCTCAAGATCAAGCTATCGGTTATACAGACATCTGGAAGTTAGGGTTATTAGACCCTACTAGGAAAATTGAAGATGCTCTTAAACGGAATGAACTTATATATTCAGAAATATCAACTGTAACTCAAGATAAAGACCTGAAATTGGTTATGCCAGAACTTCTCAAGAAAGGCATACTTGCTGTTGTGGATGATAGGGGTGTTAAAATAGGGGTTATAACACCAGATGACATTAAAAAAGTAAGGCCATTGGGATTGAGATTATAAATATTCTAACACAACTTCCTGTACATCCGCGCCTGGAACCCGTGGTATTTACAGACCCCTTCCGCATCCTTCTGGTCGATGGTCTTGCTGTCAAACGATGAAAGGTCGGCAGAATACAGTGCAAAATGCGAATCCCTTGCAATCACTTTTGCACTGCCTTTATAGAGCTTGACCTTCACATTTCCCGTCACTCTTTCCTGCGTCCTGTCAATAAAAGCATTCAAATCCGAATACAGGGGTTCATCCACAAGACCCTTGTACGCAAGCTCGCTCCAAGTTTCATCGACAATTGACTTGAACCGCAATTCGTCCCTTGTGAGAACGAGCTTTTCAAGGTCTTTATGCGCTGTCAGCAGTATAGTGGCTGCGGGATGCTCATAATTCTCCCTTGCTTTAAGACCCAGCACCCGGTCTTCTATCATATCCGTGCGCCCAACACCGTGGGAGCCGCCGATTTTGTTTAATTTTTGTATCAATTTCACGCCGTCAAGCTTCTTGCCATTCAGGGACACGGGCACGCCGCATTCAAAACCGATATCGATAATCTCAGCATCCGGCGCCATTTCAGGCGACACGGTCCATTCGAATATTTCCTCAGGCGGGATAAAATCAGGCTCTTCAAGCCGTCCGCCCTCGATGCTTCGGCTCCAGATATTCTCATCAACGCTCCACGGTTTTGATTTCGTGGCAGCCACGGGTATCCCGTGTTCCTTGGCGTATTCCATCTCCCATTCTCTCGTGAGGTTCATGTCCCTCATCGGCGCTATGACCTCAAGGTCGGTGCTACGAAAAACTGCCTCGAATCTTAACTGGTCGTTGCCCTTGCCCGTGCAGCCGTGCGCAAGAGCGTGAGCCTTCTCTTTTTTCGCTATTTCCACGACTTTCTTCGCGATGAGAGGACGGGCTATCGATGTGCCAAGGACATACCCCTCATAGCTGCCGTTTGCCTTGATAAGAGGAAATATATAATCTTTGACGAACTCTTCTTTTGCGTCTATTGTGTAATGTTTCTGGCTGATTTTTTTGGCTTTTTTCTCTGCCTGCTCGATTTCCTTTGCCGGCTGCCCGACATCGACTGTAATTGTTATTGCATAATCGCAACCGTAATGTTCTTTTAACAGGGGTATGCACACAGAGGTGTCAAGCCCGCCTGAATACGCAAGTGCTACTTTTTTCATGGTGCGGTTTAATGATGCTGAAAGATTAAAAGTTTTTGTCTTGACTTTTGGACTTATCTTCTGGCTGAAAAACCACAGAGAGCGCAGAGGACACAGAGAAAAGCATCAACTCTCTGTGCTCTCTGTGTCCTCCGTGGTTGATTATCCCTGCCTAACTCATTTATCATGTCATTTTAGAAAACTTATTCTATACCGCCAGCCAACTTACATTCCATGGCAGACCTGATAATCAGAGGCGGTCGCGTGCTCACCATGGACGGCGTGATTATCGATAATGGAGTGGTGGTCGTAGATAACGGTTTAATAACTTTTGTGGGCAAAACCACCAACGAAAAAGCCGACAAAGTGATTGACGCAAAAGGCTGTGCTGTCATGCCGGGTCTTATCAATGCCCATACGCATCTCCCAATGACCCTTTTGCGTGGATTTGCAGACGACCTTCCCTACGATGAGTGGTCAAAAAAAATCCAATCGGCTGAAATGAAACTCACTCCCGCTGACATCAGGGCCGGCGCGTATCTCGGTGTGCTTGAGATGATAAAAACTGGAACCACAGCTTTTGCTGATATGTATTTCCACATGGATGAAGTGGCAAAAGTCGTAGAAGAAACCGGTATGAGGGCTGCGCTCGGATATGGGATGATAGAAGGGCTTAACGAGGATTCAGAAACGAAGTTGAAAAACAGGGCTGAATTTGCGCGGAAATGGAATGGCGCGGCAATCGGCAGGATTACAACCATGTATGCGCCGCATTCTGCAGCTTCATGTTCAAAGGAATTCCTGGAAAGAGTAAAGGAACTTGCGGTCCGGGATAATTTGAGAATCCATATCCATGTGCTTGAAACAGAAAGCGAACTGAATTTAATGAAAAAGCGGTACGGGATGTGCTCAATTAATCTCTTAAACAGTATCGGACTCCTGGGGCCGGGCGTTCTTGCCGCGCACTGCGTCTGGCTGTCAGATGACGATATTGGTATCCTGAAAACAAAAAATGTCAATGTTGTCCACTGCCCGGCAAGTAACATGGCTCTTGGCGTCGGAACTGCGCCCGTTCCGAAAATGCTTGGGCGGGGGATTAACGTGGCGCTCGGAACAGACGGCGCGGCATCAAGCGGAAGTCTTGATATGTGGAAAGAGATGAGGACGGCTTCGTATCTCCACAAGCTCAAAGACCCGCAAGTGTTACCTGCATCAAAAGTGCTTGAAATGGCGACTGTAAACGGCGCGCGGGCTCTGGGGATAAATACCGGGGTGCTGAAGCCCGGATGCCTGGCTGACATTATTATTGTGGAGATGGAAAAACTGAACTTTATATCTTCGAATCTGGCTTCGGCTCTTGTTCACGGCACTTGCGGATGCAATGTAAAAACCACGATAGTCGATGGACAAATACTGATGGAAAATTACCAGGTAACAGTGCTTGATGAGGAAAAAATACTGGAAGCTTCAAGGAATGCGATGTTAAATATCACAGGGTAGATTACTTTGATTGGTGAATAACAATTTTGCCTTTATTATTACCAATATCACAATAACATTTACATATCTATACACCGAGAATAGGGGCAATGACAACACTCGACCCATGGGGCGCAGTCAAAATCGATAATTATTCAAAACTGTTCGATGAGTTCGGGATTTCAAAATTTGACGACCTCCTCGCAAGAATTCCCAACCCGCACAGGTACATGCGCCGGCATGTCATTTTCGGGCACAGGAGTTATGACACCGTTCTTAGCGCCATGCTTGCCGGAAAGCCGTTTGCAGCAATGAGCGGCTTCATGCCTTCGGGTCGTGCCCATCTCGGTCATAAGATGGTAATGGAGGAGATTATCTGGCACCAGCAGCAGGGCGGGGATGCATTTCTTGCTATCGCTGATATGGAGGCGCATGCTGTCAGGGGAAAAAGCTGGAAGGAATGCAGGGAGCTTGGTATAAACGAGTATATTCTCAGCGCTATTGCTCTTGGTTTTGAACCGGGCGAACACGGTCATATCTATTTCCAGTCAAAATCCTCCAATGTAAAAGACCTCTCTTTTGAGCTTGGCATAAAAGCCAATTTTTCGGAGATGTCTGCGATTTACGGTTTCAACGGCGAGACGAACATCGCGCACATGGTGAGCGCAGTAACGCAGAGTTCAGACATACTCCAGCCGCAGCTTGCGGAGTTCGGCGGACCGAAACCCGTTGTGATTCCCGTGGGTGCAGACCAGGACCCGCATATCAGGCTGACGCGGGGGCTTGCGTATAAAGTGAATATGTTTGTTGTGGAGGAGCGTCAGGCACATGGGCAGGCTATCAGTTCTCCAAGAAACGAGTTTATGAAACAGAAGGGGTTGGGTGAAGATAGTGTATTTATCAGTGTGCGCGGCAAAGCAGCCCCGAAAGAGGCCCTTTCTGAAATCGCAAAGCTCACAGGCGGCAAGCTTTACGAAGAGCATGTGGATGTTTTTAAACACACTCTGGAAGAGGTAGAAAACATTGTCAGTCAAGTTGAATTAAAATACGGGGGTTATGCTTTCATGCCTCCCGCCTCCACATATCACAAGTTCATGACAGGTCTTCAGGGCGGCAAGATGTCAAGCAGCGTCCCCGATAGCTACATTGCGCTTACGGAAAAGCCGGAAGAGGGAGCAAAGAAAGTTATGCGTGCAAAAACTGGAGGCAGGGTGACGCTTGAGGAGCAAAAGAAACAGGGAGGCGAGCCCGATAAATGTACCGCGTACGAATTACTTCTTTACCATCTTGTCGAAGATGATAATGAGCTTCTTGAAATCTATAAGGATTGCGTGGGAGGCACGCGCGTGTGCGGCAACTGCAAGAAACATGCTGCTGAGCTCATGCGCGATTTCCTGAAGGAACATCAGGAGAAAAGGGAGCTTGCAAGAGAGAGGTTAGACGAGTTCGGGCTTCAAAAATAGCATCCGCACCCACTAATTTCAGGTGGTCCTCAAATTTCTTTACGGTATCAAATCTTTCAAGTAAAGTTTATGTGGATTTTGGTAATGTTGGATATGGGTCAGGATGCATTCTTACAAGATAAAATCCCGTAAAAACATTACTATCCATATATCCATTTTTTGAACAGATTGCCCTAATAGTAGTAGGATAAATAATTCGTATTGGACTGGAATACACTTCACTGTGATTGTCTACTATGGAATTACCTAGAATATAATAAATTGTTGAACCTTCTTCACAAGATAAATTAACATCTTGCGCATATTCATATTCCTTAGGTTTAGGAGATGCTGTCGGGGGTAATAATTGGTGGGTAACTGTATAAATAAAAGATTTAACTGTTGATGTTTTTCCTGCTTTTGCACAAACTGCTTTTAGAATAGTAGTTGTGTCTGTAGAAACAGGTATCGGAGTTCCAGTAAAAAATGTTTTGGTTATATCCGGTGTATCCCCATTAATTGTATAATAGATATCTGCATCAGAAGGAAGGCAAGATAAAGTCACTGATTGTGCGCTTGAGTAGTTACCCGGACTTAGACTGGCTTCAGGTGCATTTAATTCAGAAGCTTCCGGTCGTATAAAAACATTAAGCGAAAATAAAAGAATACTCACAATCAACACAATTGCAACTGCAATTATTATCCAGATATATGATTTCATAATCCGATATAATCCATGAAAGCATATAAACCCCCATCAACTCCACAACTGACCGCCCAGTATCGCTTCAGTCCTGTCATTGGTACTCTGGTGCATTTTCCTGATTCTTACGAGATATTCATTCCCTCTCAGTTGCGGCTCTCCAAAAACAGCATCCACACCCACTAATTTCAAGTAGTCCTCAAATTCCTTTACAGTTTCCAGGCTCTTCACCCTTATCTGCACGTTCTCTGCAATACGTTCGCCGTCTTTTTTCTTCTTTATTGTTTTTATCATGGGTAAAAGAATACTTTCCCCGAGCTGCCGGCACCTTTTTTCCACGCTCTCCTCATCCTCGCTCCATTCAACAGACTGGAAGGCTTCCCTGCAAACCCTTCCGAAGAAAAAATCCCGCCCGAAATCATTATAGAATTCAAAAGCGTATCTTAAGTCTGCGCAGTTGCTCTCTGAACTTGTGTACTTTACCGAGGGAAGAATCATTTGCGGGTCTTTGATAACCACCCCTTCATGCATTGAACCGCCTAATTCCCTGATAATCCGCGTGATCTCAAAGTGAGCTTCCCCGATTTCAAACTCCCCGAAAAGCCTGACTGATTTTATACCGTACTTATCCACAAGCGCCCGCCGTTCCATCACAGGCAGGGGTTTCCCTGTTATCTTCTCTCTTATGTCAAAAACAAAAAAATCAAGGGATTCGATATCATAAAATGCTTTTGGAACGTAGGGGCTGTCCGGGCCTACCATCTCCCCGCACAGCACAAGTTCAGGACGGTCGTTGAAAAAATCATACCCGATTATGTCAATTGCTTTCTCGGTCGTATAAGGACAGATGAAACCTCCGCGCGTGAGTGCCACGAGCGAATCGCCGATTAACGCTACCCTGACATTGTAGCCATTCATCTTCTCCTCCACTGCCACTTTCCCACACGAAGAAAAATGCTTTTGCAGTGCAGGGGACAGCATCAATGTCCGCGAAATCTTGGGAAACCCGCGCACTATATCAAACGGTTTTGTGAATACCGATGTGCCACCTTCGATTGAGGAAACAGGCTTATCGAACCTGAATAATTCTTTCTTTCCCCATACATACTGTATCGTCTTTCTTTTCAGCGCGCCTGTTATCCTGTATTCGGGAATATCCAGCAGTTCGGATACTTTTCCTATATCCAGTTTATTGGCAAATTGTGAGACATCCCGTCTCATCCTTTCTCCGCCAGGTGCTTGATAATCGCTCTCCTGCTGATTACGCCCACCAGCTCGTCCTTGAGATTAAGAACAGGCACCCCGCCGATATTTTCATCCAGCATCAATGATACGACCTCAGAAATTGGTGTATTTGTTCTTACGGATTTCACACTTCGGGTCATGATATCACCCACAATAATGTTGCGGATTCTACCATCCTGCTGATTATCCGGTACGAGGTCTCTAAAATTCATCATTGCCTTTGCAACATCTCGCTCGGTGATGATTCCTGCAATATCGCTATTTTCTACAACTGGCACCCTTCCGATATCGTTATCAATCATTATGCGCCTTGCGTGCGTGACCCTGTCTCCGGGGCTTACGGATATGGCATCTTTCATTATCTCGGCTGCATATCCTTTCACACCCTTTGCATTTTTCAAAATCTCATGCGGCGTCACCCATCCAAGAATATTGCCGTTATCGGTCACCACGAGTATTCCTCCTTTCCTGTCCATCAAAACAATCGCATCTTCAATACCCGTATCAGGAAGGACCTTTGCGAACAAATCCGTTGTGGCGGCGGCAACATGCAGAGATGATGCGGGAAGGTTCGATGTCTTCCATGTCCCGAGCTTCCGGGCAATGCTTCTCATCGTAATTACACCGGTGAGTTCGCTTCCGTTAATTACCAGGAGCCTGCGTGTATCATGCTTATCCATCAAGTCCATTGCATGTGAAAGTTTGTCTGATTTATGCACCGAAACAGGTTCACTCATTATGTCTTTTACTTTCATGTTATCACCTACATTGACATTATTGATTTCACTATATTCTCAGCGGTCAATATTCCCATAACCCCATTACCCAGCACCGGCAGCCCGTTAATCCTTTCTTTTACCATTATGCCTGCTGCATACGTTGCCATGTCGTCGTTCTTAATCGAAATAATCGGGCATGACATGATATCCTCGGCCACGAGGGGCACTTCTTCTATATACCGGTACTGTTTTCTTCCTGCTGCGCTATCCTTGCGCGTCATCTTTATTTCTTTTTGAGGAAGACCGCCTGTTTTATTTTTCATCTCCGTGAACGTGAGATTGGAACTTGTAATAATCCCGACAGGCATATCATTTTCTTGAAGAACTACCGCCCTGTCCGTCATATTTGCATCAAGTTCGTGAAGTATGTGGCTTATCGTATGATGCCTGTGAACGGTCAATGCAGGTTCAATTTTCAAATCCTCGACTTTCAGGTCAATGTCCAGGGTTGAGAAGTATTTGATTAAGTCCCATTTTGTGACTATGCCTATCACTTCATTCTTATTGTTGACAACCGGCAACCCGCCAATATTATTTTCACTCATCAATTCTGCAAGCTGCCCTGGCGTCGCCTCGGGGAATATCGTTATCAGGCTCTCGGTCATGACTTTTCTTACAGGTATATCATCAATCGGCCGCCTGCGCCACTGCGGTTCGCACTGGTTAAGCCTCCTGCTTATGTCTTTCTTGGTCACGACCCCGATGGGCTTGTTATTCTCAACGATTACAAGCCTTCCGATCCTGTGGCGAAGCATCAGGTTCCTGGCTCTCGCGACATTCTCATCCGGCGATACTACATAGACTGGTGCGCTCATTATATCCTTGATTTTCATAAAAACCTCTTAATCTGCCATTGCCCTGACAAAATCCCGTTCTGTTATGATGCCCTTAAGTTCGCCTTCTTCAAGTATTGGAAGAGAACCGACATTCTTATCGAGCATGACACTTGCAGCTTCTCCCAGGTCCACATCAGATTTCGTAAAAATTACGTCTCTTCTTATAAGGGTGCTGATTGGCACTTCAAAAACCTCTCTTGCGTTTCCGGTAACAAGCCGGTTGAACATGTCCCCGCTTCCCAGGAAACGCATGATGTCCGAGGCGGTTATTATACCTATAAGGACATTATCCCGGATGACCGGAAGTCTCCTGAAACCATTATTTATCATGGATTTTGCTGCGATACCGACCGACATATCGGACGGGGCGGTTATTATATTTTTGCTCATGTATTCATCTACTTTCTTCCCCGTGACAATTCCCGATACCAGGAAGACAAAGTCCCTTTCCGAGATGATGGATTTTACTCTCTCCTCTCCGTCAAGGATTGGGATCCCGCCGATATTTTCTTTTATCATTGTATCCATCGCATCCTTAAGCGAATCTTTTTCATGTAGCGTTACAACATTCTCTTCCATTATCCCGCTTATACTGCCATTAACTGCTGCGAGGATGTTACCTTTGAACCTGTTCTTTACTATCAGGTTTCTCTGGCCGCCTCCAAGAAAATCCACAATATCCTGTGAGGTCACTATTCCTTTTATGCGGCTTGTACCCGCATCGACTACCGGGAGTCTCCTGAAGCCGTGCTTCAACATGGTCTTGACCGCTTCAATCACCGGCATCGTAGGGGGTATTGTCACAACATCCTTTGATGCTACTGTCATAATATCCCCCGATGTCTGGGAAATCCTTGATTTAAAATCAATGGGCGCCATGTTCCGCATATACCCTCTGGGGTCCTGTTGTTTTTTTCTCATTGTCGTATTGCTAAAATTCATAAAGCACCTTTAAATGAATACTTTGATTATATCGCTTCTATCAACTATACCTGTAAGTTTCCCGCCGTTGGCTACAGAAAGCCTCCCTACATCAAGCTTCCTGAAAGCCTGTACTGCATCCTTCAAACTCGTTTCAGGAGTTAAGGAATATGCAGGAGTGCTCATAATCTTTTCTACAGGCGGCGACATGGAAGATCTCGTGCCTTGCTCATCCTCCCTTTCGATTCTCGCATAGCCTGCGTTGATGATATTGCGCCGGGTGACCATGCCGATAAGTTCACCATTCCTTACAACAGGCAAACCAGAATAACCCGTTTCTTTCATGTTCAGCCAGACCTTGGCAACATTGTCCCTGGGAGAACATGTCTTTACATCGGTTGTCATTACATCGCTAATCTTCTTTGAAGGAATTTTATCCAGGTCAAGATTCCTGAAAATATCCACCATGCTCAAAATACCTGCAAGCGTCATATCCTGCCCGGATTTCAATACAGGAGCGCGGCCCACGCCAGCCTCTATCATCAATCTGGCGGCCTGCATCATATCCATTTCAGGATATACGAACGGGAACTCAGAAATGAATCCTTCAACCGTTACATTTGATTTTGTGGAATATATGTTCAACAATTCCTTCTCATTTAGTACCCCGATGACCCTGTTCTTATTATCCACGACCGGCACCGTGCGAAAATGCCTGTCTCTCATCAACTGGCGCGCATGTGTCATAAATTCTGTGTCGTGAATAAAAACAGGGTTTTTGGTCATTACATTTTTTACTATCATAGTCTCATACTCCTTTTAATTAGGATATTTTCGTTACCAATAAAATCCCGGATTACTGCGTTAAGGTCTCTCTGCAACTTTCACAAAGAAGTTTCCCATCTATAAGTAACAGAGTGTCAACATTATCGCCACATTCCTCGCATATTCCCCGATTAATCTGTTGAGGAACCTCCATTGAAAAAACCTTCTCACGATGCATCTTGATAAGGTCGGAGAAAATGCTTCCCATCTCGGCTGAAATCGCGATAAGGTCGGTATCAGTGACGATGCCCACAAGTTTTCCTTTGTCCACAACGGGTAATCGCCTTATCTCCATTTTCACCATCTTATGCATGGTTTCGGTGACATCCTCTTCGGTATTTACGGTTATGAGGGGAGTTGTCATCAATTCTCTCATGGAAATATCCTCCGGTTTAAGATTCCTGGATACGATTTTCCTGACGATATCGCGCTCTGTGACTATTCCAACAGGTTGCTTTTTATCTGTGATAATGATGCTGCCAACATTATAGTCTAGCATTTTTTTTGCTAATTTCTGGACATCACTTTTTATGTCTATGGTCACTACATCCCCGGTCATTATTTCTTTTACCGGCATCTTAACTTCCATAATTATCCTCCCTATACGTAACTATGTATTTTGATGTGTTTAAAGGTTATTGTTAGCAGTTACTAATATGTCACCAGGTTAAAAATAAATGCAATATTAGCTTTTAATGGTCTTCCACACTATTCTTTTAGCATCCTGACCATTTTTATTGCAGCCTCGACTGCCCGCTTGGCGTACTCCACGCGCTCATGAGCATCAAGCCGGCTCATTCCTGGACCTGATATCCCGAGAGTTATGGGTTTCCCGTATTCAAGAGCAAGGTCAGTTATCTTCCTTGAAGCTTGCTGTATAACTATTTCATCGTGTTTGGTTGCTCCCTGTATCACACACCCGATTGTAACTATAGCATCAACAGCATCATCTTCTGCAAGTTTCTTTACTGCAAGAGGCATGTCAAAAACCCCGGGGACGTATAATATTTTCCCAACAGTTGCACCGAGAAAAGCTGCATGTTCTTTTCCAAGGGTTTCCATCTGGATTGTTAAATCACGATTGAATTCTGAAACCACAAATCCTAATTTTATACTCATTTTAGCACCTGGATTGTTATATTATTTGATTCATCTATATATTTTTCGATAGAGTTTTTTGCCCCGGCGTTCGATACTGCGGAATCCATGAAACATTTATATCTCTTATTAATGTATGGAAGGAGAAGAAGGAACCAAATATGGTGAAAATATTCTATGACAAGGATGCAGATTTAAACGTATTGAAGAATAAGACCATTGCAGTAATCGGTTATGGCAGTCAGGGAGCAGGACAGGCGCAGAATCTTCATGATTCCGGGCTCGATGTAATAGTGGGTGTCCGCAAGGGCGGCGAATCCTGGGCGCAGGCAAAGGCTGACGGTCTCACCGTAGCGACAATGGCAGACGCGGCTAAAAAGGGAGATTTAATCCAGATACTTGTGCCTGATGAGATACAGGGCACAATATATGCTTCAGAAATAGCGCAAGGCATGAGCAAGGGAAAGACTTTGTGTTTCTCCCACGGTTTTAATATTCATTATAACCAGATCGTGCCCCCGAAGGACATTGACGTAATAATGGTCGCGC
>JBGPUU010000060.1:0-15969 GCA_041491305.1 Candidatus Methanoperedens sp.
TGCTAATTTTCTCATTTTTAGTGATGAGGTATTTAAGAGGTATTTAAAATGGATAACATGGAATACAAAGGAACCACCACAATAGGGTTAGTTTGCGATAAAGGCGTAGTTATGGCTTCAGAGAGAAGAGCAACAATGGGACACTTTATTGCAAGTAAAGATGCAAAAAAGGTTTACCAGATAGATGACCTTATAGCAATGACCACAGCCGGTTCGGTAGGGGATGCGCAAAGACTCGTAAAATGGATGCAGGTAGAATCAAAACTTTATAAAATGCGAAGAGAAGAGTCCATGACCGTGAAAGGAATAGTAAGCCTGCTTGCAAATATCTTAAGCGGCAATAGATATTTCCCTTATTATGTACAGCTTCTTGTAGGCGGGGTTGACAAAAACGGGCCAGGCGTTTATTCACTTGACGCAATAGGCGGAATAATCGAAGAAAAAAAAGCAGTATCAACAGGCTCGGGTTCACCAATGGCTTACGGCGTGCTTGAAGACAGATATACACCAAATATGCCGATTGAAGAAGGGGTCGAACTTGCGGTACGCGCATTGCACAATGCCATGAAGCGTGATTCTGCATCCGGTGATGGTATCAGTGTAGTAAAAATCACTGCCGAGGGGTATTTTGAGGTAGAGGACGCCGAAATTAAGAAATTGCGCGATACCTTTACATAATTTTTTTATCTATTTTTTGTATCCGGGAAGGAAAATAACGATGACAGTTGAAGAAGTATTAACAGATTTAAAACAGAAAATAAGGGGACATCTCCCTAAAGACATAACTATATCCGATGTGGATTTTGAGGGCCCGGAGCTTGTTATATACACGGAAGAGCCCAGGAAATTCGCGGATAATGGCGATCTTATCAAGACCCTTGCAAAGGAATTGAGGAAACGTCTTGTGGTCAGGCCTGACCCGAAAGTCCTTGCCCAGCCTGAAGAAGCGATTACAGCAATTTCAAAAATAGTTCCGGCCGAGTCGGGAATTTCGAACCATTTTTTTGATGTTGATACCGGAGAGGTAATAATCGAAGCCGAGAAACCCGGCCTCGTCATAGGCAGGCACGGCGAAACACTGCGGGAAATCACAAAAGATATCGGATGGACGCCAAAAGTAGTCCGCACGCCTCCCATGAAATCAACCACGGTGAACAATATCCGCCAGTTTATGCGCACCAATAAGGATGAAAGAAAGGTGCTTCTTAAAACCATAGGCAGAAAGATACACCGCGGTATTTCTTCCAAGGATAAATGGGTGAGAATGACCACACTGGGCGCATGCCGCGAAGTGGGACGCAGCTGCTTTTTACTGTCAACCCCTGAAACCAGGATATTGATCGATTGCGGCGTAAACGTAAGCGGGGAAGATAATGGAACGCCATATCTTTACGTGCCCGAAGTGCAGCCAATAAGCCAGATAGATGCAATTATACTGACGCATGCGCACCTTGACCACATAGGACTTGTGCCTTTGTTGTATAAATATGGTTTCGAGGGACCTGTTTATTGCACTCCGCCCACACGCGACCTTATGGCATTGCTGCAACTGGACTATATCGATGTGGCTGCCCGTGAAGGAAGGAAAATCCCATACGAATCAGCCATGATACGCGAGGTCCTGAAACATACGATTACATTGAACTATGGGGATGTTACGGATATCGGTCCTGACATGAAGCTCACATTCCATAACGCAGGCCATATACTGGGCTCTTCCATCGCGCATTTCCATGTAGGCGACGGTTTGTACAATATTGCTTTTACCGGGGATTTCAAGTATGAAAAAACGCGCCTGTTTGACCCTGCAATTAATGACTACCCGCGCGTTGAAACGGTTGTAATGGAAGCAACATACGGCGGGTCAAGGGACATGCAGCCATCAAGAAAGGATGCAGAGAGGCATCTGCAGGAAATAGCGAAAGAGACCCTTGAAAACGGGGGAAATCTCCTTGTCCCGACCTTTGCAGTAGGAAGAAGCCAGGAAGTCATGATTGTGCTTGAAGAAGCCATACGCAAAGGAATCATCGGGGATGTTCCTGTCTATCTTGACGGCATGATATACGAGGCCACCGCAATTCATACCACACATCCCGAATACCTGAATAATGAACTCAGGAACCAGATTTTCCATAAGGGTATGAACCCGTTCCTTGCAAAATGTTTCGTCCAGGTGGATTCAAAAGAAAAACGCCAGAAAATCATAGACGACCGCGAACCCTGTATTGTTCTTGCAACCTCAGGCATGATGAACGGCGGGCCTGTTATGGAATATTTAAAAGCATTCGGGCCTGAAGAAAAGAATACGCTTGTTTTCGTAGGATACCAGGCTGAAGGCACGCTTGGGAGGCGCATCCAGAAAGGCTGGAAGGAAATACCTATGCACGCCAGCGGCGGAAAGACGGAAACGGTAAAAATCAATATGCATATAGACACAGTCGATGGATTCTCAGGTCATTCGGACAGGATGCAGCTTATGGAATTTGTCAGGAAAATGAGACCCAGGCCAGAACATATCATAACCCAGCATGGGGATGAGAAGAACTGCATGGATTTGGCAAGCTCGATTTACAGGAAGTTCAAGATTGAGACGCGGGCGCCGATGAACCTTGAGACGATAAGGCTGGCTTAGGTTTCTCGCAGAACTGCGCAGCTGGTGAGAAATCTATATAGGCAAAAAATGCTATGTACAGGCCTCGTCCTTAAGAGGCTGTCCTGTAATTAGCAGTATTACTTCACATTTTCTCCAGTAAAAACATCAGAAACACGTCTATCATCATCTATTAAAATCAAAACATTTATATCATATAATTACAGTATTAAATATATGGTATTCTATAAAGACCTCAAAGACCAGGAACTGCTCTTACCTCCAAACATCCGCGAGATCATTCCTGAAAACCACATCTGCTTCTTAGTAGACGAGATAGTTCAGAAAATGGACTTATCAGAATACGAAATGCAATACAAAGGGGCAGGTCATCCCGCCTATCATCCAAAACTCATGCTCAAAATATTAATCTTAGGAATGATAGACGGCATAAGGTCGTCCAGAAAGCTTGCAAGAAGTGCAAAAGAGAACGTCGTATACATGTACCTTGCAGGTCATCTCAAACCCGATTTCAGAACTATCAACGAATTCAGGAAAAACAACTTCGAACTTGTCCGTCTTGCCTTTCAAGAGGTCGTAAGATATGCAAGAGACTTTGGTATGGTTTCGCTCGGACACATCTGCATCGATGGAACAAAAATAAAAGCTAATGCCTCAAACAACAGTGCTGTCAAAAAAGACGATCTTTCAGACCTGAATGAGATCATTCAAAGAGAGATCGAAGAAGGAATCAAGGTCGATGAGGTAGAAGATGAGACATACGGCGATAAGAACACTGATGAGATGCCCAATGGCTTTACCAGAAAGACCATTATTGAAAGAGTTAACGATAAATTTCAGTCAGGGGATGAACACAGAAAGGATGAAATCAAAAAGCAGTTCGAAAAAGTAGAAAAAGAATCGGAAAAAGCAGATAGTGCAATCAGCTTTACCGATCCAGAGTGCCGATTTATGCCGAACAGCAAGAACGTGACAGAATACTCTTATAATCCTCAGGTTGCGGTGGATTCTTCATTTGGGATTATTATTTCCAGCGATGTTACTTCGGAAGCTACGGATAAGAATAACTTGCAGCCTACGATAAATCAGGCTGAGGAGAACGTGGGTGAATTGCCTGAAGGTACAAAAGTCAGTTCAGACAATGGATATTACAGCAGTTTGAATCTCAAATTTTTAAAAGAAAAAAGATTGGACGGCTATATCCCTGACCTGAATACTGCAACCAGAATGAAGGGTATTGAAGTGAAGATAAGTCCTTTCAGCAAGGAGAATTTCAGATATGATCCAGATGAGGATTGCTTCATTTGTCCTAATGATAGTAGATTGAAGTTCAGGTTCGAGTATCTTGATATTACTAAGAACGGGAATGTTCGAAAGTATTGGGGAAATGACTGCAAACAGTGCCCCGATATGAATAAGTGTACAAAAAATTCCAGAGAGGGGAGAGTAATCAAAGATTATGAGGGAATGGAAATTGAAAGGTTGAAAATGAAAGAAAAGATGTCAACAGCTGAGGGAAGGCATGTGTATCACACTCGTAAGAAAGTGGTGGAATGTGTGTTTGGGCATATCAAAGGCAATCTTGGATTCAGAGAGTTTCTGTTGAGGGGGAAGGAAAAGGTGAAAATCGAGTTTGATCTTGCTTGCATTGCTTCGAATTTACGGAGAATTTGGAATTTTGTGAGTAAAAATGATACAGTAGTGGGATGAATTAAAGGTTATACTCCTTTTTTTGATATTGTTGTGGACAATTTGGCTTTCTTGCTGTGAGTATTGAAGAATTAGTGTTTGAAAAAATTGAATTGTCAGACAGCCTCTTAAGTACGGGGTTTGTGACTGAAGGCGATAGGGGTTAGGTGCATCCGTTAGAATATCTTGAACATGTATAACAATTATGGCACTAAAAACGGGCATGGATAAAACTACAAAGAAGGCATGTATCGATAAGGAGCATATCCATCCATAGTATCATTTTAAATGATCTCCAAGCGTAGAAATGACTCTAATACCCATAAGTTTTGTTGCCAAGACCATAGTTCAAGCATACAAGAGTGAATTTTAGTCTCCTGAGGATTAAGTTATATCCCATAAATCTGGAAGGGAGCCCAGTGATAAAATCCATACTTTTCTTCCTTCAAGCTGAGTTCAGCTTCTTTAATTCTATCAACCATATCTCCTTTATTTGAATAAAACTTCACGAAAAGCTCTTTTGTTGACTTATCATCCACTCGCCATAAGGAAGCAATCACAAACCTGCAGCCTCCGTATTGAACTGCTCTAACCAATCCTTCGACTTCATCTCCCCTTGCAATTTCAGCTTTAGCTGTATCGCATGCTGATAGAACTGTTAAATTTGCATCCATTTCTAAATCCATGAAATCTATCGCTGTTATACTTCCGTCTGAAAGAACTACTTTTGAAAAAGCTGGATTGAACGGATCGAACTCGCCATGGCATGCGAAGTGCAAAATTTCTTTGTTTTTAATTTCTTTCAGAATTCTCTCCTTCGTTGCCGCATCTCCAAGAATCGGGTTTGTATTAATAAAGAGTTTGGCAACCTCCGAAGCTTCAGCTTCTGCATGCTTCAAATCTTTTGTTGGATTTCCCACTATTAGAGCACCTACTCCAACACCCTTCTTTAAAAATTTTAGAGATGATGCACTTTGCGCAAAGCTAATCTTATAATCTTCGATTAAATACTTTTCACCTTTTAAAGCCTGAAAGGGTATTTGATGCAAGTAACTGTGCGGAATTATTATGATTTCTTTATTTTTGCTCAAGTGTTGTTTTATAGGCTCTATCAGTAATTTGTAAATCTCTTTAAGAATTTCTTCTGCCCTTTCAGATTGTGCTTTATATTTTATTCCAATTTCAAACTCTCGTATTAGTTCTCTGAATTCAATTACTTTCTTTAACATATCATTTTCATTAGTTTCAATGTATATGTTTATTTTATTATTTTCCGTCTTAGCAATGAGGTCATAGGTTCTACCGTCATTGATTTTTAGTTTTACTTTAGTTTTTTCATCGTTAAGTCTTAGCGAAAGAGAATTTTTTTCAGTAATTATATTTATTGCATTACCATAATCGATTTTTTCAATTTTTGCTGTTTCTATCCAATCGATATTGAATTTATGTTTTAGAAATTCGATGATTCTTACATTATCGTTTCCTGGCACATCGCCCCATCCAAACAAATACATCTCACCAATCTTAACAGTTAAACTGCCATTAAAAATAAATACGGCAAGCTTTTCACCAAGGAAATACTCAACAAGTGTTCTCCCATTTAGTATTTTTGAGAGTTCATCTAAGTCTATAGGTTCAACAGTTTTAATGCTATAATATTCGGGATCATTCTGCTTTATTTGTTTAAGTAAATCGTCATGTAAACCCTTTAGATATCGAAGTTCTTCTTGTTCTTTAACTGCTTTCTCCATCCCACTCATAAATTTTGCCTCAATCTCCTCTATTCTTCTTAAAACTTCCTTATACTGCTCTGTAAGTTCGGATTTACCTTTTATTATCTTCTTTTCATTCGCTAAAAGCTCAAGAAAAGTTCTCCCCTTAACAGATTCAGCGTATCTGAACGCTTCCTTATCTTTATGTAGAGCTAAACAAGTGAAAACCATTTTTTTGTAAGTATCAACTACAGTTTCAAAGTACTCTTTTCTTAGTTCAGGTATCTTTATTGAACCCCTCGTCTCTTCAATCAGCTGGATTGCTTCTTTGAAGTAATCGTATGCCTTCGGCGTTTCACCTCCGATGTCTTTCAGGATGCCAAGATTATTGTTTATTGCTATCAAGCCTTTTCTGTCGTTTCTTTGGCTAAAAAAATCCATTGCTTCAAGATACATTGATTCTGCTTTATTTAAGTTGGAAATTTTTTCTATTTCAAGTTCTGCAAGTGCTAGCCTTGCGGTGCCTTCATTCATTAAAGTACCATAGTAATCCGGAGTATTTTTAACAAGCCCCTCGTATCTAGCCCTTTCACAAAATTCAATAGCTTTTTTAAGATTATCGATCGTATTTACACCAGACTTTGCAAGTTCCAGTCTTGCAGTACCCTCCTCCCTTAAAGTTGAGCCATACTCTGGAGTATCTTTAATAAATCCCTCGTATCTAGCCCTTTCAAAAAGTTCAATGGCATTTTCAAGGTTATCTTCTTGATTTACTATTTGTCCTTTAAAAAGAGGTGCAAGTATTAATCGTCCAATACCTTGATTCATTAAAGTTCTAGCATAATCCTGAGTGTCTTTAATAAGCCCCTTATTTCTGGCACTTTCAAAAAGGTCAAAGGCTTTGTTAAGATTTTCTGCTGTACTCACTCCAAACTCTGCAAGCCTTAATCTAGCAAACCCCTCTTCCATTAAAGTCTTCCCATAATTGGGAGTATTTTCAACAAGTCCCTCACGTCTTGCCCTCGCACAAAGCTTGATAGCATTTTCAATGTTATCAGATGGATTTATTCCAAGCTCACCAAGTTTCAGCCATGCAACACCTTCATTCATAAAAGTTGAAGCATATTCTTGAGTATTTTTAACAAGCCCCTCATTTCTGGCCTCCTTAAAACGTATAATGGCTTTTTTAAGACTGTCAATTGGATTTAGTCCAAACCCCTCTAGCAAAGATCGTGCAACGCCTTCATTCATTAGAGCTCTACCATAAGAAGAAGTATTTTTTTTAAACCCATCATATCTAGCATTCTCAAAACACTCAATGGCTTTTATAAGATTATCAACTGGATTCACTCCAAGCCTTGCAATTAATGATCGTGCAACCCCTTCATCCATTAAATCTAAAGCGTACTCATGCGTGTTTTCAACAAGCCCCTCATGTCTAGCTCTCTCACAAAGCTCGATGGCTTTTTTAAGATTGTCGATCGGATTCACCCTTAACTCTGCAAGCATCGACCTTGTAGCACCTTCATTAATTGAGGCTAGAGCATACATATACGTTCCAATCTCGAAATACTCTCTACTTTTCTGATAGAGGGCGACAGATAAATTTAAAAAATTCACATCACTATGAATCGTTCCATAATTAGATAAAAACGCTCCACAATTATGCAAAAACTCTCCACTTCTTCCAACATTTTCAAAATCTTCAACCGAAAGATTTCGCACTTTTACTTCTGATAAACTCGTAGCAATTCTAGTTGTTCTCGGATGAGAAAGTAAAATAGATAAATACTGGTTATTGATATTAGGATAGCCCTCAAGAACAGCTAGAAGCAAAAAAGCTAAATCATCTAAACTTACATCATTTCTCCCGAACGACATGATGTATATGTCCTTTACTGCAACCTATATACCTTTCGTTTCCTGTTTGTTTTCAATGGAAAAGTCAATTAAATTAAAATAAAATCTTGAATGTTCATTAAAATTAATCCAGATACAAGAAGTATTAAAGAAAATATAAAATAAATCAAAGATTTTCTTTCCAAGAAGCCAATTTTAAAATTTTTTGCAAATTCAACAAATAAAACTACTCCCATCGTAATAAATAACGGTATCATATACTTCA
The DNA here is from genome assembly GCA_041491305.1 of Candidatus Methanoperedens sp. Classification (GTDB taxonomy): domain Archaea; phylum Halobacteriota; class Methanosarcinia; order Methanosarcinales; family Methanoperedenaceae; genus Methanoperedens. The sequence continues at coordinate 8,138 of JBGPUU010000060.1, forward strand.
TAACCAGACTTGCATGTTTGAATCCCTCCTCATTTACACTTTTCCAGACAGTAAAGGTATAAGCATAGACTATGAACGCTTCTATAACTATAGAGGCATTCTGGATTGTTATTGAATGTTTATGAAGCCCCAATAATTCTTTCTGGAGCTGCATGCTGCTTTTCATATTTCTAACCTCCAGACTCCCGATGGCTATATCCTTCATATCCTTTAATCTTTCATATATAACCTTAGAATTCATGAGCTTAAATCTCATCTCGTCTATTATCCTTTGAACCGGGCTTATATCGATATTCAGTTCAATTAATTTAATATTTTCCAGATGAGTTAAGGCAAGGTTGTAGTTCGCCACCATCTTCGAGTAATTTTTCCCACATAGATCGAGACGATTTTCAAGCTTTACTAAAAATTCCTCTCCAAAGTTTTCTGGAATTCTCCAATTACTCTCAGTTATTTCTGTATCTACCTTGATAACTTCCTTAAAAGCCTCAGCATATCGCTCGTTGGATCTCTGTATAAGGAATGTAAAGTGGCTGAAGTCTCTGACCTTGCGTACAAATCCTGTATATTTCTCTTCATCCTCTTTTCTAAAGCTTAATTTAAATCTGTTTGGCAGAATTTTTTGCACTTCGAAAGAAAATTCATTGCCGTACTCATTTCCGATGAATGTGGAAGCATAATCATACTCGATGACAGTGAAAAAGTCCTCGGATGATGATTGAATATCTGCTGTCAGAGTTATTGTATCGGATGTTTTCGTCAAGGCAGCCCAGAATTCATTCCTTGAGGCATGCTTTAAAAAATTTTCATTTCCATCGTTTTCTAAATGATGCTCTTCAATTAACTGTTCAAATCTGCTGTTTGCTTCGTTTGGATCAAAAAAGTGGCTTATGCAGAAGTATTTCATTTTGTTATGTTGGGGATTTTACTCGGAATATACTTTTCTGATTCTTCTTCATCTTTTTTAGTGGTAAATTCTTTATTACTAATTTTGGGGATTTTATTCATTATGTACTTTTTTAATTCTTCTTCATCTTTTTTAGTAGTAAATTCTTCATCTCTAAACCTACTACTGCTTTTTTGAATGAAGCCCTCTTTTACAAGCTTATCATACGCTTCTTTTATTTCAGTTATCCCAAAGACATATTCTTTAATAATTTTCTTAACTTTTCCCTGTTCTTCCTTATTTAGACTTTCAAATCCATCTACAAGTTGCTCAATTTGGTTCCGCATACAAACACCTTTTAGCCATTATATATCGCTATGTGCACAATAATAATTATCTTTTCTTTGGATGCAAAACATTAATTGAAATCGATAGTATATTAACTCTCACAGTAATGACAAAAATTTCACTTTTGTATGCTGAACTATGAACACAAAAGCCAAACTCGATAATTTTCATAGGCATCTGCAATATTGTGTCCAACACATTATTAGAGACGGTAATTACTGAAATCTCACTAATCTCACTAATTTCATGCCCCCTTTAGTTGATACATACCTAATAATAATATGCAGTGGAAACCTCATGCACCCATCCTGATGCTTCGCAATTCATTGCGGAGTCCGGTTACTCAATCCTTTCCAAAGTGCTCATACCCCCGCGCCTTCAGTTCTTCGACTCTCCCTGCCCTTTCAATGGAAAATCCCTCTTCAACAACTTCCCCTATAACTGTCAGGGGACAGGCTTTTTTCGCTTTATCGAGCTTTCCCGGCGCAACTGTGAATAAAAGCTCAAAATCACCGCCTGTATAAACCACAGCATCGAGTAATTCCTCGCCTTTCAATAACTTCTTGACAGCGGGCAGTATAGGAATCCTGTTTTCATATATTTTGAATCCCACTCCGTTTGCTTTGCCAATGTCATGAAGTGAAAGAGCAAGCCCGTCACTAATATCCATCATGGACGAAACTGCACGGCTCTCTGCTAGCGCCATGCCTTCATTTATTCTTGGAAAAGGTTCGAACAACGCTTTCAAAATCTCTTGGCTGGCAGGGATTCCCTTGTCCAGAGCAATAAGCGCCGCGCCTGCCGTTCCAAGATAGCCTGTCACGCATACAAGGTCGCCGGCTTTTGCCCCGCTTCTTCTAATGAGCAGTTCCTTTTTTATGAGCCCGAAAGCCGTTCCAACCATTGTGAGTTCATCATTGGAATCCGTATCTCCTCCAATTATTTGCGTCCCGAACTTTCCGGCGCAATCATCCATGCCCCTTGCGATGTCCTCGATAAAACCAAGTTCGGTCTCAGGCGGGATTCCCATTGCCATTACAACGCCAAGAGGCCGGGCGCCTTTGGAGGCAAGGTCGCTCAGGTTAACTGCAACCGACATCCATCCTATCTGCCGCCCGGTCATCTGAAGGGGAAAATCAGTCTTGCGGTGAAGCATGTCGGTGGTGATCAGGAGGTAATCTTCTCCTCCGATATCAACCACTGCGCAATCATCCTCACCCGCCCCCACGATTGTTTTATCCCCAGGTCTTTCGAGCAATTTCGCTATGCGCACTATCAATTCCCGTTCAGTGAGTTCGCTGGCTTTCATTTATAGTAAGAACCTGATTTTAGTAACATAAATATGAGCCTTTGCGACCTTTGCGCCTTTGCGGTGATAAAACGCACACCGCAAAGCCGCAGAGAACGCAAAGATAGTTTAAATTGTTTAGTTTTTGATTATGATAATAATTCACTTCAATCATTATTGAACTTATCTTTTATTCCTGCACCATGTTTATAAAGAATAAGAATCCTGTAAATCGTTAATGAACACTGTACCCGGCGACGAAGAAATGCCAATCGTGGAGCACATCGAAGAGCTGCACCAAAGATTGATGACGGTTGCGATTCCAGTAATAGTTATTACAGCAATTTCATATTTTTTCTCAGGCGAACTGCTCGTGTTGATATGGAAACAGACAGTCCAGGTACCCATGACCATTTATGCGCCAATGGATTTGATTATCACAAGATTGACACTCTCCCTTGTATGCGCCCTGTTTATCGGGATACCGCTTGTGGTTTATGAGGCTTTTATGTTCGTCGGGAAAGGGCTTTACCCGAATGAAAAAATGTTTTTTATTAAGATTGTGCCTTTTTCTTTTATCCTGTTCACTGCCGGTGCTATGCTTGCTTATTTTGTGGCTATACCGCTAATATTCAAATACACGATAATGTACTCAATCGATGTTGCAGCCCCGCAGATTTCCGTGATAAATACGATTAACACAATAATAACGATGGTCGTAGGTTTCGGGCTCGTTTTCCAGTTCCCGCTTCTAATGGTTTTTGCCATCAAGATGGGTATTTTGAAATATGAGTATATCAGGGGAAAACGTATAGCGGTATATGGCATCCTTCTGGCGTTTGCATTATTCGTTTCGCCTGACCCTTCAGCCATTTCGGAAGTGATTGTCGCTGTGGCGCTTGTTGTATTATTTGAAATCAGCCTTGTTATAGCCAGATATTTATGATTATAAATGGAGCATATCTATTCAGGAGATATGTTCGTATATCTCCAGATGAAATGATGCTTTAAAGCTGAAATAACTTTCAAAAAAACAAAAAATCTGTCAATTTTTCATCGTTTGGCTTCATGATGAATTAATAATCGTGATACTTAGGCGGATTTCACAATGCAATTTTCCATCATAATAATAATGTTAATAATTAAATTTTTCCAAAAGAAATAAAGGGGTAGAATAAAGAGACAGTTATATTGAAAACCAAAATCTTATTTGTATATAAAAGTCCTTTTTTCCTTAAATACGCAAACCTTATGAATGTTCAAAAACCATTATGGTAAAACGTGATAGAAAAAACCATTGCAGGATTGAAAGTCGGGGACAATCAACCTGTAAGAGTAATGGGTGTAATAAATCTAAGCAGCGAGTCTTTTTATAAGGGTTCTGTTGTTCATTCGGATTCTGTTCTTGATGCTGCCCAAAAGATGATAGATGAAGGGGCAGATTTTATTGATGTGGGCGCCCGTTCCACATGGCCGCTTGCCCATAAAATCTCAAAGGAAGAAGAACGGTCGAGGCTTATTCCGGCAATCAAAAAATTGCAGGATATTGCTGTTCCTATATCGGTGGATACGATGTTCGCGGATATAGCCGGGGAAGCGCTTGACGCTGGTGCAGAAATTATCAATGATGTCAGTGGTTTTACAGCAGACCCGAACATGATCGAAGTTGCAAAAAACCATAATTGCCCTGTGATATTGATGGCGAGCAATAAAGTCCCGGGAGACCCAGTGGGTATGGATGCAGTGATGGACTCTCTTTTTAGGATAATATCCGCGGCCGAAGGCGGTGGAATATCCCCTGATAACATAATCATAGACCCCGCCATCGGGAAGTGGACTCAGGAGAAACTCCAGATGTATGATTATGAGACAATAGATACTATGCAGCGGCTTCGTATTTTTGAAAAACCAATCCTTGCCGCAATATCCAGGAAGTCCTTTATTGGTGAAACCCTGAACAAACCTGCAAATGAAAGGTTGTATGGGAGCCTTGCGGCGGCAGCGATTGCAGTAAGGAACGGCGCGCATATCATCAGGACACACGATGTTGCTCCTACTGTGGATGCTGTGAGGGTCGCAGAAAGGGTCAGGGCAAAAGTGCCTGTGGTTAGCTCAGGGGGTTATGAAGCCGAGTTGCTTGAGATAATAAATAAAGAGGACTGCAGAAGGGCAATGCGTTCCATCGGAACGACACGGGCAGGAAGCGAGGTCATGAAGAATAAAACGGTTTTATATAATATCATGCTGAAGAACATATCCGCAACAGAAGCATTGATAATAAAACAGGAAATGCTTGCAAGGGGGGGAGATGCGGCTCTTCCGCGCGAGGCTGTATCGCATGAAATTGATAGGGTAAATATAGTCATAACAGGGACGCAGCTCCAGGTTGAGAGACTTATTATGAAAATCAAACACCAGGTAAGAGAGCTTCCTTTGATCGCGGAAATGCTAAGTGAACTGATAAACAAGAAAAACGATGCGGTATTTGGATATTCAAGATAAGAATGATAATTTCAAGCCAGAAAGAATTCAGTGAAATCCTGAGGGCGCTCAAAGAAAAAAATATTTTCATAATCGGGTGCGGGAAATGCGCAACAAAGCTCCGCGTCGGAGGCGAACCTGAAGTTCTCGAAATGCAAAAAAGACTCAAAAGAGCCGGGAAAAACATTGTCGGGTGGACTGTCCTGAGTTCTGCCTGCAATATAAGTTCATGGGACGATGTGCTCACCCAGAATCCCGGGATTGGAAAGTCGGATTCACTGCTGGTTATGTCATGCGGTGGAGGGGTTTCGGTAATTTCAAGTCTTTCAAAAAGGCAGGTTTATCCTGCGCTTGATACTGAATCCCTCGGCGGAGTGCGCCTTGAAGATACGATGAAAGAATTGTGCGGCATGTGCGGTGAATGCACAGTCTGGGAATTCGGGGGAATCTGCCCTGTTTCGAAGTGTCCCAAAGGGCTTTTGAACGGGCCATGCGGCGGCGCAATGGAAGGAAAATGCGAAGTTGATGAACGTACATGTGCCTGGGATGAAATATACGAACGCCAGAAGAAACTCGGGAAGCTTGAAAATCCTGGGAACATCCATGAACCCAAAGACCATTCGAGAAAGAAGCGGAGGCAGACGGTTTGAGCTTCGAGTCAAAGCTGGATGAGGGTAAATTCGTGGTTACAGCCGAAATAAGCCCGCCAAAAGGAACCGAGGTTGCGACCATGGTGAAAGACGCAGGCATGATAAGGTTTGCAGATGCAATCAATGTCACCGATAACCAGCGGGCAGTTATGCGTATGAACCCGGTTGCGGCGTGCAGCATCCTTGAAAGCAAAGGATATGAAACGATTATGCACATGGCGTGCAGGGACAGGAACAGGCTTGCGCTCCAGTCTGAACTTCTCGGGGCATTTGCGCTCGGGATAAAAAACATTCTCATAATGTCAGGCGACCATCCGGTAAAAGGCGACCATGAAGGCGCCAAACCTGTGTATGACATGGATTCGGTGCAGCTTCTTGGTCTTGTCCAAAAGCTGAATACGGGTTTTGATTTTTCAGGCAACAGGCTGGATGGCAGTACAAATTTCTGCGCCGGAGCTGTCACAAATATTGAACTGAATGAGATAGCACTTATTAAATTTAAGAAAAAAATAAGCCAGCGCGCGCGCTTTATCCAGACCCAGGCTGTTTTTGACATAGAAAAGTTTTCAGGCTTTCTGGATAATATAAAGGATACTGGCATAAGCCGAAGCCGGATTATAGCAGGTATAATCCCGCTGAAATCCGAAAAAAGTGCCCGGTTCCTTAATAAAAATATTGCAGGCATCAAAGTCCCGCAAGATTTAATTGATCGGATGAAAAATGCCAGGAATCCCCAAACCGAGGGGATGGAAATAGCTGCAGAATTAATAAAAGAATTACACGGCATGTGCGGCGGGGTTCATATAATGCCAATCGGGAACCATGAAAAAACAAAAGATATTCTTGAAATGGCAGGCATAATATGAAAACGCAGGTAGAACATGCACGGGAAGGCACTATAACTGAACAAATGATGTCGGTTGCCAAAGCGGAGAATATCGATATCGAGGTTTTACTTTCGCGAGTTGCAAACGGAAGCATCGTTATCATGAACCGGGGAGAATGCTCGGTTGGCATCGGCAAAGGTCTTTCAACGAAAGTGAATGTCAATATCGGGACATCATCGTTAAAAATAAATCCGGATGAAGAAGTGAAAAAAGCAAAGCTCGCTGAAAAATACGGAGCCGATACCATAACCGACCTTTCCATGGGCGGGAATATTCCGGAAATACGCCGGAAAATATTTGATAACACGAGACTTCCAATAACCACTGTCCCAATATACCAGACCGCCGCCGAAAAAGGTCTTGGAAACATGACCGATGCGGATATTATCCAGAATTTAAAGCAACAGGCAGAGAGCGGAGTGTGTTCCTTTGTGCTCCACTGCATTGACAGTGAAACTCTTGGCGCTCTGAAAAATAGGAAAAGGATAATGGGCGTGGTATCCAAAGGTGGTTCGATTACCAGCGCCTATATGATGATAAACAAATGTGAAAACCCGTTTGTCGAAAATTTCGACGAGATTTTAAAAATCCTGAAAAAACATGACATCGTGCTCTCTCTCGGAAACACCATGCGAAGCGGGTGCATACACGATATGCGGGATAAGGCGCAGCTTGCCGAAATTAAACAGAACGTGGAACTTGCAAAAAGAGCTAACGAGGCGGGCGTACAGGTGATTATCGAGGGCATGGGAGGGCATGTGAGTGCAGAGAAGATAGCAAAGTATGTAAGATTCCATAAACGCCAGTCGGATTTTCCACTTTTTGTAGCAGGACCACTGCCCACAGACATTGCTGTTGGATATGACCATATAGCCGGAGCCGTAGGAGCGAGTATGGCAAGCGGCGCCGGGGCGGATTACCTGTGTTATATTACTCCATCCGAACATCTCGGGCTTCCCGGCCCTGAGCAGGTAAGGGAAGGGCTTATCGCGTTTAAGATAGCGGCTCACATAGGCGATTCGATAAAATACGGGTTGGACGAAAAAGATAAAAACCTTGCAAGAAAAAGGGCAAACCTTGACTGGGAAGGGCAGATGAACTATGCCATCGACAGCGAGCGAGCAAGGGCTCTGGCGCCTTCTGAGGGGCCGTGCACCATGTGCGGGGATTTCTGCGCCATAAAAATAATGAAGGAGTTTGGAACATGCAATTATTCGGAATAAAAACGCCGCTCATAAAACCGGGCGATGATATTACTTCTGTTCTGGTTGAGTCCATGAGAGCAGGCGAAA
>JBGPUU010000061.1:0-15763 GCA_041491305.1 Candidatus Methanoperedens sp.
CACACTATAAAAGTGAATGCAACCAGCGTCAATGGGGTAAGCAATACCATTACCTGGACTATTACATTAGCCGCAGCGCCCAATATCACTTCATGGGGCAATAACAAGACCAATAACCAGAACCTGACACTTACGCTGAACAATAGCGAAGGTGTTTATTTCAATGCAACGGCGAACCAGACAATTACAACATGGAATTGGTACCAGGACAATGTAAACCAGAACAACAACTTCGATAATATCTCAACCAGTTTCAGCGGTGGCGGAACCCACACTATAAAAGTGAATGCAACCAGCGTCAATGGGGTAAGCAATACCATTACCTGGACTATTACATTACCCGCAGCGCCCAATATAACAGCGTTCTCGCCGGCCAATCCGGTGGCGAATGTAATCGGAGCTACAAGAACATTCAGTATAACGTCCAACCAGACCGTTAACGTGACATGGTATCTCAACGACACGGCTGTGCAGAGTAATAATAGCATCTCCTCTGCAAGTTACACCAACACAAGCGCAGCCATTGGCACATGGAATGTAAGCGCAGTAGCCCAGAATTCTAACGGCATTACAATGAAGGCATGGAATTGGACTGTGACTTTGTTGCCTGTGCTGAGCGTGACTGCAAGCCCGACAACAGTACAAACAGGCCAGACGACCCGTGTGACCTTCAACGTGACCAGGACCGACAACGGCTCGGCGGTCAGCGGTGCGATTGTCAATCTGAGCGGCGCAGGTGTCAGCGCAAGCGGGACAACCGGTAATGCAGGCACCATTAGGATAAACATCGGGGCCACAGCAACAGGTACAATAACGGCAACTGCAAACAAGACCGGTTACATAAACGGAACTGTGAACGTGACCTCAGCTGTTCCGACCGGGACAACGTTGAGAATCTCGGCAAACCCGACAGTGGTAACATTAGCTACAGCAACCAATGTGACTTTCAACGTAACCGCAACCAGAAGTGGCTATGCAATGAATGGTGTGTATATTAATGTGAGCGGCGCAGGCGTCAGCACAAGCGGAACGACAAATTCTTCCGGCCTTGTCATAATAAACGTAAACTCCACAGCTATAGGTACAATAACAGCAACTGCAAATCTAACGGGATACCCAAACGGAAGTACGGCCGTTAGCTCAGTTGCGGTTCCTATAGTAGCACCTGTAAATGTAACAACTACAGCAAATAGAAGTGTCACTGTAAACGGGACTAATGCAACAAACCTTACGATCGCGCTTAACTCTACCATTGGGGGGTTACTTGTGAACGTGACCATCACTGAAACAGCGAATTTTTATTTGTTGAATACAACCAATGCATCAACTGATTTTGGTCTCGGGACGGGTACGCGCAGCATCGGAAATTATGTCAGTGTGAATGTAACAGGCCTGAATGTAACAGGTCCGAATGCAAATTTGAACTCTGTAACCCTGTATATGTACTACAACATATCACTTCCAAGATGGCAGGTGAATTCGCTGAAAATTTACTGGTATAATACGACCACAAGTCGCTGGTACCCGCTTAGCCAGGGGGTAAATTATACGCCGGGACCTACGGTTCTTTCAACAGGGAGAAATACTACCGGAGGATATATCTGGGTAGTTTTAAACCATTTCTCGGAATTTGTCCTTGTAGGTGACGAAGCTGAAACTGTTACAGATACGGGCAGCAGCGGCGGCGGTGGCGGAGGAGGTGGAGGCGGAGGCGGTAACTCGAATGAAAACTTTTCAAATATACTGGTAAAAGAGAATTATGACCTGTATATCTCCAAAGATATAGTCACATCATACGCTTTCACCAACAAGAGCAATCCGGTAAAGTTTGTAAACATAACAGGAAATACAAGTGCAGGAATAATCAATGTTGCAGTGGAAACACTGAAAAACACATCTACGCTTGTTAAAAATCCTGCGCCCGGCATGGTCTATAAGAACGTAAATATCTGGGTCGGGACAACCGGCTTTGCAGTTCCAAAGAACATAAAAGAAGCAATAATCGTTTTCAGGGTTGAGAATTCATGGCTTGGAAGCAACAGCCTTGCAAGCGGTGATTTAAAGATGGTCAGGTGGGACGGCAGCCAGTGGGTGCAGCTTGAAACAGTGCAAAAGACAAAAGACGACATATATACCTACTTCGATGCAAAGACAGATCGCTTCTCGCCGTTTGCCATAACATCGCTGAAAGGCGGTGTGACAGTGCCGACAGCAACGCCTATGGTAACAGAAACCCAGCCAACTCCGTCTCCTTCGCCGACAAAGAAGGTACCAGGATTTGAATTTGTCTTAATGGTTGCCATATTCTCAGTGGCTTACCTGCTGGAAAGAAAGAGAAGATGAGCAATCATCTTCTCGCCGGCACCATAGTATAACTGAAATTGAAAAAAAAGATGGAAGGAAATAAAATGAAAAATAAATGCCTGATAACTTTGTTATGCATTTTTGTCCTCGCACTTCCGGCATTAGGAGCCACAGTATCTATTGGCAGCTACAATGTTGCACCGAACGGGTCTGTGGTTGCGCCAATGATAGCAAATGGGGTGACCAGTAGTTTAGCTGTAGTAACTGTAAGCCTTACATACAATCCGGCAATTGTCCAGGTGACATCAATTGGTGCCGGGACTGTAAATGCATTTCCGTCTACATATTTGACTACAAAAATAGATAATTCGGCCGGCTTAGCCAGAGTGGTTGTTCTTGATCTAAATGGAGGAAAGAGTGGGGATGTGATAATTGCAAATATTGCTTTAACTGCAATTGGAAGTGCGGGAACTTCAAGTCCATTAGGCATAGGAATAGATACGTTTAAAGATTCATCAATACCTACACCTGTAGATATCCCTGTAACTCCGGTCAACGGCGTATTCAACATAGCATCCGGAACATCGGGCAATTCGGGAGGCGGTGGCGGCGGAGGCGGTGGTGGTGGAGTAACAGGCGAGGCTTTCGACAACATAGCAAAGTCAGAGAGCTATGATAAAGACCTGGTTGCCAACACGCCTGTCACATATACATTCAAGGCGACTGAACTCGGCGTGTACGAAATTGCCTTAACAGACAAAGAGAATGAACTCGGCATAACCCTGAAGGTAGAGGGTCTTAAAGACACATCAAAACAGGTAACATCCCAGGCGCCAGGAACTGTATACAAGAACATGAACATTCTTGCAGGCACGAGCAGGATGAAAGAAGCCCTGATAAGGTTCAGGGTTCCGAACTCCTGGCTCGGAAGCAACAGCCTTGCAGCCAGTGATGTAAAGCTGCTCCACTGGGACGGGAGCCAATGGACACAGCTTGAAACTGCTCAAACGACAAAGGATGATACATATACCTACTACGAAGCAAAGACAACAACCCTCTCGCCTTTCGCAATAAGCGGAATAAAAGGTGTGGTAGTGCCCACAGCAACGCCTGTGGCAGCAGTGACCCAGGCTGTGGAAACAGGCACTGGCACCCCGTCTCCATCAGCGACAAAGAAGGTACCGGCATTTGAATTTGTCCTGGCAATAGCTATATTTTCAGCGGCTTACTTGTATGGCAGAAAGAGAAGATGAGAAATCATCTTCTTTGCGTCTTTTTTAATTTTAAACATGGAAACCGGAGAGATTTTAGTAGGCCCAGATAATATTATTTTTTTTAATTTTTTTAATTAAAATATTTTAATTCAGGATAGTACATTATTTTTTGAGAATTATAGTTAAGAACCTGGTTTTTCAAACATATCGTGTGAATACTTTGCGTACCAGGCGTTTGATGTGAGCGATTTATTCACCAGGATTTTTCAGGGTTGGCATAATACAAGAACAATCATAAACTATAATTATAATGATGAAATAATGTTACTCGTTAATATTATATACCATTAACACAATAAGTCAAAATGGGTATGTGTATTATAATTAATACGACCGTATAAAACATTTTTATACGTATCGTTTAATTTATATTATATCAATCCGTATATTTAAAGAGTTATTAAAAATAAAAAAGAGGTTATGTGTATGGAATTAGAGTGGATATCAACTAAAAACAGACGTATAGCGAAGAGAACTATAGGGTTCGGATTTATCGGCATAATGCTTGCATTAGGAATCCTGTTTACATTATTGCCGTTGAACAGTAATGTTGCCAGTGCGGTCAGCAGCAATGAATCATACAGCGCCGCACCAGGCACGGATAGCCAGGTTACAAATGCAAATGCTGCACCCTTTACTGCACTCAGGATCAGGACTACGAACGCCCAAAGGCTGGCCGCAGCCCGTATTGCAGCTTCTCGTATTGCTGCAGTTCGTATATCATCGGGTATGACGACAAGCAGTGCAAAAATGGGAATTGCCTCAATTAACCCCGGCGGAACGCCGGATTACTTCGGGACCATACCCAACTACGCCAATAGCCCTGCCCCTGAAGTCGATTCGAACGGGAACATATCTGGAGGTATCAGGAAATTCGTCGATTCGCTGCCAGGCCTAGGTGCTTCTAACGCAAACAATCTCGGGCAGTACATACCCGTTGCAGTTAAGGATACTACAACTTACAGCGGATCTGATTATTACGAAATAGGGCTTGTAGAATATACCGAAAGAATGCATACTGACCTGAACGCGACTAAACTTCGGGGTTATGTGCAGTTGGAAACACCAAAGAATTTTAATGCCACCACCCATTTTGCTCTTAATTATCTTAATGGAACTCCAATCAGAAACGCCACCGGTGCCCAGGTATTTGGTGTAGATAAACCTCATTATCTCGGACCCCTTATCTTAGCCAATAAGGACACGCCGGTGCGTGTCAAATTCACCAACTACCTCCCCACGGGCGCAGAAGGCAACCTCTTCATACCGGTAGACACCACAATCATGGGAGCGGGAGACGGTCCCACCGGCTGCACCCTTGTTAACGGAAGCGTTATGATGGGCTCATGCGAGCAATACAAGCAGAATCGCGCCACAATCCATTTGCACGGCGGCAACACGCCGTGGATAAGCGATGGGACACAGGACCAGTGGACGACCCCTGCAGGTGAAAACACATCATATCCCAAAGGCGTCAGTGTGAAGTATGTCCCTGACATGGACGGAGGAACTGAACCTAACGGAACAATGACATTTTACTATACTAACCAGCAAGGCGCAAGGCTGATGTTCTACCACGACCATGCATACGGACTTACACGCCTGAATGTTTATGCAGGCGTAGCTGCGGCTTACCTGTTACAGGACACTGTGGAGGCTGCTTTGGTTAACGGTGGAATCATCCCGGGAACTGCGGTGACTGTAAGTGCCGGAACTATCCCTGCTGAACAAATTCCCCTGGTAATCCAGGACAAGACCTTCCTTAAAGACAATCTCACGCTTGAAGCCCAGGACCCTACCTGGCCTTTTACACTGAATGCAAGCAGGTCAGATCTCTGGTGGCCGCATGTTTATATGCCGGCTCAGAACCAGAACAGTTCAACTACAAATCCGATGGGCAGGTGGGATTATGGTCCGTGGACATCACCGCCGGTAAATGCCACCAATGGGCCAGTTCCGAACCCCCTTAATGCCACTGAGGGGCCGCTGAATCCCGGAACGCCTAACCCATCCATTGTGCCTGAAGGTTTCGTGGACACAGCAGTAGTCAACGGCAATGCATATCCGTACCTCCAGCTCGGTAAAAAAGCATACAGGTTCAGGATACTTAATGCAGCGAATGACCGTACTTTCAACCTGCAGCTGTATTATGCCTCGACAGCAGGTCCGTTTGTCGTGTTTTCAGGCGGAGGCGGTTCAGGTGCTTCTGCTACGGCAGCGGTAAACGAGACCGGCAGCATTACCAGCATCACGGTTACGAGCGGGGGCGCCGGTTATACATCGGCTCCTAATGTCAGCATCTTTGATGCCCCCGGGCATACTCCGGCAGGCTCAGGCGCTATTGCAAATGCAACAATAGACATAACTTTCGGTAACATTACCAGCATAGCGGTTACCGTGAATGGCAGTAATTATTCAGTTCCTACTATATGCAACGGAACTGCAGTAACAAATCACAGCCTATGTACTGAAATCTCAATGGTACCTGCTATCCCCGGTACGGCTCAATTCCCTGCGGACTGGAACACTACTACAGGTAATGCCACTAACCCATATGCCATTTTGGACGGAAGGGCTGAAGGTGTGCCGAATCCGAACTCAACCGGTCCATCGATGATCCAGATAGGCACTGAAGGCGGATTCCTGCCTGCGCCGGTGACCATTTCTAACAGGCCGATCGGATATGATTACAACAACAGCGTTTCCGGGGTATTGAATGTCCGGGAGAAAGCGCTCAACTTAGCCGGAGCGGAGCGGGCAGACGTCATTGTGGACTTCACTGAAGTTCCGGACAATTCCACACTGATTCTATACTCCGATTCACCTATCCCGGTAACGGGGGCAGACCCACGCTACGACTACTTCACAGACGGCCCGGATAATACATTAACAGGAGGCGCACCCTCTACTATACCAGGCTACGGTCCTAATACCCGGACTATCATGCAATTCCGGGTTAATGCATCTATTGTCAATATGTCCGGCAATCCGTCCAGGTTCAACCTGACCAATTTGACGAATGCATTACCAGTAGCCTACGCCCGGTACCAAGGTGAGCCCATCGTACCGGAATCGGCTTACAACACGTCATTCAACGCGACTTACGTCGATAATTACGTAGGATTCTCGGATACTTCATTTAACTTCACTCCAGTGGGTCAGGCAGTGAACATCACGATGAACCTGACACCAAAGTCAATAAACGATGGTTTTGACCCGGACTTTGGCGGTCTGATGACCGTACTTGGGGTCGCTATACCGGAAACCAGGTTTGCGATTTCCTACAACATCTATGATCCCCCGACAGAGATTATCAGGAACTCGAATGCTTTGGTTCCCATCGGAACGCTGGCTGACGGCACTCAGATATGGAGGATTTACCAAAACAGCGTGGATACCCATCCCATGCACTGGCACATGTTCAATGTGCAGGTGATAAACCGTATCAGTCAGTTGGACGGTACGATAAAGCCGCCCGACTCTAACGAGCTGGGATGGAGGGAAACCCTCAAGGTGAATCCTCTGGAAGACGCAATCATTGCATTGCGGCCGATTAAACCCAATGTCCCGTGGGACCTTCCCAACAACATCCGTGCGCTGGATGTGACGTCACCGATTGGCTCTACGCCACCGATGGGATTTGCAAATATCGATCCGACAAACCAGACTGCTAATGTCACAAACCGCCTGGTCAACTTCGGCGAGGAATACGTCTGGCACTGCCACATTCTCGGACATGAAGAGAGTATGATAATGCGCCCGATGGCAATTGTGGTTACGCCGAATGCTCCCTATAACCTGGCTGCTACCACGATTTCGACGGGTGTGGCATTGAGCTGGAAGGACAACTCGACGAACGAGATAAATTGGATAGTTCGGAGAGCAACCAGTGCTAATGGTTCGTGGACAACAGTAGCAACGGTGCCATCCACAACAGGATCGGGAAAAGGTACGACTGTGACGTATAACGACAATGTGGCGGGATATCATACAATATATTACTACCAGGTGAATGCTTCCAACGTTGTCGGCGATACTACAGCGTACGCCGCTCCTGCGGCCGGCTATCCGAACATGATTGTCAATTCCACAGGGGTAACAACGAGCGTGACTGTAACGTTACTGAGCATAACAGCAAACCTGACAAATGTAACAGTCGGGACACCGTACACAGTGGACTTCAATGTAACAAGTAACGGCACGGCTGTATACGGCGCGACATTAACTTTGAGCGGCACAGGCGTCAGCACAAGTGGAAGGACCAATGCTACCGGCATCGTCATACTAGGCATGATGGCCAAATCACCAGGTACAATAACAGCAACTGCAAGCAAATCAGGTTACACAAGCGGAACTATGACAATAAACGCAACTGATCTGACTGTAATTAATAACGCAACTGTAAATACAACTGCAAATTCAACAGTTAATACAAACAGAACGAATAATGTTCAACTCGGTATTAACTCTACCATTGGTGGAAATGTGAATGTGACCATCACCACAAGCACGAATGCTTCATCGTTGAATGCAACCTCTGCAACATTCGTCTTTGGTCTCGGATCGAATCAGGCTCGCACTGGAAAGTATGTTAATGTGAATGTAGCAGGTCTTAATGCGTCTGATATGAACTTTGTAAACCTGACAGTGTACTATAACCTCTCTGACCTTGATATGGATGGTGACAACGATCTTTTAGAGCCTCAGGAGCAGTTGAATGAGAACACGCTGAAATTGTACTGGTACAACCCGAACACAACAAGTTGGAAGCTGCTTGGCCCTGGTGGGAGACCATACCCGGATTACACCTCAATAGGTGGGCCGAAGGTTCTTGGCAGTGAGAGAAATACCACTGCAAGGTACGTCAGAGTGACTATAAACCATTTCTCGACCTTTGTACTGGTAGGTGACATTGTATCTACTTCGACAACCTCAGATGGCGGCAGCAGCGGCGGCACTGGCAGTGGAGGCATAGTAACGGGCGAGTCATTCGATAACATAGCAAAGTCAGAAAGCTATGATAAAGACCTGATTGCAGGTACACCGGTCACATATGCATTCACATCGCCCGAACTCGGCGTATACGAGATAGCCTTTACAAACAAAGAGAACGAAAACGGCATAGCCGTGAGGGTAGAGGCACTAAAAGGTACATCAAAACAGGTAACAGTCCAGGCGCCCGGAACTGTATACAGGAACATAAACATCCTTGCCGGCACAAAGAGAATGAAAGAAGCCCTGGTACGATTCAGGGTTGAGAACACCTGGCTCGGAAGCAACAGCATTGCAGGCAGCGACGTCAAGCTTGTAAAGTGGGACGGCAGCCAGTGGACGATGCTTGAAACCGCACAAACGACAAAAGACGATACATATACCAACTACGAGGCAAAGACAGACACCTTCTCAGTGTTCGCAATAACCGGATTAAAAGGCGGCATAATAGTGCCCACAGCAACTCCTGTGGCAGCAGAAACCCAGGCTATGCCGACCGGTACTGGCACTCCAGCCCCATCGCCGACAAAGAAGGTACCAGGATTTGAATTTGTCTTAACAGTAGCCATACTTTCAGTGGCCTACCAGTTTGGCAAAAAGAGAAGATGAGCAATCATCTTCTTTGTTCTTTTTTAATCTTAAACCGGAAACTGGAAATTATCTATTTGACTGAAAAAAGTTAGTGCCATGAGTCGCCCTCATATCACCTTAAAATCAATACAAACGTTATACTGATAAGGTGCATAAGGCCTCACAATCCTCCGGTCAAGAGGTATTGCCCGGAAATCCGCCTGCTGCGCGATATTCTCAATTTGTTTCAATGTTCCCCCGAACAAATCATCCTCATGGGTAATGGCATATAAATGGATGATCCCGCCTTTTTTTATTATCCTGAAAGCCGTATCAAGAAACTCTATACTGCTGTGCGGCAGGTTCATAATAATTCGGTCTGCATCCACAATCCCTCTAACTTCCACTCGCGCGTCGCCCTCCCTTATCTCAACATTCTTTACCTTATTGAGACGCATGTTTTCCCTGAGGTATTTTATTGCGACCGGATTCTTATCTATGGCAATCACCTGCGACGAGGGGAATTTTTTTGCAATCAAAATGGAAAAAGGCCCAACACCCGCAAACATATCCACGACCTTATCGCGTTCTTTAACCTGGTCTGCAATCCTCATCCTTTCAGTTGAAAGCCGCGGGGTGAAATATACCATGGCAACATCGAGAAGGTACCTGCAGCCGTTTTCCCGGTATAAGGTTTCAGTTCTTTTTTCACCTGCCAGGAATGAAAACTTTCGCGTCCTGTATTCACCTTCGATAGGGCTCTCAGCCTGGAGTACAGTTTTTATTTTATTGGATTTTATGAGGATATCCGCCATTTCCTGCGCATCGCTTTCGTGCTGGTCGATAATGGCTATGTCTCCAAGTATCTCATAAGCGCCGACAATCCCGGCTAAAGGCTCTTCTTTTTGTAATATTTCAAAATCATCTTTTGAAAGTTCCCCGAATCCCTCAACATTCATGAGGACTGGGATTAAAAGGTCTTTGCCATCCTGTTTTATTTTCAGGTTCTTATGGATTGCCCCAAGGTCGATAAGTTTTTGCCTTGTAATTTCACCTGATGTCTTTGGGACTCTTACGCACAGGGATTCCATGTATTTCCCTTGTGAATTTAAATGTAGTCACCAGTAATAACGGTTTGAAGTAATAAAATAGTCATTATTACTCCAGCCGCTATCGTGGCATACCCAATCAAGCTGCCAATTGATACACCAATGTCAATTATATTCTTGTCAAGATTCATCAATCAAATTAGGCTTACATGAAGTTTATAGGTTTCTATGGCAAGACTTACAAATATTGCCGTCATATAACCGATTATGCTTACCTTTATCGGGCTTGGATTATACGATGAAAAAGACATTACTGTAAAAGGATTGGAGGCAGTAAAGAAAGCCGATATTATTTACGCAGAATTTTACACTTCAAACCTCATGGGCACCACCATTGAAAAAATCGAGAAATTTTACGACAGGAAAGTGACAGTGTTAACAAGAGAGGAAGTTGAGAATAATCCTGCCTGGCTTACCGGGGCAATAGACAAAAATGTTGTATTCTTAACAGGCGGGGACGCCATGGTCGCAACTACACATATTGACCTTCGCCTCCGTGCAAAGGACCTGGGTATAGCTACAGCGATTATCCATGCCCCGTCGATATCATCCTCGGTCTGCGGATTGACCGGTTTGCAGAATTACAGGTTCGGCAAATCTACAACTATCCCATTCCCGTATTCCCGCGGAAATAAAATAATCATATCCGAGGCGCCGTACGATACAATCAAGATGAACAAGAAAAATGACCTTCATTCGCTTGTTTTTCTCGATATCAACATGGAGAAGGGGTTTATGGATATAAGAAAAGCTGCTTCGCTTTTGCTGGAAATGGAAGGGCAGAGGGGCGAGGGAGTGCTTGTAAATACGCTTGCGGTTGGTGTTTCAAGAGCCGGGTCAGAATCGCCGACAGTTCATGCCGATTATCTTGAAAAAATAAAAGATTATGATTTCGGTGCGCCGCTGCACATTTTGATAATACCCGCAAGCCTGCATTTTATTGAAGCAGAAGCTCTTGTTAAGTTTTGCGGGGCGCCTCCGGAGATAATAAAATAAGGAAATAGGGATTGATAAAAGGTTTTGTGTTGAGCAAATTCTTTGCGTCCTCTGCAGTGGAAAATCCTGCACCGCAAAGCACGCAAAGAACGCAAAGTTACTTTAGACGAAATTTATACCACAAAATATTAAAACAAGAGAAAATTTAAATTATTTCAATTTTCTTTTTTCTTTAGCAAGTTTCTTTTTGGCTTCACCGCTGCCGGCTCCCGCCATTTTTTCAAGTTCTGCAATCTTTTCCTTGCGTTCACGCTCTTTCTTTTCCATCATCTTTTTAGACATTGCCATGAACCATATTTTTGGTTGTGAAAGTATATAAAATAATCCATTCAATGCGGGAGGACCATCGCCCCCGATATATCAATAGCCCTGCGTGCAACCTCAATAGCATCTTTTCCCAGAAGCCTTATCATCGCCTCCTTCCCGACACCCCCTTTGTCAAAAATGACATCCGGAACCCTGCCCTCCTTCTTTATTGCTTCTGCCACCCCCCATTCCATGGTTGAAACGCCTTCAGGTTCGTCTTCCCGTGAAAACGACGCCATGCGCAATCCAAGCTTTTTACATGCTGCAAGCCCCTCCTCCGAATAGTGGATATTCATCGCCGCTCTCATTGAGCCATCAAACTGCATCGCTGTCAAAACTATCCTTGCTATGTGGCTGCTTGCGCCGAATGCAACGCATCCAACAGCGTGAGGTGAGCCCTTTAACCTCACAATCCTTCCTGATACTGCAGCAACGTCCGAAACCAGAGATGCATTTAGTATCCCCATTGCGATATTGCATCCGACTTCGGGGATAAGTCCGGCTGCCATTTTAGTTTCAATCATATCGACAGCTTTTTCCACATTTTGAATTACACGGTATCTTTCAGATTCCGCAAGCAAATGCCCGGACTGGTTCACAGGAGCAGCGCCGCCGCCAATTTTTTCACCTGCGGTTATTGCATGTTCTACAAATTTCTTGGCGCTTCGGGCTGCCTCAATAAGAGGTGTTCCCCTCGCAAGCTCTGCCGTGAGCGCGGCCGAATGCGTACAGCCTGAGCCGTGAGTGCCACCTTTTAATAATTCCCCTTCGATATGAGTGAATGCATCTTCTGCAAAAAGGACATCGGTTCCCTCAAGATGTCCTCCTGTTACTATTACTGCTTTTGCGCCGAGTTCATGGATTTTCCTGGCAGCTTTTTCAGCGCCTTTTAAATCCATAATTTTTAAGCCGGATAACCGCTCTGCCTCGAAAACATTCGGCGTAATTACCGAGGCAAGAGGTAAGAGTTCTTCAATTAAAACCGAAACTGCCTCATCCAGGAGTAGCTTTCCCCCGGCCTCTGCAGCCATCACAGGATCGATGACAAGCGGAAGTTTATGCTTTCGTATCAGGCTTGCGACAACTCTCACAATATCGGGCGAAGACAGCATCCCGGTTTTAACGTAATCTATACTGATATCGCTGACCACAGCATCGAACTGCTCCTTAATGAACTCCACAGGAATGTCAAAAGAATCCAGGACGCCTCTTGTGTTCTGGGCTGTAACCGAAGTGATTACACAGGTTCCATGAACACCCAGCGCTGCAAACGTCTTTAAATCCGCTGCTACGCCTGCGCCTCCGCCAGAGTCCACACCTGCAATAGTTAATACTGTTTTCATCCTGCAAATAATGGTCAGCATATATTATAATAGTTCCAGTTAAAATGAAGTGAGCAAATATGCTTGAACACATCAAAGCCTGGAACGGTGAATATAAAAGGAGCATCTGGAAAGGACATTATTCCCTTGAAGCTCTTGATTCCTGCCATAAAACAGGGCGCTTGCTGGATGCAGGCTGCGGGAGCGGAAAGTTCGCCATACCTCTGGGGATGCGCGGGTTTGAAGTGATTGCTGTGGATGTATCGCCCAATGCCTTGAAAATGGCAGGAAAAAGTATCGCAAGCCGGAGACTTGATATCGAACTTCTGGCTGCAAATGTGTATCAGATGCCTTTTTCGGATTCATCTTTTGATGTTATCTGGTGTTACGGCGTCCTGCAGCATCTTTTATTGAAAGAAAGAGAGGCTGCGATAAGCGAATTCTGGCGGCTTTTGAGAAATGGGGGGCTGTTGTTTATCGAGGTGCTTGGCGAAGAGGATATGCGGTATGGCGGAAGCGAGGTGGAGCACAATACTTTTTCCAGGAAAAATGGCATTGTATATCACTATTTCAGCAGGAGTGAGTTGGAGGAGCTGCTGGGAAAGTTTTCTTGTAATATTGTTGAATCACGCAAAGAAAAGAGGTTCAAGGGGAAAAATTATACGAGGCATATGATTTCGGCAGTGGCGGAAAAGTGTCCCGGCTGAACTTTCAGGGGCAATTCTCCCGATTATTAGATATTAAGTTCCATGAAAACTGCGCAGTGGTCGGAAGCTTCAGTGCCTTCACCTTTAACGCCCGGAAATCTGGGTCCCTTATACGCCTTTACATAATCTGCAAGACCCCTGCGCTCTATTACGGGAAGCCCTGCACTCTTCTTTGAAAGCGCACTGGATAGAAGAATATAGTCTAACTGGTTTGTCTCCCCATTCCAGTAATGCGTCCACTGTTCATTCTTCGGTAAGCGAGATACAACATTTTCCAGATTCTTTTCATCTAACAGAGGCTTAAGGCACGTTGCATCAGGAGTATCATTGAAATCCCCGAGCACAGCAAAACTGGCATTCTTATCATTGCCAAAACGCTCCTGGATGATCCCGGCAACCCTGGCTGTTTGCCTTTCACGCTTCTCAGAGGTTTTCTGATCTTCTCCAAGCATTGATTTAAAGTGATTGACGAACACCGTCAGGCTTTTATTTCCTTTTTTATCAATGATGATATCAGCTTCAAGGCAGTCTCGTGAAAAAATCTCGCCCTTCGCATCCTTATCAAACTGATGTGTGCGAACCGCGCCGATCTCAAGCTTGCTCAGAATGCCTACATCAATCTTTCTAATATCGTTGCCATCGATGAGCATTGAATAAGGATACTTTCTTTTGAGATATTTGCTGTTGAACTTCTTCAGGGTTTCAAGGTTCTCAACTTCCTGAAGGCATATCACATCAGGGTTATTTTTAAGGATTACCTGCGCAGTGTTATTTCTCTGTATATCATCAATGTCCTCGAACCCGGCCTTCAGCATGTTTATATTCCCGCCCTCGTCGATGAAGTCTTTCGGGTCAACCTTTTTCCCCCCGATTCCTATCATTTTGTCAAGGAACTTATAGCGAAGAAACAGGTTCTCTGCATTGAATGTACCTATTTTGATAACCATACTCCAACTCCAAAATCAAAATGACCTGATTATATATATGTCTTTGCACACACAGGCTTTAATGCAATTAAAATCCAGGCGTCTTTTTTCTGCTATTTTTTCAAAAACAATTCCTGTTCGTCGGTTCCTGAATTATTTCTGAAATTTCATCCAGTATATCTTCCACTGTCATCTCCTTTGATTCATGGACTCCATTTTTCATGTGGATATGGAATGGAAAAGTTGAAAGTTCCCTGTGATGAGGCGCATTGTCCCATCTTATAACGAGTTCATCATTTTTTTGGAGATGATACGAATATTTATCACGCTTTAGCCTGTTCTTTAGAACAGTGAAATATTCAGTAACAAACAGTTCTGACTCATCAATCAAAAGAACCCTGCAATCCAGAAAACCGGAAACAGAAGTAACAAATTCATCAAATATTTCAATGTCCTTAACAATCGGGGATGCGGTTAAAGACGCCTTGAGATCAGCAAGAAAGTTCTCAAGCATGAGCTATCTTTTCGATCTCCTTTAGCCTTACCATGAGCTTGCTGAATGTGTCCTTATAAGCATACCATTTAATGTATTCCCTGTCATCCCCAAGTTTGCCTGCATTGAATTTCTCGTAAAATTCGTCCGAGCTCATTTTATGGCGCTTTTCAAAATCAGCAAGTGAGCTTTTGACCTGTTTGAGCTCGCGCTTGACCATGCCCAGCTCAACTTTTAACATTTTGTTTAAAGTGGACTCTATATATTTTTTCTCAAACTCAAGACCGTGGGAGAGTTGGGAATTTATGGCTTTTGCGTATTCAGAGGACATAACTATGATAGCATTGGCTTTTGACTTTATAAAGCTTGCTTGAATAAAATTAGAATACTGCTTGACGATGCGCGGCGCCGAGCGTGCGGCCAGCATGTGTAAAGATATGAAATAAAATTCAGGTCAACGAACTAGGACAAAAATAAACGAGATCAATAAACAAAAAGTATTATATATTTCTTATACTTAAATGACCTACGGTGGAATCCGAAAAAAGTAGGTGTATCGGCTACGAACGGATCTAGGTATTGGAACTATAAAAATGATAGAAACAATAACATTAGAAAATTTCAAAGGTTTCAAAAAATTAGAAGAATTAAAAATTAAACCAATAACAATTCTTTGTGGAACGAATAGCTGCGGAAAAAGTTCAATCCTACAAAGTGTTCTTCTTTTAAAACAAACTGTAGAGAGTAAAAATTCAAATCAAAAA
>JBGPUU010000062.1:0-15480 GCA_041491305.1 Candidatus Methanoperedens sp.
TAGAAAAATAAGTTGAACAATACTATATAAGTAATCTGTGGACAATAAATCATAGGGATTGATCATGCTATTATTTGAACTGGAACGTTTTATCGAAGAAGACATCGGTTATAATGATGTCTCATGCAATATAATTCCTGACTGCAATGTGCATGCTGAAGTGGTTGCGAAGGAATACTGTATTGCGGCGGGGCTTTCTGAAGCGACTCAGGTTTTTGAATATTTTGAAATTTTCGCAGCCACGGATTTCGTGGATGGCGACCTGATAAATGAAAATGACATCGTCTTCACGCTTGAAGGGGGAGCAAGGTCTATCCTCAGGGCTGAAAGGCTGGCATTGAATTTCCTCGGGCGGATGAGCGGGATTGCAACCCTGACCCGGCAATATGTTGAAAGGGCGGACGGACCGAGAATCGCATGCACCAGGAAAACCACGCCGGGATTTAGGAAATTTGAGAAAAAAGCAGTCATAGCAGGCGGAGGCGACTCTCACCGGTTTAACCTCTCTGATACCGTTATGATCAAAGATAACCACATTGCAGTGCTCGGACTTGAAAAAGCAGTGGACGCTGCAAAAAAAACTGCAAGCTTTACCCAGAAGATAGAAGTCGAGGTGGAAAATGTGGAATCTGCCATACAAGCGGCAGAGCTCGGGGTGGATATAATCATGTTCGATAATATGTCTCCGGATGAAATCGGGAAAGCTGTCAAAATACTAAAGGAAAAAGACCTGAGGGACGCTGTATTCCTTGAAGCGTCAGGCAACATATCACTTGAGACCATCGCCAGTTATTCAAGAACGGGCGTTGATGTTATTTCGGTTGGCGCGCTGACGCATTCATCAAACTGGCTTGATTTAAGCCTCAGGATTATATCAAAGGATTGAAGCCGCCAATCAGAAAGGATAAAATACTAAAGAAGAGTCTTAGGCTTACTCCTACGGGGTCGTAGGGTAGCCTGGTCCATCCTTCATGCTTGGGGTGCATGAGACCTGAGTTCAAATCTCAGCGACCCCATATTAAATTCAAAAATTTCATATATGCTGTATTGAAATGAAAATCTTTATCCGAAAATAAGTATTAAAGCAAATCTTGCCTCAAAGATAACTGGTTTATTTACAAAGTACAAAAGTGATACCAATGACAACCGTTGAACTCTATTATTCGGATACATGCTCAAATTGCCACACGCTCAGGGCTCTTTTAATTGAGACGCTTCCCAAAACCATGAAATTCAAGGAAATCAACATATCTTATCCTGAAGGGCAGCGCCGTGCCTCTGAGCTCGGTATAATGTCTGTTCCCACCGTGGCGATTGACGGGGAGGTTGTATTTGTGGGAAGGGCATCAAGGGAAGAGATTTTAAAAGAGATAGGTTTAAGGAAATAGGTTTTTTTAATGAAAACAAAAGGGCGCAGGCATCGAGCGAGCGCCCCGGTAGTCTGGTAACAGACTGATTACTGATCGATCACACCAAGTTTGTTATTGTATCGCGAGTTATTTAAATATATTGCTTGAAGTTCTTGTTTCGAAAATAATACTTTCACACCGCTTGGGCATCATTCAAATGCTCAAAATGCATGGTAGGAATCATGCCGAGGTAGTCTAGCAAGGTAAGGCGCCAGACTGATAATCTGGTCGATCACACCAGATCGTCGCGGGTTCGAATCCCGTCCTCGGCGCAGTGATCAATACAAGGATACCTCAATCCCCCAACCTATTAACTTCACACCTCACTCCTTTCTCCTCACATCTCCTCAAAACCCTCTCAAAAACCTCACTATAATAATCCTCCCCCTTCAAAAAAATCCTCTCATAACCCGCAAGCAGCTCAGGCTTAAACCCCGCAATAAACTCCCTCACCCTCTCCCACACCCCTTCCTTCAACCTCAACTTATCTACAAGCACATACCTCGGCTTCACCTCTGCAATAGCATCAATCAGCGCCTCAACATCAGTAATATAAGGCATCACAGGTCCGAGAAAGACCCATGTTTTAATCCCATTTTTTGAAAGCTCCGAAAGCGCGCACAGCCTCTCCTCAACACTCGATGCGCCGGGTTCCATTTTAGCCCTCACGCTGTCGTCAAGCGCCGTTAGCGTTACGCCCACCTCGATATTCGAAAACTTCTCCAGCAGGTCAATATCCCTCAGCACAAGCGAGGATTTTGTCTGGATGCACACGGGAAAATCGTGCATCAGCAGGAGTTCAAGGCACCGGCGCGTTATCTCGTATTTCCTCTCAGCAGGCTGATACGGGTCTGTAACAGTCCCGAGCCCCACAACGCCCTTTTTCTTTACGTGAAGCTCCTTTGAAAGGATACGCGGCAGGTTTACCTTTGCCTCCACAAGTTCACCCCACTTTTCTTTACCCCAGTGGATGACCGACGGCGCATAACAATAGACGCAGGCATGCGCGCAGCCCCTGTATGGATTGAGGGCATATTCCAGGCCGGGGAGCTTCGATGGTGAGAGCGCGGTTTTTACTGTTATTTCTGTTATCATTTCATGAGACCACTTTTACAGCTTTTCTACATCTTTTCTTATCTTTACGTTAATAGTTCTAAAAAGCATACCTATGACTGGAAAAAGGCTATATGCAAACAAATACACACTCTATATTCCGGAGTGATTTAGTGAAAGAGTACGACCTTATCGTTATAGGCACAGGTTCAGGGATGAACTATGTTGGCTCAATGATAAGCACGAATCCGGGAATTAAAATAGCGGTTATTGATAAAGATGAACCAGGCGGGATATGCCTGACAAGGGGATGCATCCCGTCAAAACTTCTTCTTTATCCTGCAGAGCTTGTCAGGGAAATTGAACGTGCAGGAAAATTCGGTATCGATGTACAGGTTAAAAACATCGATTTTAATTTCGTGATGGAAAGGATGAGAACACTTATCTCAAAAAATATTAAAATGGTCGGTATAGGATTATCAGGCAATCCGAACATAGATTATTATCACGACGTTACCGAGTTCGTTGCTCCCTATACTATGAAAGTAGGAAACGAGACAATCACCTCAAAAATGATCTTCCTCTGCACGGGTTCAATACCAATTATACCGCCAATAAAAGGGCTTGAAGAAGCAGGATACCTGACAAGCGATACGGTATTGGAAATGACAGAACTTCCACCCGTCATTGCCATTATAGGCGGCGGATATATCGCTGCCGAGTACGGGCATTTCTTTTCTGCAATGGGTTCAAAGGTGACTATCATTGGAAGAAATCCGCGGTTCATTCCTGAGGAGGAACCTGAGATTTCAGCACTGGCGAAGAGAGATATGTCAGCACACATGGAAATCATCACAAATCATGAGGTTGTAGAGGTGCAAAAAACAGGTAACGGGAAGAAAAAGATAATCGCAAAGGACAAAACCAGCGGTAAGGAAATAACAGTGGCCGCGGATGAGATTCTTGTTGCATCGGGAAGGGGACAGAATAACGATATGTTGCATCCCGAAAAGGGAAAAATTAATACCGATGAAAACGGGTGGATCTCTGTGAATGAGTACCTTGAAACCTCGCAGCCGAATATCTGGGCATTCGGTGATGCAAACGGTCGGCATCTTTTCAAGCATGTTGCAAATTTCGAATCCGGGATTGTTTACTCTAATGCAGTCCTTAAGAAAAAGGTGAAAATGGACTACTATGCAGTTCCGCATGCAGTTTTTTCCTCACCTGAAATAGCAGGCGTGGGAATGAGCGAAAAGGATGCCATCGAAAAATATGGTGAGAATAATGTGCTGATAGGTTTAGAGCGGTATGAAGACACAGCTAAAGGCGAGGCAATGGACGTGAAAGATTATTTTGTAAAGGTGATAGTTGAAACTGACACGCACAGGATTCTGGGCGCGCATATCATTGGCCCTCATGCCTCGATACTTATCCAGGAAATCATAAACCTCATGTACACACCACTTGAAAGCGCTGACCCCATTTTGCTCGGGATGCACATTCATCCGGCATTAGGCGAGGTTGTTAAGAAGGCGTTTTATTCGCTTATGCCTCCTGTACATTACCATCATGTCCTGGAGGATTTGAAACTGGAACCCGAATCTACGTCTTGAAGAAATCCTCAAGCCCTCTCTGGTATAATGTATTTTTCAACACAGTGCTCTCCTTTATCCAGCGCGCCTTCGGGATGACAAGCCTCGTTGAAATATAAGCAAAAGCATCATCAAGAGTTGCAAACTTCATCGGAGGCGCGTGAACTGCAGCCCTCACGTTCTCCCTCACGTTCCACACCCCGACTGGCATTATGTAACCCGGATGCGCCTCTCTCAGTATCACCACGCGCGCCTGCCTTCTCTCCTTCACGAGGTATTCATTCACCGCAAGGCGCGCAGCATAATAGCAGCCGCCAATCTCGGCATATGTCGTTCTTCCCTCAAAACCCTCAGACGACGCCATTATCGCCACGTCCTTCCCGAACGGGTTCCAGACAGTATTGGGATACCATGCCTCGATAAGCTCATAGCTCCATGCGCGCGGCATCATCAAAACCACGAACCTGTTATCAAGCTGCCATGATTCGAAAACGAGGAATTCGTTAATCAAAGGAAAATCCTTCATTTTCTCCATCAGGTTGGCGCCAATCATGCTATCGACTGCTGTAATGCTCCACCGCGTAGGAACAAAGCGGCGGGCTTTTCCTTCCCCGAAAGAGCCTACACTGAAGGCTTTCTGGATACTGGAGACAAGAGTATCCCTTTTGTAAAGCTCAAGCACTGCGTCTTTTGCCTTGAGGTCTGTATCGTTGTATGCTTTTTCCATCCTCTGGTCAAATTTCGTGTTCCCTACATCGATTTTCTTAAGAGGCGCTGTCGGGCCGAAGGGCTGGACTTCATCGTCGAGTACAAGCCTTGCGCTTGGTTTTTTCAGGAATTCAGCCTCCACATCCACAGGAGATGCGGACAGCGCCATCTCGCGCGTAGCTTCTACGATGCGGCTGCCTTCAAGGTCTCTTATATGCACAAGATGTTTGCCGCGGACAAGCTGTGTGCGGAAATCCACGATATCATCGATACTTTTCCCGATCCACATTTCAGGCGTGTCAAGAAGAGTTGTATCGCCGTGCGATGGCGGGATTAACGGGCCGACGGATACGTATGGATATCCAATCCTTCCCACAAATACGCCTGGCGGCGAGGAGCCGTCGATGTTCAGGCTGTCGGTTAGCGGCTTGACTTTAGCCCTGGAATAGAATTTGACAAGGACTGGACACCTCTGTTTGCCGCACAATAATTTTGCGCCCCGGCAAAGGATGCAGAGTGCTTCACTGGTGCCGCTAAATAGCGAATCCGGGCTTTCCATATATTAATTGATGATATGCATGGATATAATATAAACGCAAGCCCGGTGAAAGTAATTCTGACAGGAAATATTAGCCACAGAGGCACGGAGACACCGAGAAATAATAACTCTGTGACCTCGGTGTCTCTGTGGCTATTTTGCTTTTAAATCCAAGATTTTACAAACATTCTGACAAAAGGATTATACCTTCCAGCGTAATTAAGCCGATATGATGTTCATAGAAATAGACGGCTGGATGGCAAAACTGCGATTTTCGGCATGCCATTTCATCCCGAATCATCCCAAATGCGGCTGCCTGCATGGTCACACGTATGCGGTTAGCGTGCGGCTCGAAGGCGAACAAATCGGGGAATTCATTATAGATTTTGAGTTGGTTAAAAATATGGTAAACGGGATTTGCGACAGGCTTGACCATAAAGTGCTGATCGCGGAAAAAGACCCGCGCCTTCGGATTGTGAAAAAGGACGGAGTCTCGATTGAAATCATTGAGAGTAAAAAGCGATATATATTGCCTCTGGAAGATATTATGTTCCTCCCCACAAAATCGGTGAGCGCCGAAGACCTGTGCAAGTATTTCACAACCGAAATGGCAAAGGCGCTGAAATCGAATGGCGCTGATAATATCAAGAAACTCCATGTAAGGGTGGATGAGGGCATAGGGCAGGGCGCCGGCTGCGAGCATGAGTTATAAATTTTATAAATTTTATATTTTATGAGAGGCGTCACCAATTTTTTAATTTCACCTTAACGATCGCAGGGTTCATTTTTTAACTATTGTCCTGCCTTTCGCAGTCAGGAAATAAATGATTATTACCCCTATGACGGTTATTATTCCGAGAACCATATAGACATTTAATCCAGCTTCCTTAACCTCAATTAATTTATTCTGGCCAAGCACTTCAACCGTATAATTTCCTGCAGGCAGGTTTATAGCTCGTTTGAATATTACCTCTTTTACTTCTTTAGGCGAAAGTGTAACAGATATGGTTTCGACCTCTGTGCTGTTAACGATAAGTACGACGGGAAGAGTGTCCTTTTTCGTGCCGGAGTTTGTGATATTCGCGCTGAAAATAGCCTCCTGATCTGCAATAACCACATCAGGTGCGTTGATATCAAGAGCTTTATACTCGGAGAATGGCACTCTGATATTAATGTCCCTGGCGCCTGTAATCAAACCGCTCTTTGATGCATAGATCGTATGCGTGCCGCTTACTTCAAGCGTGAAATTTAACATGCCACTGCTATCGGTCGTGCCAATCGTAATATTATCCAGTGCCACAGTGACGCCGCTTACAGGCAGTTCTTTGTTAGTGATTTTTACGGTTATCTCCTCCAACTGGTTTGCCATTGCAGGTGCGTCTATTACAAGCCTGTTATCAAGATAACCTTCAATTTCTAAGTTATTGCTTGCCTTCTGGTAACCCAGTTTGGTCGCAGTCAGGTTATAAGAACCGGTCTTCAACGTTTTCTTGATATTAAATTCGAGATTTCCGTTTTTATCAGTGTTCCCGACATCCGAATTTATGCCGACGGTCGCGCCTTCAACAACCCTGCCACCTGCTGTGACCTTTATCATAATAGTGTCTCCTGCAGTTGCTTTGGGCGGCGCATCTATCAAGAGCTGGTTTGCTATCATCTCGGGTGTCACATCCACGAATGGATAGAACCTGAGAGTACTGGAGTCTGCAACTTTGAACTTGATATTGCCCATTAGTTCCACAGTGCTCCCGGAAGAGAGACTTATGGAATTCCTATTTGTCATTACAATTCCATTTCCATTGACGCTGTCAACTTTCATCTCTCCGTTTCTGTCTCCGGTCTTTACCGTGGTAAAGTCTTCAGAAATCTGGAAAACACCTTTTACAAAAGCTGCACTCACTTCTTTGCCCCTGAACACACTGTCAAAATGTACTGCGATGATGGGCAGTTCGCTCACATTTCCTACTTTTTTGGGAATATAAATATACGTATCCCGCCCGGTAACAACATCCGTATCAATTTCTTTGCCGTCTTTTAATAACCCTATTAATATCTGTCCCTCGCCCGCACCTATATCAATATCTTTCATTTTTAAAACGTAACCATCTTTTAAGTTCAATGTGCTCCCCGTGGCAACAGTGCGTTTTGTATCATCATCGAGGAGAACCTTATGCAACTGGCTTGTGTCGAATACGCTCTTTGTTTCTTTATTTGAGATCACACTGTTTTTTGTATAACCTGCAAAATACCTGTCCGCCATGAAACCGATTACCTGATACTTGCCAAAGCCTGAGTATTCGAACTCGACTTCCTCGGGTGTCGTGGAATATTTTAATTTTCCTTCCGGGATTGAGTCGCCGTCTATTTGCTCTATCTTAAGTTTTTCTTTTCCAACATCGTGGTCCATATCGTAATAGAATCCTAAGTTCGTGCCTCCGACATTCAGGCCAAAGTTAAAAGGTGTCCATTCCAGGGTTTCAGGATATGTTGTTCCTCTTACCTCAAACGCTCCTGTTTTTTCAACAGATAGGGCGAACCGAAGAACATCACTGTCAGCGACTACGATTTTCAAATCTCCTAAGAGATCAATGGTATTTCCTCTCGAAAGGCTGATGGAATTCCGGTTTGTCATTTTTATGCCCCCTGCGCCAACACTTCTGATTTCCATTTCACCGTATCTGTCGCCGGTTTTTACATGCGTGAATGTCTCCGATATCTGGAAAAGCCCCTTCAGGAATGCCGCCTGCACTTCATTGCCAGAGAATACGCTGTCAAACCTCACCATTATAATAGGCAAGTCTGATACAACACCTACTTTATTTGGAGCATAAACATAGGTTTGACCCGCTTCGAGGGTAGCAGTGTCCACCTCGTTCCCATCCTTTAATAAAGAAATGAGCATTATCCTGTCAGTTACGCTTATGTCCTTTGCCTTCAGGACATAGCCTTCTTGCAGGGTCAGTGTGCTCCCCACCGATATGATGCGCTTGGTATCGTCGTCGATAAGCACCCTATGAAGCTGTTTTGAGCTTAGTGCGCTCTTTGCTCCCACGGTTATTATTGGATTGGGAGGCTTGCTGTTGGCGGTGTAGCCTGCGAAGTACTTGCCTGCCATGAAGCCTACTACCTGATACTTGCCAAAACCCGAATATTCGAAACTTACCTCCATGGGTGAGGTCGAATAACTGATATCGCCTTCTGCTATGCTTCTATCTATATTGTGGAATGTAATTTCTTCAGTACCCAGATTATCATTGAGATTGTAATAAAAACCTGCAAAGCTGTACGGGTTCCATGTGTATGTTTTGGCCATGCCCTCTTGCCATATGCGATTCCCTGACCCGGCAGCATCTGCTGTGACCATGAAAAGGGATATGAATATCAATAATGTAATCGCGAAACGCCAGGAATATATTTTTTCTTTAATCGTATAAATCACGTTTTCTTGAGTTCTTTTTGGATTGAAACTAAAAAGGTGTAAAACTATTATAGTATAAATACTCTGCTGAAAACCTTAAAAACGAATTTACGCTTAATTAACTTTTAGCTTTATGCAGGAGTCAGTTACATATTATTTTTATATCATCCGCATCCTAATGAGATGGTGACAAATAATGACCAGCAGGATTGAAGTAGGTTTTAAAAAAGGAATGAAAGACGCATTGGGCGAAGGTGTCAAGAAAAGGATAGTCGAAGACTTGCACATCAACGTGGACTCTGTCAGGACTATCGAGGTTTACACCTTTGACGCTCATCTTTCAGGAAAGGAACTGGCTCTGCTCGGTGAAAAACTATTTGCCGACCCTGTAATCCAGGTCTTCTCATCCAAACCGCTGGCAGAGGATTTTTCATGGCTGATAGAAGTGGGATTCAAGCCGGGCGTGACCGACAATGTTGGCGCGACATCAAAAAAGGCATCTGAAGACGTGCTTAAAACCGAATTGCGTGGAGTTTATTTTTCAAGACAGTACCTTATAAGGGGAAATATCACAAAAGAAGATGCAGATAAAATAGCAGGCGGGCTTCTTGCAAACAGCCTGATTGAAAGGTGGGTGATTATAAACATTGAAGACTGGGACAGTGAAAAAGGCGTGCATCTTCCACTGCCGGTAGTGAAAGGAAAACATACACCTTCGGTTTCGGAACTGAATCTGAATGTCAGCGACAACCGGCTAAAGGAAATGAGCGTTCAAAGACTTCTTGCCCTGAACCTTGCCGAGATGAAGGCGATTTGTACGTATTTTGCGGAAGCCGATATTAAAAAAGAAAGAAAAGAAATCGGTCTTTCTCTTCCTACTGATGTAGAAATAGAGGTGCTTGCACAGACTTGGTCTGAACACTGCAAACACAAGATTTTCAATAGCGAGATAACCTATACTGATGAAAAAGGAACAAAGATAATAAATTCTCTTTTTGATACTTTCATCAAGCGCTCAACCAGGGAAATCAACAAACCCTGGCTTGTCTCTGTTTTTACAGATAACGCCGGAGTTATCAAATTCAATGACGATTATAATCTTGTGATGAAAGTGGAAACACACAATACACCCTCTGCTCTTGACCCTTATGGCGGCGCAATCACGGGTATCGTGGGCGTGAACCGCGACCCGCTGGGAACAGGCATGGGTGCGCGGTTGATTTTCAATACCGATGTTTTCTGTTTTGCATCCCCGTTCTATAACAAGGAATTACCGCCGCGGCTTCTGCACCCGAAAAGGATTTTCGAAGGAGTAAGGCGCGGCGTGGAGCACGGCGGGAACAAGAGCGGAATCCCGACAGTGAACGGCTGCATCGTTTTTGATGAGCGGTATCTCGGAAAACCGCTTGTTTACTGCGGGACTGGCGGCATAATGCCTTCAGTAATAAACGGCAAGCCTTCCCACATTAAAGAGATCAATCCCGGCGACCTGATAGTGATGACAGGAGGGCGCATCGGGAAAGACGGCATACACGGCGCCACTTTTTCCTCGCTTGAACTTGATGAGAATTCACCTGTCACAGCAGTCCAGATTGGCGACCCCATAACCCAGAAAAAGATGCTCGATTTCCTGCTTGAGGCGCGGGATTTGGGGCTGTATAACGCCATCACGGATGACGGCGCGGGAGGATTGTCCTCATCGGTAGGCGAGATGGCGCAGCTTAGCGGAGGATGCCTTATCGAGCTTGAGAAATGCCCCCTGAAATATCCCGGTCTTGACCCGTGGGAAATACTGCTTTCAGAGTCGCAGGAAAGAATGACGCTTGCCGTATCTCCGGATAAGATAGATGAATTCCTGGCTCTTGCAAAAACAAGGGATTCTGAAGCTACGGTCATAGGTACTTTCACGGACAGCGGAAAATTCCATGCAAAGTACGGCGATAAAAACGTTGCTTACCTTGATATGGATTTCCTACACAAAGGTCTTCCCGCGATGAAACTGAATGCACGGTGGGAACGCAGGAAGTTCGATGAACCCGTGCTCGGGATTGTAGACCTGACCGCGTCGCTAAAAAACCTCCTCTCACGTCTTAATATCTGCTCTAAAGAATATGTCATACGGCAATACGACCATGAAGTGCAGGCAGGCTCGGTTATAAAGCCGCTTACGGGCGACGGGCCGAGTGACGCTGCAGTCCTCCGGCCTCTGCTTGACAGTATGGAGGGTGTGGTGGTTGCAAACGGCATCTGTCCGCGGTACGGTGACATTGATACTTATCACATGACTGCCTGCGCTATCGATGAAGCAGTTCGGAACCATATTTGCGTGGGAGGCTCTTTTGACCACCTTGCAGGTCTTGACAATTTCTGCTGGTGCGACCCTGTCAAATCCAAGAAAAACCCGGATGGAGAGTTAAAACTGGCGCAGCTTGTGAGGGCGAACAAGGCGTTATATGATTACACGAAAGCCTACGGCGTGCCCTGCATTTCAGGCAAGGACAGCATGAAGAATGATTATATCATTGGTAATAGGAAAATATCGATACCGCCCACCGTGCTTTTCTCAACTATAGGTAAGATTGAGGATGTCAGGAAAGCTGTGACAATGGATGTGAAGAGACCGGACGACAGGGTTTACGTGCTCGGGATGACGAAGGATGAACTCGGCGCTTCTGAATATTTTGCTTCTCTTGGTTTTATAGGCAACGACGTGCCGAGAGTTGACGCCGCATCTGCAAGGCGGTTGTATATCGCGCTTGAAAAAGCCATAAACGAAGGCACTGTGGCTTCATGTCATGACTGCTCTGACGGCGGGCTTGGCGTGGCGCTTGCCGAGAGCGCATTTTCAGGAGAGTTTGGCATGACCATTGAATTGACAAAAGTGCCCGTGGAGAATATCAGGCGCGCCGATACAATACTCTTCTCTGAGTCGCAGAGCAGGTTCGTGGTGACTGTGGCGCCGGAAAAGGTTGCGAGGTTTGAGGAGAGATTGAAAGGAAAAATGTTTGCAGATGTGGGCGTGGTTACAGCGCAGCAGAATTTCATGGTGATGGACGGGGAGAAAGTTGTGCTGAGCGCGGGGAACGATGAGCTGAAAGAGGCGTGGCAGAGGACGCTCCGGTGGTAGCGCCAATATTTATAATTTTTAAAATATTAAAACCCTGGCGCCGATATGTTCCCGATGCAACCACAAGGTCTATTAAATACAATGGATTTGTTCAAAATTAACAACGAACTGATACGAACTCTAATCAAAAGATCGACTCCCCGGCGCGCCGATACGTTCCCGGAGCAGCAATATTCCATTAGAGCCCGAACTCCCGAAGCCCGCTCGATGGGATGGGCTTTTTTTCTCGCGGAGGGGAGACGTGCCGCTTCCGGTCGGGGGCGCGGCGGGAGGTCAATTCACTACATCATATTATGTCTTATTTTTCCTATAGGAAAAAATCCTGTAAACGCTATACTCAAGGCCTCGTATATTATGCGGATATAACGCGATTTATCTTTAAGCATCTGATTCCTCTTTAAATCGAATCAAACTCCTAACAACTTCAGGAATTGTTTTTTCTTTGCTACTGCGATGATTCATTAACCATTCCCATTCAGATTCATAAACTCTAATTGGGATTGTTTTCGGCATATTTCTTTGCCTCGTTTATTTTTTCTTTTGCCTCGATAGTAAGATTCTCCATTATGAATGGGTCTGATTCTATTTCAGGTAATAATTCTGCTAGATCCTCAATAGGAGCATCCATTATTATTTCGTTGTATTTGTTTATTATGTCTTCTTCAGTTACCACTTTATTTTACTCCTTATTCCTTGTTTGTTACAATTGTAACAATTACTACTAAGTTACAATATATACTTTATGCTTACCCAATTCATTAATAAGAGAAATGAACATTATTAAATTGCAGAGTTCTTTATCAAAACTCAAAAATTATTGAGTTTATTTTATCTATTTCTAATATAAAATTTACAATCATCTTTTAATGGACATATTTCATGCTTTGGCTTTAAAGGAATACATACGAGAGCGCTGAAGTCAATAATGGCAAATAATAGTTCTTTTGGCTCACAATTGCAATGACTAAATAGTTCATTTGATAATTCAATAATTTTTTTATTTCTACGGGTCTCTCCCGTTAAATCCAAACCAAAGTATCTGTTCAATACCCTCGCAATATTGCTATCTACTATGGAATTATTTTTTGAAAAGGCTACTGTTAAAATTACGCTGGCTACATAGTCCCCTACACCAGGTATTTCTAATAATTCTTCTCTGGTATGAGGAATATTACCATTATACTCACCTATTATATATTCTGCGGCTTTTTTGAAATGTGCAGAACGCCAGTGTAAGCCAAGTGGTCTAATTATTTTTTTAATATCTTCTATATCCGCTTTTGACAAACTCTTAATGTCTGGATATTTTTTTAAGAAATTAGCATAAACAGGAACTACTTGATCAGCCTTTGTTCTTTGAAGCATGAACTCTGCAATCATAATTTCATAAGGATCTTTTGTATGTCTCCATCTAAAATCTCTTTTGTATAAATGATGGTTTTCAATTATTTCTTGGGAAATGTTTGACATTGCTAACCAATAAGATGAACGCCATTGACATAAGAAAAAGACAGAAAAGAAAATCTCGCACATAGAATCCGAGAAACTTCGCAAGAACTGGGATAACGGGATAACCAAAGACAAGTTTCTTTAAAATCTGTTACGGAAAAAGATGTATTGAAAAGTTCCTGGATATAAATTAGTGAGTACTGTTTGGTTCTTAACATTAATTCACTTCAAATCCCGCTGTTACCAAAGTTTGCAAATATCGTGTCAGGTTTTTTTCATCGAAAGGAGTCATTTTTTTATTTTCATATACAAATTTATATACATATAATCTCTGTTTTGGTGTAAGAACTCCTGTTTTTATATCCCAATCTACCATCTTTTTCAGCAAGGAAGATGTCATCTGTTTTGGAATGACCCCATCAATATTTATTGTATTTTCATTGGTTAGCTCAATTTCGCTTGTTAATACATTTTCGCTAACAATCTCATTTTCATTGACTAGAGCATTTCCGTCGGTCAGTTCATTTTCGACAAAGAATTCTGGAGATTTGTGAACAATAATGTCAATTATTGTAATTGCGTCCTTTCGTTGTATTTCAGATAGTTCTTTTTTCATTTTAAGTGTTGATTGAATATTAATTGCTCTGTTTTTTAAAATTGGAGTGAGTTCTTCGATAAAAATCCCCATTTTGTTTATTTCATTCCATTTGTTTATAGGAATAGATTTAATTAATTCAAGTTCACTTCTAATCAAATTGTTTTCAATATCCGATTCAGCAACATTTTTGCGTCTTGGAGAATCATCTTTTTCCAAATCATCTAATAAAATATTAAGGTCGATGCCAAAATCTTTTTCTATGATCTGATTCCAGCATTCTTCTTTTTTAGCCCACTCTCCATACAATGATCCTGGTGCAGTATGAATGATAAATCGTTCAACTGCAAGCATAATTTCTTTAAGTATAGTTTTTAATGCATTACTTAATTCCTGATTTTTCCAGATTTTATATAAGTCAAGCTTATAATCAAGTTTCAAACAAAGCCAACCAATTGAATATGGTACTGTTATATAACGCATATCTCCCAAAGTATTTGGCTTAATACCATATATTTTTTCTGCACTTTTAAATAATATTGCATATGCAACGACATCTTCAAAAAAAATACTATCAGGTTTTATGTTAAAGTTATACTTTAAGAAATATGCATAATTTTTTTCATTTCCCCGAACTACAATATGAGGGGTTATCACACGTTTATTTCCGTAGAATATTTCTTCGGAGGCATTAAGGTACTTAGCAAGATTTTCTTTTGTCAATAATTGATCTCTCGGATTCCTTAAGTCGAAAGCTTTTTTCTTTGAATTTGTAAAACCTTCCCGTAATCTTGCATTCTTATATTGACCTCTTGCTCTTTCAAAGAACCAGTGTGTTTGTTGATTATGATCTTTTGTAGGTGGTGCCCAGATTGTTCTAGATAGTTTTTCAAGGATAATGTAGTATTCCCGGTTCGAACTTAGATCAGAAGCATTTACTTTATTTTGAGTATTTGCATATTCTGCGATTTTTCCTATTATTGTACCAAAATTATCTTTGTTTTTAATTATTGTAAGTTTTAATTGCACGAATATTTTAGAAATATCAACATTTTTATTTTGTTTCCATGTATGATAAATTGATGCTGTTGTCTGCCCCCCATTAACAATTTGAAAATCCTTTACATATCCGATTCCTTTGCCTTTATTGTCCGGGAGATCGACTAATTTTATTTCTTCAGCAGTAGCAGCAATACCGTTGTTATAGGCGAGAAACATGTGGGGTTGACTCAATATAGTATCACGAATACCTTTGTTATATTTTCCCGTAAATTGTAAAAATGAACGAACGTTTTGTTCCAATAATCGCGCACCATATTGTCCATATATCTCAGCTAAAGCATTCCCGGGAATTATTGCTAGGTAAGATTGATAATCATCATTATTTGTATCATTTACAATACAGGGCACTTGAAAACCGTTTTCTGAAAATTTTTTTAAGCAACCCTTTTTTACTGTTAAGTGAGGAGAAGGCGAATGGAAGAGGACATTCTGCTTAACACACGCCAGCTTAATTGTCACCATGAAAAACAGGAATTGTACACGCAAAGACGCTTCGACATACTCAACGGCTTCGAATTTAACCTAA
>JBGPUU010000063.1:0-15230 GCA_041491305.1 Candidatus Methanoperedens sp.
CTGTTATTATATGGGATTTCCTTGAAAAATAATGAAATCTCGTCTGAAAATGTGAAAGCAAACAACGGATTCAAACCGCTTTCCCTGAAAAAAGATTCGATGGAATCCGCCATTGCATGGGCAAACCTTTCGTCGTATGGTTTTTCAAGTCCCAACAGGTCAAGAGCGCGCCGAAACCCCCGCCCGTCAATCCTGACCGCAAAAGGAGGGAACACCTTAATTCCCGAGTAGATTTCCCTCCCCTTCATCTCCTTTTCTAAAAGGTCAATCACAGTTTACTTGCTTTCCTCTTCTTCATCAGAAATATTATAGTCTTCAGGGATTTCTTCAGGCTTCTTGAACTGGTCTTTGACGTGCCTGATAAGAACAACATCGCCAACTGCTGTTACCCACCTGTACGGGATAACTACTCCTTTGCCTGTAGATTCGAACATGTCGGGATTCAATTTTGTTACCGCAAGGCCTGTTGCCTTTTTATCATTTACTTCAAGAACTACATCATTGACTTTTCCAATGTATACCCCTTTATCAGTATAAACATTCAAACCGAATAGTGTTGAGACTTCTGCCTGCATTATATCACCTTTACCTGAATATGAATGTTATTAATATATACTTTATTGATTGTTTTCGTTTTTTCGCAGAAGTTTAATATTACCGAATGACGATTCAGGGTCAAATGTTAACCACTGATGATATAAAACTCCTTATTAAGAAATATGCGCTGCAAAATGCGGTCAAATATAACAAACTGCCGCAGGCAGGAGCGGTTATGGGCAAGGTCATGGCAGCCCCTGAACTTCGTTCACGCGCAAAAGAAGTAAATTTGCTTATCGAGGAAGCACTCTCTGAAATAAATAAAATGCCTCCCGATTTATGGGAAAAGGAATTAAATTCAATTGCACCGGAACTCATTGCTGAACTCAAGGAAAAAAAGGAGCCTGATAAAGGTCTCCCGCCTCTTGAACTCAAAGGCGCTCTTGTCATGAGATTCGCTCCCAACCCCAACGGGCCGCCAACTATCGGAAGCGCGAGGGGAATCGTGGTGAACTCGGAATACACCAAAAAAAACCACGGCAAGCTCATTATCCGCTTCGACGACACAGACCCGGCGACCAAGCGCCCGATGCTTGAAGCTTATGACTGGTACCTTGACGACTGTGAATGGCTCGGCGCAAAACCGGATGAGGTCATAATAGCATCGGACAGGATTTCGAAATATTATGAAGTGGCTGAAGAGCTTATCAAAAAAGGCGGCGCTTATGTGTGTTTCTGCGAGCAGGAAGAGTTCAAGGCGCTGAAGGATGCAAAAAAGCCATGTCCGCACAGGGAAGAGGCAGCTGAGAAAAACCTTGTGTCATGGAAAAAGATGCTTTCAGGCGGGTATGAAGAGCAGGAAGCGGTGCTTCGCATCAAGACCGATATAGCCCACAAAGACCCGGCAATAAGGGATTGGGTTGCATTCCGCATTATCAAGACACCTCATCCAAGACCGCAAGTCGCGGATAAATACGTTGCCTGGCCCCTTCTTGATTTTGAGGGCGCAGTGGAAGACCACCTTCTGGGCACTACGCTCATAATCAGGGGCAAAGACCTCACTGACAGCGAGACCCGCCAGAGATATGTGTATAAGTACATGGGATGGACTTATCCTGAAACCATGCACTGGGGACGCGTGCAGATACATGAATTCGGGAAATTAAGCACGAGCGGATTGAAGAAAGCGATCGCCGAAGGGACATACACAGGCTGGGACGACCCGCGCGTGCCCACCATCAGGGCGCTGCGGCGGCGCGGCATACGGGCCGAAGCTTTGCGGAAGTTCATGATAGACCTGGGTCTTGGCGAAACGGATATCAGCCTGAGCCTGGATACGCTGTATGCCGAGAACCGAAAGCTCATCGACCCGGTTTCGAACAGGTATTTTTTCGTGTGGAACCCTGTCGAGCTTGAAATCGAAGGCGCAGAGCCGAAAGTTGCAAAAGCGCCGCTTCATCCTGCAAAGAAGGAAATGAGGGAAATTCCTGTGGGAACGAAGGTACTTGTGTGCCAGAGCGATGTGGATATACTAAAGGAAGGCGAGAGATTGCGCCTGAAAGACCTTTACAATATCGAGATAACAGGCATCTCGCCGCTTAAGGCGAAGTTCATAGGCACAGATATGGACCTTGTCAAGAAGGAGAAAGCACGTATTATCCACTGGGCTCCGCCCGATGGTCTTAAAGTCAAGGTGCTGTCGCCCGATGGTGAATATACTGGCATCGGAGAGCGCGGGATTGAGAAGGAGCTGGACAAAGTGGTGCAGTTTGAGAGGTTCGGGTTTGTGAGGATTGACAGCGTGAGCGGGGACGAGGTAGTGGCGTATTTTACGCATAAGTGAAAAGTACGGCGAGAGATGCATCAAAATATATATCCCAAAAACAACAATAAACATACTATGGAAGAAATAATCGTAGATGACACGTATAAAATTCATTTTCCCAGAGAATTAATAAATTTGCTTAAAATCAAGCCAAAAGACCGCTTTGATATTGACATTAAGGAAAATAAAATTGTGCTCAAAAAGCGGGGAAAAGATTCTCTTATCGAGCTGCTTGATTCCCCGGCTCATGCCGACCCAGCAAAAATCAAACAGCTAAATTTAAAAACCCTTGAGGAAGAGCTTTGGACGACATAAAAAAGCTACTGGTTGATTCGAATATTTTCATTTTCGCCAATATAAAAGAATATCCTGAGTACTCTGTTGCAAAAGCAAAATTAAAAGATCTTGTTAAAACTCATAAATTACTTGTCAACACCATCATTATTTCTGAAGTTCATTACAAGCTTTACCGGTTATTGGGTGAAGAAGAATCTTTTAACAGGACGCAAAAAATACTGTATTCAAAGCATGTGAATTATGAATCGGTTGAGCAGTGCACCATATTGAAAGCGCTTGAGCTAAGCCACAATAACAATATCAGAATCAACGACGCAATAATTGCGGCGCATGCGAACGAC
Source organism: Candidatus Methanoperedens sp. (assembly GCA_041491305.1). GTDB lineage: Archaea > Halobacteriota > Methanosarcinia > Methanosarcinales > Methanoperedenaceae > Methanoperedens. Next base: position 3,001 of record JBGPUU010000063.1, read on the forward strand.
CTTAACGTGGGCTTATTCACGGACAACGTAAAGGATTTTGAGAAAATATCGAACTTGGAGATTGTTCCTCTGAGGGTGAAATAAGCAGATATCAACTCATTTCCCGCCGAAATCCTTTAACTTTTTTACTTCTTCACGCCCGAAAAATGCCAGAACAGCGCCGCTAAATAACGATACTGTGGGGTTGCATGGGGACAAATGGAGAAATGGCGAACAGCTTTTAGAGGAAAGTTATTAATGTTCAGATGTTATATAAATAAAAAGCAATTGATAGCAAAGTAATAAATCTTAAAAAATGTGGAAAAATGGCCTTAAATATTATCGGATGGCAGATAGCTCCTGGAATAATGGCAGTTGAAAAAACAATTACAGACCTTAAGGGTATGGTAAAGGTGATATTATTCTATTAAAAATGCTGGTGATTTTTGCAATCGTCGCAATAGCCGTTGTTCCCGGATGCATATCCCAAACACCTTCAAGTGAAATTGTGGTACTGAAAGTCAATCCAGTTATAGAATATTATCCTCTCGGTGGATTTGTGGAGAAATCAGAAGGCATGTTTGCCGTACTAAAAGGCACAATCCCCGATGTTAAGGAAACTTTAAATGAAATTGTTATTAAAAAAGCAGCTAAACCTTCTACTTTTTCTGTCAACGATGAACTGAATTTCGTAGTTTTCAGAGGTGTTTTCAGTACAGGCGGGTATGGGATACAAATCGGGCGGGTGGAGAAACAGGGAAATGCGTTTACGGTTTATGCCAATTACACTGACCCGGGCGAGGGCATGATGGTGACTGAAGCATTCTCGCAGCCGACTGCGATAATACCTCTTGGGAAACTGGAAAACGGGGATTATAAGGCGACGTTAAAAATTACCCGGATAATCGAAAATAATGAAGGCAAAAAAGTGGTTGAGACGGATAAAGAGTTGATGAATTTTGAGTTCAAAGTTCAATAAATCGATACTGGCAATTGTGCTTCTATTGTTTTTATTTGCCATTTTTTCAGCAAATACCCAGGCTGCAAACGATAAAACCTCGATGGATGTCAAGTCCCGCATATCAGGCGGCGGGAATGTGCCTGTAATCATCGTGCTGAAAGACCAGCCTTCTTTTAAAACAGTCTCTAAAGAAAATACGGTATCAACGCTGAAGAGCCATGCATCAACCAGCCAGAAAGCTCTTTCCGATTTACTGGATGAAGAAAAGGGCAGGGGAAAGGCGGATAAAATTAAACGGTTCTGGATAATTAATGCAATTGCGGTTAATGCATCGCCTGAACTTATCGAGGAGCTTTCCATGCGGGATGATGTAGCGAGTATTGAACTTGACTCCGAGCTTCATATCCTTGAGGATTATTCTGTCCAGGTTTCGCAGGGGCAGATTGACAGCGCGACAGATGCGATAAAACACATAAATGCCACGAATGTCTGGGCGCTCGGGATTGACGGCAGCGGGGTCAATGTTTCTATAATTGATACGGGAATTAATGCCTCGCATCCTGATATTGCAGGGCGGGTTATCAAATGGGTGGACTTTGTGAACGGCTTGAACAATACACCCTATGATGACCATGGACACGGGACGCATGTCGCAGGAACTGTAGGGGGAAATGGAAACAGAGGAACAACAACAGGCGTGGCGCCGAATGTGAGTTTGTTCGGGGCGAAGGCGCTTGATGCAAGTGGGAGCGGCAGTGAAAGTGATGTGATATATGGAATAGAGTGGTCTGTCAGCAACAGAGCTAACATAATCAGTATGAGCCTCGGAGACAATTCATCTCTTTGGACAAGCAGTAATTGCGACTCGCATAGCCCATTAATGACAAATGCCATAAACAATGCTTTGGCACTCAATGTTACTGTCATAGTAGCGGCAGGAAATGCCGGTAGCTCTGGGGTTTCTTTTCCAGCCTGCATAAGCGGAACGATAGCAGTTGGAGCTGTAGATAGTAATGATGCAATTGCTCCTTTCTCAAGCACAGGTTTTTCTATGAGTGACCACGGCGTTGTTGCGCCTGGGAAAAGTATCCTTTCATTAAGAAGCTATCCAAATAATGTTGGATATATAATATACAACGATTATTACGCCTACTTGAGCGGCACTTCCATGGCAACCCCCCACGTAGCAGGCACAGTCGCGCTTCTTTTACATGCTGCAAACAGGCAGGGTACAACTCTTACACCAGCCCAGATAAAAAACATTTTTAACAGCACTTCAATAGATTTGGGTACTGCCGGAAATGACACCACATATGGCGCAGGACGGATAAATGTGTCCGCTGCGGTTTTATCTATTGATATTGATGGTCCGAATGTTATCGCAAACCCGACAGGTTACACTGGCGGAAATACCGCAGCTCAAAACGGCACAGTGATAACCCTCAATGCCACAATAACAGATGCTATCTCAGGAGTTAAAAACGCAAGCGTAAATGTCTCATCCATAAACGCCTCCCTCACTGATATTTCTCTTTCCAATTCGTCTGGGTTCTGGACAAACAACAGCGTAATAGTGAATGCTTCGGACGGTATATACTATCTGAACGTCACCGCATACGATAATTTGAGTAATGTCAATAATACGGCACAGTTAACAGTAATTATCGATAATAACCCGCCCCGCATCACGGCAAACCCGACAGGTTATGCTGGTGGAAAAACTGCTGCTAAAAATGGCGAAAACATTACCCTCAATGCCACAATAACGGACGCCATCTCAGGGGTAAAAAACGCAAGCGTGAATGTCTCATCCATCAATGCTTCTCTCACTAATGTTTTCCTCACCAATGTTTCAGGATTCTGGACAAACAGCAGCGTGATAGTAAATGCTACAAAGGGGATATATTATCTGAACATTACCGCATACGACAATGCGGGTAATGCGAACAATACCATCCAGCTATCCGTGACAGTAGCGAATTACAGCGTTAACATGACAGTAGATCAGCCAACGAGGACAACCAACGTAACAGTAAATGCGACCTACACCCTTAACCTGCAAAACAACGGTACCACTACCGATACATTCAACCTTACGGTTGCTTCGGGTGGTGCATCCACAGCAGCCCTGAATGTCAGCGGGGATATTACACTGGAATCAATGGCGACTCAAACATTGCTCCTGAACGTGACAAATACTGCAACGGGCACATTCTACGTCAATGTGACAGCCCGCTCCAACAACGATACCACAAAATTCGGATACATCAACACCACAACGACTGTAAATAATTATAGCGTTAACCTGACTGCAAATACAACGGCTAAATCAACAGCAGCGGGAACAAATGCGACCTACAATCTGTTCCTGCAAAACAACGGGACTGCCGGGGATACGTATACGCTTGCGGTTGATAATCCGAACAGTGCCGGGACAGCAAACCTGAGTATAGCATCGCCTGTATTCGTGAGTCTGGGAACCACGCAGGCTTTCACGCTTAATGTGACCAATACCACATCAGGCACATTCAGGGTTAATGTAACCGCCATGTCTACCAACGATACTTCAAAGCTCATGTACATCAACACCACAACGACAGTGCCTATCGTTATTGTCATTACAAGCCCAGACAACGGCAGCAATACTACCAACAGCTATGTCAATGTGACTGCAACACTGGATGCTAACGGTACAGCGAAATACCTGAACTGGAATGGCGTAAATAATACAATGACGCCAAACACATCGCAGCCTGCGGGTACGGTTTTCTTCACGAATATGACCCGCCTCTTGAGCGGCAATTACAGCTTCAAGGTATATGCAAACGACTCAAACGGTGTATCCAACGTCTCGGAAACGAGAATAATCACAGTGAACAGGACAATCGTTAACACCACAATCGGAAGTGTTATCAATCTATCAACTTTCATCACTAACGCCACACTCGAAATAGAAGCGCCAAGCGGGAACGTGACAGTCACAATCCCGAACAACACCAATGCTTCAGTAAGTGGGGCTGCTCTGGCTTATATATCGACAGACTCTCTTGCTCAGGTAAATTCAACATTCATACTGGGCAGCAGCGACGACAGGTGGGTAGGTGAAAATCTTTCTCTTGGCCCCGAAGGCGCGCGCTTCACCCCGGACATACAGATACGTTTCAACTACACAGATGATGAGTGGCAGGCAGCAGGTATTACGGATGAATCACAGTTGAAAGTCCAATTCTATAATACATCAGCAGCACCAAATGCATGGGAAACCCCTGCACAATCCCAGGATAAAACTCTCAACTACATCATCGTTAACGTAAGCCACTTCAGCACCTTTGCGCTGCTCGGGACTGTCTCATCCGGCAGTGGCGGTAGCAGCGGCGGCGGTGGAGGCGGGGGTGGGGGAGGCGGTCCATCTGGTGAAAATTACTCAAATATACTGGTAAAAGAGAATTATGACCTGTATATCGCCAAAGATATAGTCACATCATACGCATTCACCAACAAGAGCAATCCTGTAGAGTTTGTAAATATAACTGGAAATACAAGCGCAGGCATAATCAATGTTGCAGTGGAAACATTGAAAAACACTTCTACGCTTGTAAACACTTCTGCGCCCGGGATAACCTATAAGAATGTTAATATCTGGGTTGGGACAACAGGGTTTGCAGTTCCAAAGAATATAAAAGAAGCCACTATCGTATTCAAAGTTGGGAACTCATGGCTCAGCAGCAACAACCTTAAAGGCAGCGACGTCAAACTTGAAAAGTGGGACGGCAGCAAGTGGATGCAGCTTGAAACCGCACAAACGACAAAAGACGATACATATACCTACTACGAAGGAAAGACAAACTCTTTCTCGCCTTTCGCAATTAGCGGTTTAAAAAGCGGGGTAACAGTGCCTACAGCAACGCCTATTGTAACAGAAACCCAGCCTGCCCAAACAGCCGTACCTGCAGCGACACGAAAAGCTGCGGGATTTGAAGCGATACTCGTAATAGCAACATTCCTTGCAATTTATGTTAGATTGAAACGAAGGGAATGAAATGATTTTAAGCGGGTTTGTGAGGAACACTGGCGGCATTTAGAAAAAAATAATATTTTTTTTTTGCCAGCTTTTTAACTCCCCTCCATCCTCTCTCTCAACCCCCTCGCCTTCCCGCCCGTCTCCTTTTTCCCAAAAATCCCTGCAATCAACTCCACAGCCTCAAGCGCCCTCGCAGCCCCGTCAAGATAATTGAGCACATCCCCGGTATAAGCATAAACCCCGTACTGCTTCGTAAGCTCGCCTATAACCCCTTCAGGCGAATGCCCCTCAGCGCAAAGTTCAATGACCCTGCGCGAGAATTTTTTCTCGGCGCAGCCGCAGTATGGCGAATCCTTGCATGTGCATGCCATGAACTCCCGCGCAAAATCAAGCATGGTACGCTTTACATTCTCTTTTAGCTTTGACATGCCGTCTGCCGAGAAAACAATATCAAGACCTGCGCCGAAAACGCGGGTCGGGATGTCAGTCCCCAGCGCATCGGATAACTGCGACGCGTACCTGAAATATACGGAATCTAAGGTCCCAAGCTCTGTGACTATTTCAAGCGGCTCGCGTCCTTCAAGGAGTGCATTCTTTATCAGGAAAGTCTGCTCAACGCTCAGGAAATGCGACGCCACGATGCTTCCAAGCTTTGTTGGGAAAAAACCTGCCCCTCTTTTTTCAATGAACCCGTATTCCCGGAGTTTGCCGAGGAGGTAATCAAGGTCTCCATCGCAGAGCAATAACCCCTCAATTTTCCTGATATCGGAAAGCGCATGGGCGACTACGATATTGGAAAGGGTCTCTTCAAGCAGTTCATCGTCCCCGTAATCCACACCGAAATGCGATAGTTCCCCGTTCAAAAGCCTAAAAGCCACCTCGTCCTCGGAATCGCCTTTCCCGAACCTGCTCTCAGGGTCTGCAAGAAGAACCACTTTTCCCAGGTCATGATAATCGGGTCTTCCCGCGCGCCCGAGCATCTGCTGGAACTCGCGCACAGTCAGCCATTCAATACCCATGGCAAGGGATTCAAAAATTACCTGGGAGGCAGGGAAATCAACCCCGGCCGCAAGCGCCGCTGTGGTCACCACAACCGGAAGGTGACCGCTTCCGAATAGCTCTTCCACCCTCTTTCGTTCATTGTAAGTCAGCCCTGCATGATACGGCATCGCCTTGATGAGAAGCCCGTCCGCAAGCAGGTGGCATTTCCGGCGCGAGTTGGTGAATACAATGGTCTGCCCGCGGAAACCTTTGGATGATTTCTTATCATATTCCTGCCTTGCAAGCCGCTCTATCAGCCGTTTCTTCTCGTATTCGGGCGCAAAGATGAGGTGACGCTCTATCGGGACGGGCCGCTCTTCAAATTCGATTAACCGGGCGGCGAGTTTTTCAGCAAGCCATTGCGGTTTCCCAACTGTGGCAGAAAGGTAGATGAACTGCGCCTCGGGCGCGGTGAATTTCAGGCGCGCTATGAGTCCGTCAAGCCTGTGGCCTCTTTCGTCGTCCTCAAGCATGTGCACTTCATCAATGACAACAGTCCCGATGTTTCCCAGATTTCCAGAATTGCCTGACCTGATTATGAAGTCGATACCCTCGTAGGTGCCCACGATTATGTCAGAGGAAAGCGATGTCCTGATGCCTTTTACCTTACTGCTTATACGGCTCGTACCCACGCGCAGGGAAGTGGTCGCCACAGTTGAATAACGTTTTGTGAATTGTTCGTACTTCTGGTTTGCAAGCGCGACAAGAGGGACAAGAAATAACATTTTACCTTTTTTACTCAGGATGTTCTGGATGCCGGCAAGTTCCCCGACAAACGTTTTCCCCGTAGCCGTTGCGGAAACGATTAACTGGTTTTTTCCTTCAAGGAGCCCTGCCTTCACAGAAAGCGCTTGTACTGGCATGAGTTCATCAAGATGAGATCCGAGTATCTTTTTAAATTCCTCGTGCAAAGGCAGGGTTTTTACTTTCATCGAACTTTCAATCTTGCTTGCTTCTATAGTATCGAACCTGGTTAAGCCTGAATCCAGTTTTTCAGGGCTTATCATTGCAAGCACTTTATCAAGATTTCTTGTTCCTAATAAAATCCGGATAAGCCTTTCCTGCCCGTGTTTTCCCAGCTTGATTGTTTTTGATTCCTTTAAAAGTTCTTTTTTTGCGCAGTCTTCGCATATCGATTCATTATGAAACCTGATGGAATTGCTATCCAGTACTGTATATTTCCCGGAAATCAGGCAAAGCCGGCAAGGGTTCGTGTAACCGTAATCCAGTTGATATGCCGACAGCAATTCCTTGAATTCAGCCTCAGAGGTTTCATTCCCTTCTGCAATCAGAATCTTATCCGAGAGACGGAGAAGTTCGATAAGTTCCGCTGGCGGCCTGAATTCTTCTTTTTCTCCCTGTTTTATCCTGAATTTCCCCACGCGCGCGCCTTTGGGGGTTTGCTTCAGTATGAGGGTGCCGTGGAATGAGGGCACATTTCCGCTGTCTTTTATGGGGAGGATGATGAGCTTTGACTTCTGGGGGTGGATGATGATTTGGAGCATTCTTGTGGTACTGATTGGAAGGTGGGGATATTAATTATAGGGATGGAGAATAACAATCAATGCACAAATTAGAGCGCGAAAAGAGTCGATTAATTCTCCATTATTGTCATTTTGTCCATTCAAACCCCTTCATCAGGAAATCACAAAGTTAATTTGATAGTACGAATCATTTATTTTAACATAACAATTGCCGTTTGAGTAACATTTTTTCTGTTCAACGAGCAAATCCCTAAGTGCGTTCCATTCCTCCATTGGAACTGATTGGCCATGATATCCGTTTCCATTGACAGCCTCTGCAAAAATTGGAAATCTATTAATTTCTTCAGTATTCATGACCACAAAAAATCCAGGTTCATTAACTTTCGAAATACTATATCCCGCATATTGACTGTTTGTTAACGCAAAAGCAAACATAAGTAATATCGAGATTGCTGAGATAATTTTTCCAGCTCTCAAAAAAGTACGTTTAAAGCCATTTTTGCTTGTATCATTCGTGCCATAAATGTAATATAATCCTGAGCTGATAAGTCCTCCGAGAATTATAAGGGAGACTAAATTAGAAAAAAATCCTATTAAAGAAGTTAAAACTCCAGTATATTTATTTTCCAATACAATAGCATATTGCTGAAAAACTGAAATCAATACCGCTGCAAACACAATTCCGATGTATAAAAAGATAGTTGTTTTATTGATTTTCTTTTCTGAGGCAGCACGGGCCATTAAAAAAACAGCTAATATAATTCCTGGAAGAAATATCATGAAGGAACCTAAATTTAAAGGGACGATACCACTATACCCGACAATCCCAACAAGAATACCACTGGCAACACCTGAAGCTCCGAGTTCCAGTTCTTTATTCCATAATAGTCCTGTATAAATGCCAAAAATGCCCCACGTTAGTGCGATAGGCAAAACAGACATTATATCAGAAGGCATTATATCAGGAACCTTAACCAGGTTTAAAAAAATAATCAAAAGGAAAAACCCAAAAAACCCAATTACCTGACTGAATATTAATCCAACTGCCCCGTGCAAGAAATATTTAATACGGCTGTCCATATTGTTACCTACTCCTAACTTATTTCAGATATTAGCAACCTCCATTGTATTAATATGTTCTTGCCATTTTTTATTAGAATTTAAACCGACATCGGAATATAGCTTCATGAAAAGTTAGCGCAAATTATAAATCTGCACAGCAAATTTTATGTTGATGTAGATGATTTATCATATATGCAGGGGTTTACGATGACAGAATAAGTCCGGACCACAATAAAATTAAGAGAAGATGTTTACCAGACCCTGAAAAAAGAAACGGGAGTCAAGAATATTTCAGAAAAAATAAATGAAATTTTAATAAAAATGCTTTTCAAGGAGAAGAAAAGCCTATTCGGAACAATGCAAAAGACAGACCTATACGACCTCAGGGAACATGAGGACAGAATATAGTGCTTCTGGATTCATTTCTGCAATTATTCTATATGGGCTAAATATAAGTTTAAACATATGTTTACTTATGACAGCCAAGACCATAACCATCCGCGAAGATATTTACAAAATGCTCCTCTCGATGAAGGGAACAAACGAGAGCTTCAGCGACTTTTTTGAACGGCTTGTAAAATCCCGAAATATTGATAAACTCAAAGAATTGAGAGGCTCTATTGAATTCATTAAGAAAGAAGCGCTTTTGGTGGAGTTATCTGAGAAAAGAAAAGAGATAGGTATTGATTCTTGCTGAACCTTATCTATTCAAATGCACCACTTTCGGAGGCGGGAAACCGTTAAAATAGGTGGTTGAAGCGATCGTATAGGCGCCGATATTTTCAGCATAAAGCAAATCGTCAATTTGCAGGTCTTCAGGCAGTTCATCAGCCAGTGAAATAGTGTCGAAAGCGTCGCAAGTTGGTCCAAACGTAGCGCAAACTTTATTCTCTCCTTCCTTGAAGGAATGCAGCGGATAGTGCTGATGATCAAAAACCTGTCCAGAAAAAGTATGATAAACACCGTCGTTCAGGTAATAGCACGTTTTCCCGTCGCGGACAGCTTTGCCAACAATTTTCGTGACTAAGGTACATGCCGTCGCCACCATGAATCTCCCGGGTTCGGCAATAACCTGGATATCGTCTTTGGGGAACAAACGCTTTATTTCTGAATTTAATTGTCTGGCTAAAGTAGCAAACGATTTTACGTCCGGCGTGTACTTGACAGGAAAGCCGCCGCCAATATCCAGAACCTTTCTTTTTTTGCCTTCCCTGTCAATAAACCCTATCTGGTAATTTCTCAATTCCGCTTCCTTGAAAATCGAGGAGGCGAAATTCAAAGCCTGCGAATAGTTATCAAAATTATTGCACTGGCTGCCGACATGGAAACTAATGCCTTCAACCCCAAGCCCTAATTTCACAGCCTCTGCTATAAGATCAACCGCTTCTCCGGGATGGGCTCCGAATTTTGAAGAAAGCTCAACCATGGAACCGGTATTAGGCACGCGTATCCTTAAAACAAGACCAACATCAGGGGCATGTTTTTTTATCTTTTTTAATTCTTCAATATTATCAAAAGTAACTAAAATCTTATATTCATTTAACTTGGCAAGGACTTCGGCAGGCTTGATGGTATTGGCATAAATAATCTTATCCCAGATAAAATCCTGCCGTTCTTTATCAGCCAAATGTTTGATATTTTCATGGACCAGCATAAATTCAGGGAAAGAAGCCACGTCAAAACTTGCGCCCATATCATACATGGTTTTTACAATTTCAGGGTTGGAATTTGCCTTAACTGCAAAATATGCCTGCACATCAGGCAATTTTTCCCTGAATTCACGATAATTCTCCCTGATTTTTTCATGATCTATGATAAAAACCGGCGTTCCATGTTCCGAGGCAATTTTTTCTAACATTTCTTTTTGATTTTCGATCATTATTGTATCCGATATTATTAACAAATCATTTTAACAAACCATTAATCATTAACCCCTGAAAATAAAATTTTCAATCTGCCATGGATCCGGATTGTATTTTGCCGCCGGATTTTCTTTGAAAAATACTTTGCGGTTTTTTAGAGGCGTCCAGTCCGATGGGGTCGAAATAAATTTTCCGAGATACGGTTTGGCAATATCCAGAATAAAATCATGAGGCAAATCGTCTGGTAATTTAATACCTTCCCGCGGATTTTCAAGCATCCAGAGTACAGCAGCAACAATACCTGCGGCTACCTGAAGTGTTGTGGCGTTCTGGCCAGGAGCGAGAGATCTGGCTTCCTCGATGCTCAAAGCGCTGCCCGTCCACCAGGAATTATAATGATGCCCCATCAAGAGCGCCCCAAGGGTATCCTCGCCTGATATAATTTCATCAGTCATAATCCTGATACTGGGCTGGAGTTCGTAATTCCGGCCGCGCAATTCCCAGAGCGAGGAAAGCGTATCGTGACAGGGCATATAAGCATAATTTACTGTCGGCCTGTAAACCGCCTTACCATCTTCCCAGACAGTCAACCTGTCTGAAAGGCCAAATGCTTCACCATGGCGGATCATCATACCGATAATTTCTTCATCCGGCGGTATCCACGATCTTACCCATGTATTAATGCCCATCTGCGGCAAAAATATCTGGTTCTTAGGTCCGCACGGAGGTATATTCGCCAGGGGCGGCAGTTTCTTCTCATGCGTCCCCCAACCTATTTCAGCCGGGGCCGTCCCTTCTTCCCGCAATCCTTCAATGCTCCATGTCCCTACAAATTCGTTAACCTGCTTTGGCCTGTTGGCAATCTGGGTATCCCGCTCGCTGCAATGGATTACCTTGACATCTAATTTCTTCGCCAGTCTGGCAAAATCCCTGTCTTTTGCAAGGCGGGCAATTTCTTCTTCATCCTGCGGAGACACTTTTTTATCAAAAATGATACGCGCAGCAATATCCAGCAGGGCTTGCTTGACAAAGTGAGATATCAGGCCGGGATTAGCGCCATGGTCGATAACAGCGGTTGTCGCATCTTTCCAATCACGGGAAAGTTCGCGCAATTGCATCTGGCGCCAGTATAGCGATTTTTCAAACGGGCTCTTTGTAAAAATTCCTTCAGTAGGATCCCAGAGTTCAACAGATGTATTAACGTACAATACTTCGTGATCATGGCACCATTTAATAATATCATTGGCGCCGATATTCCATGCCAGATCAACGAGCAGGCCCCCTTTATCCAGATATTTTGACAAAACCTGGTCTAAATTTTCCGGGGTGATTTTTTCACAGAAATATTTTAATCCCTGGTCTGTATATTTTTTCAGGGCTTTTGATTTGTCTTCAAAATCAATCAGGGTGATATTTTTTAGCGGAACATCGAGCTTGTCTATTAAAATTGGGAGGGTGCATTGTGAAACCGAGCCATAGCCGATAATAAGGATTTTATTGTTGAATTTTTTTTTCATTTTTTTCCATTCCGCAGGAGGCCTAATAATAATTCATAGTTTTTAAATTTTTCCTAAATTTGAAAAAATCATTGTTCCTTCAGCATAATTGTGTATCCATTTCTTCTTTGCCCGATACGTAAACGTAATACAAAGATATAATTCTTCGTATTGAACACAACCTGCTGCCGCCCCGATTTACGGCGATGTCGTGTGCGCTTCTCAATATTCCGCAGAGTTTATGTGTATGCTTAGCATAGAACCGCAGACAAAAAGGAGTTCTCGAAAATGGATACATTAGCATTGATCACGCGAAACACCGAA
>JBGPUU010000064.1:0-15180 GCA_041491305.1 Candidatus Methanoperedens sp.
TCCTCATCCGATGCTTTGTGGATTTTGCCGATTAGCTCAAGTGTTGCAGGATTGATATCATCGAATGTGTCGCCATCACTTGATTCTAACCATTCTCCGTTTATGAAAAGCTTGTATTCCTGCAAAAAACTCACCCTTTGTTAAATTGAAGACAATTCTATTTTAATGTTTGGCATCTTTAAAAACCCTGAATACCGGCTTTCTTTTTTCCAGAAAGGCGTTTATCCCTTCAATATGGTCTTGACTTCCAAAACATTCTGAAAATGAAAATATCTCCTTTTCAAGCCCGTTTTTCATATCCTGATTTATCAGGCTTTTGGCAATTTTCATAATCAGCGGGTTTTTTTGTGCAAGAATCTCCCCCATCTCCTCTGCATTCTCAAGCACCTTATCATCGTCCACCACATTGTTGGCAAGCCCGATAGAGCCGGCCTCGGTTGCATCTATTATCCTGCCTGACAGGATTAGCTCTTTTGCCCGCCCGATACCCACCAGCTTGGGAAGCCTCTGTGTGCCCCCAAAACCCGGAATGAGTCCAAGATTCACTTCAGGCTGGCCGAATTTTGCACTTTTACCCGCTACCCTCATATCGCAGGCAAGGGCAATCTCGCATCCGGCGCCCAGCGCATAGCCGCTGACTGCTGCAATTACGGGCTTTTCCATGTTTTCTATCCTGTTGCAGACATTATGGCCGAGCCTTGAAAAAACCTCTGCCTCCGAAGGATCCTTTTCTTTCAATTCCTTAATGTCAGCCCCTGCTGAGAAATTTTTATCCCCTGTGATAATTAAGGCTCTTATCCCATCGTCTTTTTCAATAACAGTGAGTGACTTTTCAAGTTCCTGAAGCATTTTTGTATCCATAATATTCTTGACTTCAGGCCTGTTAAAAGTGATAATCCCGATTTCGTTTTTCTTCTCTATCTTAACATATTCATTTGTATTCATAAAATCCCTCCCCGCTTTTTCTACCGAGCTTTCCTCCTGCCACCATTTTCCGAAGCAATGGACATGGCATGTACTTTCCGCCAAGCTCGGTATGGAGAACATCAAGTATCGCAAGGCAAATATCCAGTCCAATAAAATCAGCAAGCTCAAGCGGGCCCATCGGATGGTTTGCGCCCAGTTTCATAATAGTATCGATATTTTCACGGGGTGCGACTCCTTCCTCAAGGCAGTAAACGGCATCGTTTACCATTGGCATGAGTAACCTGTTTGCGATAAAGCCGGGATAATCGTTGACCGCGACGGGTGTTTTTCCCATTTTTCCAGCTACAGCCTCTACCAGGCTTATTGTTTCTTTCGATGTGCGAAGACCCTGTACTATCTCCACAAGTTTCATTATATAAGCCGGGTTCATGAAATGCATGCCTGTGAACTTCTCAGGCCTTCCCGAAGCCTCTGCAAGCCGTGTTATGGAAATGGAAGAGGTATTTGTTGTAAAGATGGTTTTTTCAGGGCATATTCTATCCAGTTCTTTAAAAATCTGTTTTTTTACATCCTCCTTTTCCGCTGCTGCTTCAATTATCATGTCAACATCGCTGCAATTATCCAGGTTTGAGGTTGTCTTTATATTTGAGAGGATTCTATCTTTTTCAGCATTTTCAAGTTTCTTTTCCATAACCCTCTTTTCCAGCCGTTCTTCAATTTTCCCAAATCCCGCTCTTGCATATTCTTCTTTTATATCTGCAAGAATTACACTAAAACCAGTTTGCGCCGCAACCTGGGCTATGCCGCTGCCCATGGTTCCTGCACCAATCACCCCGATTTTTTTTATCTCCATGTTTATTCCCTCTCAACAATCATCGCAACCGCATTTCCCCCGCCGAGGCAGAGAGTTGCAAGTCCTCTTTTAAGCCCCCTGTCCTTAAGCGCGTACAGCATTGTCACAAGGATTCTTGCGCCGCTGCACCCTATCGGATGTCCCAGAGCTATTGCCCCGCCGTTTACGTTAAATCTCTCAGGGTCGATTCCAAGTTCTCTTTGAATCGCAATCGAAGCGGTGGCATAGGCTTCATTATGCTCAACCAGGTCCATGTCTTTTATTGTGAAACCAGTCCTCTCAAGAAGTTTCCTGACCGTTGGAATCGGGGCTTCCATCACGTCCTCGGGTTTTGTTCCCCCTGTTGCGTAGGCTGTTATCCTGGCAAGCGGTTTAATCCCTAATCCTTCTGCTTTTCCTCTTGACATCACAACCAGCGCGGCTGCGCCGTCGCTTAGCTGGGAACTGTTCCCGGCTGTCAGGATTCCGTCTTTTTTAAAAACCGGAGGAAGTTTTGCCAGTTTCGGGAGGGAAGTGTCTTCCCTGACACCCTCATCAGTTTCAATGCCCCCAACAGAAATAATTTCGTCTTTAAATTTTCCCTCTTTAATCGCTCGCAGTGCTTTTTGATGGCTACCAATACTGAACTCATCAGCTTCTTCCCTTGTTATGCCATATTTTTCCGCTATTCTTTCCCCGGTAATTCCCATGTGGTAATGATTATAAACCTCCCATAACCCATCGTAAACAAGCGCATCCGTGACCGTAGCATTTCCCAGCTTCTCACCCCACCTGAGGCTTCTTATCAAATGCGGAGCGGCGCTCATATTTTCCATGCCGCCAGCAACTATTATATCAGCATCGCCTGCTTTTATTGCCTGGGCTGCAAGCATGACCGCCTTAAGGCCTGAACCGCACACCTTATTCACTGTAAAAGAACCCGTTTCCGGGGGAATTCCTGCATAAATCGCGGCCTGTCTTGCCGGGTTCTGGCCAAGACCTGCTGAGACGACATTGCCTATGATGACTTCTTCCACGTCCCCCATCCTGAGACCTGCTCTCCTTATCGCTTCTTCTACCACGATTGCTCCCAGCCTGACCGCAGGTACATCCTTATATGCACGGCCGAACTTCCCGACAGCCGTCCTCACCCCGCTGACCAAGACCGCTTCTTCGTGCATGAGTTTTATCACTTTTCCCCTTTTATTAAGAAACCGGATTCCCCGCCTTAGCTTCTTAAAGAATTATTGTTATTTGTAATATATCTAATTTTGGTAAACATTAACTTAATAAACCATCAGCGGCATAGAAAATTTAAGGGGAACCTGGATTTTTTCAGTCCAGGAATTTAAAAATATTGCTTATGATAAGCCAGATAGATGAACTAAAAAGGCTGCTAGTACCGAAAATTTCAGAATTCGGGGTGGATGAGGGAACGGTTGAAAATATCCTTTTGTCTGCCAGGGACTTTACAGAAAAAGAGCTTGTGCCTTTTTCGCTGAAATGGGACGAAACAGGTACGCATTTTGAGAGAACATACGATGCGAAATTAAAATCCAATAACAAGAGAACAACATTAACTGAAAAAGAACACCGGATTCTTGAAAAATACGGGTATATAGAGGAAAGCGTAGCCGGAGACAGGAATCTTATTTTTCCTGAACATTTTATAGAAGCCTGGAAGAAGCTCGGTAAAAAGGGCTTTCAGGGATTATATATACCTGAAGAATACGGAGGTGCAGGCCTTCCTTTCGCTCTCTGCTC
This sequence comes from Candidatus Methanoperedens sp., assembly GCA_041491305.1. Lineage (GTDB taxonomy): Archaea > Halobacteriota > Methanosarcinia > Methanosarcinales > Methanoperedenaceae > Methanoperedens. Next base: position 3,524 of record JBGPUU010000064.1, read on the forward strand.
TTCCGTAATAGAAATCCTGTCAGGCGGCGATGCTAATTTCGGGGTGCATGTTTCTGTACACGGGACTGCGGCTGACCTGATAAACAGGTACGGCACCGATTCCTTGAAAGAGAGGTTGTTACCTGACATGGCTTCAGGCAAAAAACTTGGAGGTCTTGCATTCACGGAAACTACGGCAGGGTCTGACCTGAAAGGAGTATTAACCACGTCCGAATATGCGCGGGGCGATTATATCCTGAACGGAACCAAGTATGCGATAACCAACGGCGGTCATGCGGATGTGACTCTCGTGTTTACCGTAGATAAAGAAGACTACGGCTTACCATTTAACGAGAGGAAAAAATACAACGTGCTCGCCGTAGAAAAGGGAACAAACGGCATGGAATTGATGGGCATAGGAAATACTTTTGGATGGCGCGCATCACCCACTTCTTTACTGAAGTTTGAAAATTGTACCGTGCCAGCTGAAAATTTAATATCATCCAGGGGGAACGGGAGAAATGTCCTCGCTGCGGGATTATCAAGCGGCAGGGTCAGTTTCGGCTGCGCATGGTCGCTTGGGATTGCAGACGCGGCCTACAGGAAAGCATACGAGCATGCCGAAAGAAGAATAACGTTCGGAAAACCGATTAAACAGCATTGGGAAATCAGGAAACATCTTGCAGATATGTACCGCTACCTGTGCATGGGGAGAGAAAAATACATACATGCAGCTTACCTGAAAGACAGGAATGACCCCGATTTCCCGTTTGAGGCGACTATTTCAAAGATTTTTTGTTCCGAGCGGGCAGAGGATATCGTAAGAACCGCTTACCAGATACACGGTCATGTCGGATATGTCAATGAAAGCGGGATGCCCCTATTATTAAAAAATATAATGGTAGCCACTGTAGGTGAAGGCGGGACCGAGGTTTTAAGGGACAGGGCAGTTGCGCCGGGAGTAAAAAACGACGATTATTCAAGGATAGGTGAAACTGAATGTGATAGAAGCTTTGTTGATAAAAATCTCGGCGAGGACGTATTCAGGGAACTTACGGAAAGACTGGGAGATGAAACTTATCCCTGTTACGAGATTCTTGTAAGCAGGGCCACAGGCAGAAAAATAAGAGTTCCTGCAGCCGAAAATAAAAATCTTACTATAAACTGGAAATTGCACGGTTTGTAAAGTGTTCGAAAAAGTTTTTATAATCCAAGAGCCTGTAATATACCGGGGGAACATGGATTTCTCGTTTACGGATGAACAGGAACTTTTCAGGAAATCTGTCAGGGAGTTTTGCGACAGGAAGCTTGCCCCACGCGCCCGTGAAATCGATGAGAAAGGAGAAATCCCGCGCGAAATTATCGAAGATATGGCTGCGTTCGGCCTTCTCGGTATAACGATTTCAAAAGAATATAACGGAATGGGTGCAGACTTTACAAAGGCGGCGATAGCTGCCGAGGAGATAGCCAGGGCTGATATAAGTATGGCTACTGCTGTTTATTATCTGGTAGAAGCGGGCTGGGGTTTCCTGATGGAAAGATACGGGAGTGCAAAAGCCAAGGAAGAGATTTTGCCTCATGTCACAAATGGGGAAAAGTTCCTGGGGATAGCTTCGACCGAAGCCTCCGGGGGTTCGGATATTGCCTCTACTTCCACAAGGATGGAAAAAAGGAATGGGAAATTAGTAGTTAAAGGCGCCAAGACGTTCATAAGCGGCGTCAGGGAGGCTGTTAAATACGGAGGAGGTTACGTAACAATTGTAAAGACAAGCCCTGAACTTAAGCATAAAGGCTTATCCCTTGCTTATATTCCTGTAAAAGATACACCCGGGATAACCACCAGTATTTTTAAACAGATGGGCAGGGAAGGAATATCAACAGGTACCATAAACATAAACAATGTAGAGATTCCAGAGCATTATCTTATCGGGGACTGGAACAATGGATTTTATTACGCCCTGGAAGGTTTTAACTGCGCGCGGACGCTTGTGGCAGCAGCATGCATTGGCGCAGCACAGAGAGCTATGGAATCCGGGATGGAACATATAAAAGAAAGAAAGGTTTTCAATACACAGCTTGCCAATTTTGAAGGAATACAGTTCCAGCTTGCAGAGGATTATATAAAACTTGAATCTGCGAGATTGCTTGTATATAAGGCAGCCTGGATGCTTGACCGGATGTACGCTGAAAACAGGTTCAGCAATAAGGAAATAAATAAATCAGTGGCAATGGCTAAACTCACAGCGCCCACGGTAGCGTTTGATATCATCAGGGATGTACTGACATGGTACGGGGCTTACGGCTACACAAAAGAGGCCGGGCTTGAGCGGGGATTAAGAGGCGTTGCTTCCTACATAATCGGGGCGGAAGGCGCACAGAATATCATGAGGGTAATAATAGCAAAGGAACTTTTAGGATAGGGTCTTTCGCTACTGAAAAATAAGCCTCAGTTCATTCTCAAGCGGGTTCAACATGCCTTCGCTGTAGCCATGAGTTCCGGTCGTTACTGTATAGAACTGTTTTGGCTCTTTCGCTTTTTTAAAAGTGTTCTCAGCCAGGTTTATCGGGATTACGGTGTCATTTACAGAATGCATCATCACGAATTTGCGGGGAGGGATAAAACCAAGATACGTATCCGGGTCAATGGAGCGATAAAACCTGATAAGTGTCTCATCTTGAACATTGACGAGCTGTGACTCCGTATCATAACCGCTTGTGCTGATGCCTATAACTCCTTTAATTCCAGGATCAAGTGCCGCCGCTATAATTGCGAAGCGCCCGCCATTGCTTTCCCCGATAATAGCGATTCTTTGTGCGTCAATCCTTGGATCCTGCCTCAAAACATCCACCGAGCGCAGGGCATCGAACACCATCTTATGCTCTACCGATTCCTTGCCATCCTTGAATAAACTATAATCGTATTCCATGTCCACTCCTCCGCGGTTTCGCTGCTCGATGCCAAGGCTTGCATAACCCAATTTTGATAAAATCTCGGCCAGCCCCTGCGTCCCTTCCTTCGGAACGGTTGCGCCGGGAAGAAGAACAACCGCAGGCACTTTCTTGTTCAAAGTCGGGATACGAAGGAGTCCTTCTACCGTATAGTCCTTGCTCTGGAAGGAAATGGTTTCAAGAGAATCGTTGTTTTCCGTTGTGATATTAAGCAATTTGAGGTCAACTTTACCCCTGTTTTCAGGGTACGAAAGAACACCGTTTTTGTCCACTTTCCATTCCTGGCTTCCCTGAGGAATTAGAAAATAAACAATGGCCAGAATGATAAAAATACCGAGTATGATGGCGATGATTCTTGATTTACCCGATGGTTGCTCTTTTACTTTTTTTGAGCTGATTCTTTGTTTGTCTTTCTTTCTACTCATTTGCGATGAATCAGCTCGGCAAGTTCCGCCACCCTTTTCCCAAGTGCCCTTCCCTCTTTCAACCCGACCTCATCGGAACCGGCGGCGCCGTAGTGCCCGCCTGTCTCTAATGGGTCTCCCACCACTACCAGCCCTTCTATGAGCATTGCCTGGAGTATGGAGATGAGCGTTGTTTCCTTGCCGCCAGTCCTGTGCGCGCCTGTGACAAATGCAGCACCCACTTTATTGACCATTTTTTTCCTCACAATTACGGATTCGTCAAAGAATTTTTTAAGCTCTGCCGCCATCATCCCGAAATAGACCGGGGAACCTGCTATGATGCCGTCATATTCCGGAAGTTCGTTCATATCGACTTCATCCACCGTGTTCAGCGTCGGGTTTCCCCCGCCCTCGCGCACGCCTTCTGCGACCGCCTTTGCGAGCTTTTCGGTGTTGCCTGCTCTTGAATAATAGACTATAAGAATTTTTGACATAGGGTATTGTTATATTTGAAAATCGATAAAGATTTCGATGGTGAAAAAAGTATAGTCACGAACTTGCCGTTTTGAAAAACGATTTCAGATATTAGTATTCAAACAAAAAAGATCTTCTGGGTGAGTTGATGATTGTGAATGTTGCAGGTAAAAAAGAAAAGGATAATAGTTCTGTGACCATTCATGATATGAGGAACCTAAATGAGAAAAGAAGAGTTAGAAGAAATCCAAAATAGTATAGTATGTTGCCCATATTGCAAGGAGTTTTTCAGGGTAGCATCTGGGTGGTTCTTTGCTGACAATCCCGGTGCTGAAAGAGAACCAGCGAAGTTTATCAAAGGCATGTATGTGTCTAAGCTAGTCCAAAAAAATATAAAAATTGAGGACAAGGACAGCTAAAATGCTCATTTATTAAAAATCATCCACATCATTTTTATGGATTGTATAGGCTACTTAAGGAGCTAAAGCTCTCTTTTTATCTTTCATTAAGGGATAGCTTTTTATGACTTAGCCGTCAATTCCCTATTGGTGTACGGCTTTGGTCGATATATTCACCCCTGAAAAAAGAAGCAAGATAATGTCATCAATACATGGTAAAGATACGAGTATTGAGCTTCTTCTAAGGAAAGCGCTTTGGAAGGAAGGTATTAGGGGATACAGGCTCACTATGAAACTTTCTGGCAGGCCGGATATTGTTTTCCCGAAATACAAGGTGGCGGTTTTCTGTGACGGGGACTTCTGGCACGGGTACAAATTCGACGAGTGGAAAGGTAGGCTATCGCCACTTTGGCTCCAGAAGATAAAGGGGAACATGGAACGAGACAAAAAAAATGACTTAAAGCTCATTTCTGATGGGTGGACAGTCATACATTTCTGGGAGAGCGCGATTTTAAAAGACATTGGAATGTGCAAAACGAGAGTAATAAGCGTGTTAGTCGAAAAAAGGATTCAGAAAATGAATTTTAAATAAGATTAATAATTTTATCTAAATTTTCAGAATGTTTTAATATATTTTGTCTGGTGTCAATGCACCACTTATCATCAACAATTATCTCAGTCATCTTCTTGTTTATCTTGCTTTTTAGCGTATTTCCCTCGCCTTCCTTGGTATGCGACAGTATATTCCTAATCTCAATAATTTCATCTTCTATTTTTTTAAATTCGTCGTATAACATACCAAGAACTTCTATCTTTCTTCCTGATTCTTCTCTCGCTTCTATTTGGGTCTTGGGAATCTCATTGTGCTTTTTATTTAAAGATGAAATTCTTTCTTTGCATATCTTATTTATTAGCTCCAATTTCTTTTTTGCTGAAAGGACTCCAAAATCGGGGTCAAGAAGTCTTTCAAATACCTTCTTTTTTTCGTCATCCACTCCAAAATAATTCAAAAGGAGATCATCCATTTTCGTTTCTATATCTATTGTTTCTGCAACAACCAATCCCCTCATGTTATTGACATCTTGACTCTTTTTTAATGTTAAATTGATTATTTTCTTCGCTTTTTCACGAAGCTCTTCCCTACCTCTGGCAAAATAGACTCCTTCAGGTAGAGTCAATACAATCTTATCCTTAAAATCTGTATGATCTGAATAAAAAATAATTTCTGTATAAAATTCAAAATCCCTTATCTTACCTATCAATTCGTCCCCTTTTGGCGACCCGGCATTCAAATCGTAATCCATTAATATTAGGTTCCAGTCCTCTTTTTCCATCATTTCTTTCAGCCTATTTCCATCGGGCTCTACTTGGGATACTAAATCAAAACCAAAATCTTCAAGGTAGTGTTGTAATAAAGGGATTAGAGAATTCACATAGTCTAAATCATTTTCGAACAGCAGTATTTTATAGTCTATTTTCATTTCATCACCTTAATAATAAACTCTGCACCTTTCTCTGGAGAGCGATTAACATCAACGTTGCCTTTTATTTTTTTCACTATTTGCTGGACATGGTATAAACCAATTCCAGATCCATCGGTTGTCGTAAACCCGAAATTAAAAATTTTATCCATAATTCCAGGGGGGATTCCCTTCCCGTCATCTTTGATTCTTAGCTCCATTCCATTCTCATTTAACTTGTTTATTTTTAACTCAATGTTTGTCGCTTTTGCCTTGATAGAATTATTTATCATGTTATCAATAATAATTATGAAATCAAGCGGCTTAAAACGATACATGAATTCAAAATCTTTCTCTGGGTTAACTTTAATAGACACCTTCCTGTTGTCAACCGCTATCTCCTTATAATGGGTGTAAACATTCTCTACATACTGTTTTATAAAAGAGACCAAATCATTTTCTATATCTGTAGCCATCAAATCAAAATTTGCTTTTGTTACAAACCTCACGATAGATGCTATTTTTTGGGTTTGTAAACTGATTTTATCAATAACGTCTATTAAATCCTTATTCGAAATGGTTTTTCCTTTTTCTATCTGTTCTTTCAGGTAAATTAGATTGTTATTAATTGTACTTGTTGAGATGCCTATTTGGTGCTGGAGGGCGATTATGTCTTTTTTATCCTCATCTGTGATTGCTGTTAAAAAAAGATTCTCCTTTTCTACTTGTTTGAATTCTTTTTTCAATCCCTCTACTTCTTTATTTTTAGTTTCTAAAGCAGTCTTTGTTGTGCGTCCTAAAGCTCTTATCTGTTTCTCCAAATATTTTCTTTCTTTAGGATTTTTAACAGATTTTTTTAGGACTCAATATTCTTGATTAACTCAGGAAGCTTCTCTATTTGCTTCTCCTTTACCATTCCAAGTAGGTTCGGGTTGAATTCTATCTCCTTATCAGGATCTTTTACCTGGCCAACCAGCTCATCAAGCAATTTCAAGGTGTCTTTTTTTATGTCATCTGGGGTTTTTGGCCTTGTTTCGGCATCATCCCAATCAAGAGCCTCAACAACATATTTCTCCAATCTTGGCAATAACTTTTTTGTGAACAATATAAGAAGCTGATTATAAGCAGGCGTTTCTATAACACCTCCAGCCCTGCTAGAAACTTCCTTGAATTGAGGCTGGTCGCCATTAATCTCTACCCTGCCCATCAATTCCCTATTTCCTAGATTTCTTTTCCAACCTTGGGTTTTCCTCCTGTCCAGGCCAAGCCAGTCATTATCCTCATCGCCATATGGATGTACCCTGAACCCATTTTTATACATGAAGATAGAACCAAAATTTTTTGGTACCAAGCCCATCATTTTTGTGAATGTTACTTTTGCATTGCGGTTTAAGTAAAAAACTGCGATGTTAATATTTTTTAAAAACAGGAATTCATTCTTCTCTGTGAGATGAAATATCAATTCCCCCTTGTCAATCAATTCTGTGGATACCTTATCGCCCTTCTCATCAATACTACAATTAATTTGGGTTGTTTTGATGCCGAGCTTTTCGAAAACGATGTTTTTAACTTCGCCATTTATTATTTCGAAATCATATTTGTGCTGGTCTTCATTATCTTCTTTATCATATTCCTTATACTCATCGACGTCGAGGCAAATCTTGAATTCCTGGTCTTCACCAACCTGTACAGGATTGATTAACCTCTGGAGATATCTTTTCAATTTTACCAATTTCTCCTTGTCCCAGCCATCCCTTAATGAAGAAATCTCCAAAACAGTTCCTTTACTAAAATCCTTAAACTCATAGCCTTCAATTTTTATATCATTACGGACGTTATAAAATGCTTTAATATTCTGGAATTCTTTTTTCGGGTCTTCCTCGAATTCCTCCCAGTTCAGGTAAAGTTGGTGGAAAAAGTTCTCGTTATCTTTTTTCGTGTATAGGTTTAGCTTGCTTCCAAGCCGGTCGCAGGAGAACCTCCCAATGCCTTTAGCACCCGCGAAAATCCGTTTCCTCTCTTTTATTTTATCCCTGAAATCCGTACCTTCAAGCTCTTTCTCAGATCCTTCTTTTGCAGAGTAGCCAACAAATAACCACTTGCTTGTTAAATCATCATACGACATCCCATCCCCATCATCTATTATTAGGATTTTGGAGCCTTTGTTCCGGTTTTCATCCTTGATATTCTGGAAAACAATCTTTACGGACTTGGCATTGGCATCGTATGAATTTTTTACGAGTTCAAAGATAGCAATCAGGTCATCAGTGATTAATTCCTTGCCAATGATTGTTTTTAATCTGGAGCTAATTTTAAAATCGAGTGCTTGTGTCTCTTGTGCCATCTACGCCATCCCCTTTAATACCATGCCGGATAACTCCATGAACATGGGTGGGATTGCGTTGCCTACTTGGGTATATCTGGGTACTTCTCCTTTCCTTCGGGTACCCCCTGTAGTATATTGTTCCTTAAATTCAAACCAGTCATCGAATGATTGTATCCTTGCATACTCCCTGACCGTTAGAATCCTCGGCTCAGAATAATGGATATAATCATCTGGTAGGGTTGTTAATGTTGGACATTGTGTGCTTTCATCTAAGGGTATAATGCATTTCTTATTCAAGTTGTATCGTTCTTTGATATCACCGGCAATATTCCTGTCTTTAATGCAATTTCCCAAAATATATTTAAATTTATCTAAGGTTTCTTTCTTATGGTTAGCAAACCTGTGGCTATCGGGTAGTTCCCCTTGATGGTCTTTCCTTAGTAGTTTTTGGTAATTACTTTTTGGTTTCCCGTAGACCCCTTCTTTAAAGTTTTTAAACTCCACAGAATTCGTTTCCCCATGCTTCCTTTCCAAATCTGAGATAGCTTCCCCAAGTGTTATTTTATCCTTTAAATCTCTGTTTTTAAGGAATTCAGCTTTTTCCTTGTCTATCTTTTCAAAAAACAATGCTGGATCTCCATTCAGTACCCCTACCAAAATAAATCGTTTCCTTCTCTGTGGTATGCCAAAATCAGAGAAATCAATTATCTTAGGATGAACTTCATAATCCAGTTTCCTAAGCTCCCTAAGGACATAATCGGAATATGCTTCTGCCCTTGAATCCTTATCCTTGAAACCAATAGTAAAGCCCTTGACATTTTCAAAAAACAGTATTTTTGGCTTAACAAGGCTAATAAATTCTATATAAGAATTAGCTAACTGGTTTCTCTCATCATCTTTGTTCCTTCTTCCCGCTAAAGAAAATCCTTGGCAGGGTGGCCCGCCAGCTACGAGATCGACTTCCCCTTTAAGCTTTTCAAGTTCCTGCCTGTGTTTTACTAGGACATCATTAATATCATGTTCAGTAACAGGCAGCCAAGAAGGCCAATCAAAGTGGTTCCTTTTATTAACCAAGTTATGTTTCAAGGTTGCAAATGCCATTTTATTTTTCTCAATTGCAAATATGCCTTTCCAACCTGCTTTATATAATCCAAGCGATAGCCCTCCGCATCCCGCAAAAATATCAATATACCGAAGGGCCGTTGTTTTTTCCATAGAACAATATTAATAGGTTTCTATATTTATATAATTTTCCTAAAATAGTGGGTATAAGTTATATTTTAATATATTTAATTAATTAAAAAGCCACAAACACCTATGATGTACGAGGCCGCACATCGCGTTTTTTTGCATGGTGCAAATCCTGGGTTTCAATATATTTGCTAACAACCTTCCACAAAACACTAAAGGATTAGTCAATTGCAAGCAGAGTGACAATAATAATACTGACTTGAAAAACTCTCAAAAAAGTAAAAAATAAAAAAAGACTAACTCACAAACTTCGGCGAGAAATACTTCTTGATAACAGTATCGCACTTCTCGCAGGTTATCATGAGCCAGTCCCCGACTTCCTGCTTATCATAGTTGTCAAATATAGATGCGCCGCAGTTGGGGCAGACATAATATTCCTTGAAATAGTAGTTATAGAACTCAGGGCATCTCTCAAGCCAGTTGATGGTCTGGCGCAGCCTTTCAAGATACCTCTGCTTCCCGCCCTCTGCTCCTTTCTGCATTTCCTCATGCACATGCTCTTCCATGTGCTTCAGGTGGCGCTTGCTGTTCTTCCGTATCCTCTGGTAGTCGCTGATATACTCTTTCCCGTGCTCAAGATATTTCTGGTACCCTGTTTTTGTATTCGTGCCTTCTCTTAGTGTTCTCAGGAAATATTCACTCATCAGGTCTTCCATCAGGTCTGAGCATTCCGTGCATATATTGTAGCCCTTGTAGTTTCTTGAGTCCTGCACGCCATTGCATATTTTGCAGGTTTCCATTATTCTCACCCCACAAGTACAGGTTTGGTAGCCTCACGCGTAAACATTATGGGATACAGGTTGAGTACTGACAGGAGGTCTCCCTTTTTGATCTCGCCCGATTCCTGCCCCATGACATAAGCCACATTGATGGTTCTGTCTGTCTCCACAGGAGCCGGTCCTTCTCTTGCCCCGACTTTTATTACCGAAACAATGGGGTGGTGGCTGAAAGCGCATGGCATGGCAAGCATATCTTTCTGTACCATGATGTCCTTTACCTTTACGCGCTCAAGTTTCCCCGCTCCGATGGTGACATCCTCATCAGCGATTACCATCTCCCACTTTGCTCTTGTAGCTATGGTAAATTCATATGTCGATGCCTTCACTTTTCTTCTTTTTACCTTCCCGTTGTCACGGGAAACCACATTTACGATTTCACTCATAATGGTTTCACCTTGTTAGTAATATTTTCAATAGTACTTATAGTTTATCATGGTTAATCATTATAATAATTAATCGTTACGTTTAATAATTGTGTGATGAATATATATAATTTTTGGAAATTTCGCGAAACCCGCATAAATTCACAAACGAAACGTTAATTACCACGTAATGACTTTCAGCAATCTCCGCTCCGATAGTGTAGCACGGCCAATCATGTCAGACTCTCACTCTGACGACTGGGGTTCAAATCCCCATCGGAGCATTTCATACCTTTTTTAAAAGTGTCCTTTAGTAAAAAACACTAACAGAATTTCTATAATAAGACAACCGAAATTGATATATATGGACATCTCCATGTGAATTAATGGTATCCAATTAATCACTTAAATATGGAGCGAGAGATGGGTCGATGAAACTCCTATTGATTAGTTGACGGTTTGTTTTAAAGGGTGGTAAAAATGATAATTTGCGAGTGTGGAGAGATTATCGAGAATGGAACATTCAGGGATTATATAAAAACCTCAGCAAGTCCTTCAACGCCAACAATCGGACACAGAAAATGCGGGCACATATTCAATTTCATTGATGGAAAAAGGCCGAAGAAATATTCATCAAGGACAGAATTGAAGAATCTTGCGATGAGGTTCGCAGGGAAAAATAATCTTGAATCTGAAGCAATCGGAAGATTTCTTCTTGAAGTAGATCGTTTGAAGTCGAATGGGTCGCTTTCCGATTGTGATATTCTGATTAAAGCGTTTAATAATATTGTTAAATGAATGAATACTGCTGAGCTACTATAATCAGATTATGCCGCGAGAGACAATATCAATGATATTTGTGGAAAAATTTATCCATGTTCAAAACCTGATTAAATTGGAGTCGTGAGTAAAAATTCAACATAAATTTAAATCATATATGTATAATAAATATTAGAATAGATGGTGGTAAAATATGAGTGAAATTGCAAGGCTATCAGAAAAAATCCCGGAAGTAAAGAAAGAGACTAAGATTACCCCAAAACAAAAGACTGGTTTCTCCCGGTCTACAAATTCGCCTCTGGATCGTATTTTATTCCTTCAAAGAAATATTGGCAACCAGGCTGTCCAGAAACATATCAAGTCAGGAACTATCCAGGCAAAGCTCAGAATTGGACCGCCGGGTGATGTCTATGAGCAGGAAGCTGACAGGGTCGCCGAACAGGTGATGAGGATGCCTGAGCCCGGTGCAAAAGAAAGAAAAAATTGTAGCAGACA
>JBGPUU010000065.1:0-14071 GCA_041491305.1 Candidatus Methanoperedens sp.
ATGAGAGCCCCACAGTCAGTATCAGCAGTATTGCTGTACTTCAACGACCTCATTGAGAAGGAAACCTCACTCCCAGGATGTGACTTCGGTAAGGTAGAGGGCGCAGCAGTCGGATTCTCCTTCTTCTCACACTCCATTTATGGAGGCGGTGGACCAGGAGTCTTCAACGGCAACCACGTCGTTACCAGACACTCAAAGGGTCTCGCAGTACCATGCGTAGCAGCAGCAGTTGCTCTTGACGCAGGTGTTCAGATCTACAGCCCCGAGAAGACCTCAGGATTAGTAGGAGATGTCTTCAGCTCGGTAGATGAGTTCAGAGAGCCAATCAAGGCAGTAGCAGGAGCCGTATAAATCGGAGAATTGAATGGTAAGAGCTGCTCCAATACCGGGTAAACCGATACAAATCAAAGTATTTCCGTGCAGATTATTACAACCTGCGACTGCTGAAAAACTCTTAAATGAGATTGATCAGGTCAAAGGGGTAATACGAATGCTTATCGCTGGTAAAAATCTTCCCAGGAAGGTCACATGCGGACCTGGAACCGGGACGGATGTTAACCACCCCAACATGGAAATAATCCATGTAGGAGATTGTGCATTCGAATTGCATGTAATGGTTGGCGAGGTAATCGTCGAATTAGAGGATGAAACAAAAAAGGAAGACCTTAGAAAAGCGTGTGAGCGAGCGTTACCCTTTTCCTTTGAATTCAAACAGGGATTCTTCATCAAGAAAAAAGCTACTTTGACTGATTACGGTAAGTATGGATTCAAGAGCAGGACTGATGAACGTATCAATCTTGACGATGAACGAATACTCGGCCTAATGGACCCGCATGCAAAAGCGGAAACGAACCTCTGTGTAATTGGAACAGAGGAGAAATCATGAGTTTATCCATCCACAAAGCAGAAGGAACCGATTCAAATTAATTAGGAGGAATAAATATGGCATACAAACCACAATATTATCCTGGCAATAACTCAGTTGCTAAGAATAGAAGAAAACACATGTCTGATGACGTAGAGAAAATGCGTGATATTTCCGATGAGGACTTAACAGCATTACTGGGTCACAGAGCACCCGGCTCGGATTATCCCAGCACACACCCACCACTTTCAGAGATGGGCGAACCTGATTGCTCCGTAAGAGAGGTTGTTGAACCAACACCAGGCGCAGCAGCTGGAGACAGAGTCAGATATTCACAGTTCGCTGACTCCATGTACAATGCTCCGTCAACACCATACTGGAGATCGTACCATGCAGCAATCAATTTCAGAGGAGTTGACCCAGGAACACTGTCAGGCAGACAGGTCAACGAAATGAGAGAGAGAGATATGGAAGAGTACACCAAGAGACAGGCAGAGACCGAAATGACAGACCCGGGTCTTGCAGGCCTTAGAGGCTGTACAGTTCACGGTCACTCCCTCAGATTGCAGGAAGACGGCACCATGTTCGATATGCTGGACAGGCGCAGACTTGAAGGCGGCGTCATTGTAAGTGACAAAGACCAGGTCGGCGTCCCAATTGACAGAAAAGTCAACCTTGGCAAACCAATGAGCGAAGCAGAAGCAGCCAAGAGAACCACCATATACAGAGTGGACAATGTATCCTTCAGAAGCGACAAGGAAGTTATTGAACATGTTCAGAAAGTCTGGGAATTAAGAACCAAATATGGGTTCGTCCCAAAGGCGTGAGGTGAATTAAATGGCACCAAGATTCCAAAAAGCAATGGAAACAAAATATACTAAAGAATGGGGCACCAATAAAAACAAGGGCGGTAAAATAACCGATAAGAAGACCAAATACCTGAGACTTGGGTATACACAGAACCCAAGAAAGGTAGAAATGGCAAAATGCGGAGCGGCAATCACCAAAAAGAGAGGATTGCAGGCATATGATCCGAAACTGCACCTTGCCGGTATACCCATGGGTCAGAGACAGTTGACCCCATACACAATATCTGGAACAGATATCGTATGCGATGGTGACGATCTTCACTTCGTCAACAATGCAGCAATGCAGCAGGAATGGGACGATATCAGGAGAACATGCGTTGTAGGTCTTGACCTCGCACATGAGACTCTTGAGAAGAGATTGGGCAAGGAAGTAACACCTGAGACAATCAACTACTATCTGGAAGTTTTAAACCATGCAATGCCTGGCGCAGCAATCGTTCAGGAACACATGGTCGAAACACACCCGGCATTAGTAGATGACTGCTATGTGAAAATATTCACAGGTGATGAAACCTTACAGGATGAAGTAGATAAGCAGTTCGTTATCAACATTGACAACGAATTCCCAGGAGCACAGGCAAAACAGGTCAAAGCAGCAGTAGGCAAGACTTCCTGGCAGGCAGTGCACATCCCAACCATCGTTACAAGAACTGAAGATGGACCAGGCACAAGCCGCTGGATGGCAATGCAGGTCGGTATGACCTTTATCAGCGCATATCACATGTGCGCCGGTGAAGCAGCAGTCGGAGAACTTGCATTCACAGCCAAACACGCAGGACTTGTCGAAATGGGTGATATGATCCCGGCACGCAGAGCCAGAGGACCAAATGAGCCCGGAGGATTGTCCTTCGGTCACATGGCAGATATCGTCCAGACCAACAGGAAGACACCAGAAGATCCAGTCAACGTAGTATTGCAGGTTGCAAGCGCAGCCACAATGCTGTATGACCAGATCTGGCTCGGTGGCTACATGTCAGGCGGCGTCGGATTCACAATGTATGCATTACCAGCATACTGCAACGATATCCTTGACGACTTCCTGTACTGGGGCGACGAATATGCATCAAAGAAATACGGCGGTCACGGAAAGGCAAAAGCCACTATTGAAACTGTAAAAGATATCGCTACAGAATCAACACTGTACAGTCTTGAAGCATACGAGAAGTACCCGACAACACTGGAAGACCATTTCGGTGGTTCACTGAGAGCAACAGCCGTAGCAATGGCAGCAGGCGGCGCAACAGCTCTGGCAACAGGCCACAGCCAGGCCGGTCTATCTGCATGGTACCTGTCCATGTACCTCCACAAAGAGGCCCACGGCAGACTTGGATTCTACGGGTATGACCTGCAGGATCAGTGCGGTGCAACCAACGTGTTCTCAATTGCATCAGACGAGGGCTGCATAGGCGAATGCAGAGGCGCTAACTACCCCAACTACGCAATGAACGTAGGTCACCAGGGTGGATACACCGCTGTAGTAGCAGCAGCTCACGCTGGCAAGGATGCCTTCGTTGTGAACCCGTTAGTCAAGACCTGCTTCGCAGATGAACTGGTCAACTTTGACTTCGCTGACCCAAGAGGATGCTTCGGCAAGGCAGCACTCAGAGAGTGGGACCGCTGCGCTGGAGAGAGAGCATTCGTTATCCCAGCAAAGTAAACAATGTTAAGTAGGCTATATGCCTACTTTTCTTATTTTTTTGGGATATGAAAATCAAATGGAAAAATTTATAGCATAGTTTGAAATTAATGGTGATGTGATTTAAAATGGCAGAAGCAAAAGTAAGAACACCCAAAGTACCAGGTGTAGTGAAATGCGCGTATTGTGATGGGACAGGGAAACACTTTGGCACGGCATGTATTGTCTGCGGCGGAAAAGGAAAAGTAGAGGTTGTAGACTCATCCCGAAAATGCCAGTGGTGCAAGGGAAGAGGTTATTTAATGCATGACATACCATGCACTAATTGCGGCGGAACAGGAGCCACAAGACCTATTGGCAAAGAGCGCCTGTTTTAAGATTATAAAGAAATAGGGGGTTTTTTCCCCTATCTTTATCTGTATTAATAGCGGTTTTTTAGAAAAAAAGTAATTATTTCTTATAATTATACTTTTCACTCATTTTTTGAAAAATATAATCATGCGCATTATTTACCGCATCAAGTTCCCCCCGTAATACCAGAAGATTATCAGTTTCAACATCGATTGTTTTGAGCGCACATTTGCGGACGGTAACTTCTAAATTGAATTTTTCCATAGCCTCCGCAATCAATTTTTGAGGAACTCCTGGTGGTAAAACAAGGTCATACAGGCCCTGAAGTTCGGTTCCCTTCTCATCCGCAATATTTTCCTCAACAAATTCATCGCCTACATATTTAGATTTAGTATCTGCCATGAAAATCACTTATGACATGAATCACAATTATGTCTCATAAAGTTTGTGGTAGATGAACCAAAAGTTTTATTGGAATTGTACCTTATTCAAACTAAAAAATATGCTTACTAAATTATTATTTCCGCCGCAATGGATTCCAACACAGCCTTATTTGAGTCTTCCCTCTCTAACCGCTTTCCTGAGAGCCAATAATTGTGATGTGGAGCAGATGGATATCAATGTATCTTTCTATGACGCGATTTTGAGTAAAAAGGGGCTTTCTCCTTTCTATGAGAAGGCTTATTCGAAATTCCAGGAGCTTGATTCCAAAAAAGAATTACCGCATGAACTTCAAAAACATTACCATGCACTGGGCAGTTCTATGCTTTATGGGGAATACATCCTTGAAGAGATAGATAGTGCAAAAAAAATCCTCAAAAATAAAGAGGATTTTTACGATTATGAAGAACATTTCAGCGCTTTTAAGATACTTAAGCTCGGACTTAAGCTTGCTTCATCAGCTTATTATCCTACAAATCTGACTTTTAATGACTATTATATGCGCTATTCATGCCGCGGAAGTAAGGATGTGCTTTCCGCTATAAATGATAAGGAAGAAAATATTTTTATTGATTATTTCGAGAAAAACATAGTTCCGGAAGTCCTGAAAAACGACCCCGGGCTAATAGGTATCTCGATAATCAATACAAGCCAGTTGATCCCGGGACTGACACTCGCCAATTTAATTAAAAAAGCCAGCGGGAGTGTGCATATTAACATCGGAGGCAGCGTTTTCACACGCCTCATCAAAGAAATAAGCCAGAATAATGAGCTGTTCTCGGTTTTTGACAGCGTGATTGTACATGAAGGCGAAACTGCCTTAATGAATCTGATCAAACATCTAAATAATGAACTTGATATAAAAGATGTTCACAATCTCATTTATAAAAAGGGCTCTGAAATCAGGGTCAACAGGATCAATTCGGAAGGAGAAGATATTAACTCATTACCGACACCCTGTTTTGATGGTTTACCTCTTGACAGGTATTTATCGCCAGAGCTTATCCTTCCTGTGCTATCATCAAGGGGATGTTACTGGAAACGCTGTACGTTTTGCGACCACAGCTATGGTTATTCCGGAAATTACAGGCCCAGGGATACCGGGCTGTTATATAATGATCTTGAAACCTTAAAGGAAAAATATAAAACTGGATTTTTCACGTTCCAGGATGAAGGTATATCCCCAAAATTGATTGGGGCTTTATCAGATAAGATAATAGAACACGGTCTTGATATATCGTGGCTGGCTGATTCAAGGTTTGAGCCTGCATTTTCTGCCCAACTCAGTAATAAGATTGCCGAGGCAGGATGTAAGATGCTGTATTTTGGGCTGGAGTCGGCCAATGAAAGGATTCTCACATGTATGGATAAAGGGATAAAAAAAGAAAATGTCCTTAAGATTTGTAAATACAGCAATGATGCTGGTATATGGACGCACCTCTTTTTGATTTTCGGATTTCCTACAGAGACGCCTGATGAGGCCGGGGAAACAATTGATTTTATCCTGCAAAATAGGAATATAATCCGTTCAATGTCCTTCGGCAGTTTCCAGCTCACCAGGCATTCAAAAGTTTTCGAAAAACCCGCATCGTTTGACGTCAGTAAAATAATCCAGAATGACGGCATAGATCTGTCGCTCTGGTACGAGCATGAAACCGCCCGCGGTATGTCGAAGAAGGAAACGGATGAACTGATACAGGAATTCTACCATAAGCTCTCGCTCCAGTACCGGGATTTCCCGATATGGAGCAATCTTGACAGGGAACATCTTTTCCTTTACATTTCCCACTATAAGGGTTCCGGGAAGAAGGTCCCTGAGCTGTCTGAACTTACTGATACAATAAACAAAAAACACACAAGACCCGCTGCAGCCCCCTTAAATAATAATAAGATTTGCCCGATACTTAACGAGGGGATTTTTATTGGACAGTTTAATTTCAACTGGGCGTTTATACATCATTCTATGATGGAAGGGATTCTTTTAAAAAAGGACCTGCAAAAGGAACGGACAAATGTACTATTCGATACAAATAACAGGATTTTTACAATCACTGATTTTGCAAGGGATATTCTGGACAGTTGCGACGGCAGGACAAATTTATCCGATATAATAAACAAACTCAAAGAAAAGTACCGGATGCATTACAGCGAAGCTGAAGTAAAGTGCAAAAACTTTTTGAACGGATTGATTGAAAAGAATATTGTTAGAGTTGCCTGAGTTTTTATGGGGCCCTCGGTTTTATTTTCTTTGAGCCGCAGTTCGGGCATTCAGTCGCCCCTTTTTTCATGAAAGTCTTCTTGCATGACGTGCACCAGTACATCCCAAACGCTCTTCCTTTCTCTGCCAGTTCTTCCGGCTTAATTTCAAACGGCGTATATGTGCTGCACATAATTCCAGCCTCCTTTAATAACTTGCTCTCCAGCGATTACAATGTTAATATTATGCATATTTATACCTATGCAAAACAGGTCAATAAATATCCCTTTATACTATCACTGAGATTAAGCTAAAATAAATGCCTGAAAACAATAAGTATTTCGCAGCTCATAAAGAAATAACATCAGTAGCAAGGCTGTCAATTTATTCCAATTCTTTATTACTTATATTGAAACTGGCCGTGGGCATCTTAATAGGTTCAATAAGCATACTCTCCGAAGCGCTCCATTCAGGCATAGACCTTCTTGCTGCTATAATAGCAAATTATTCTGTTAAGAAAGCTGGACAGCCTGCTGATGATGAACACAAGTTCGGTCATGGTAAATTTGAGAATGTATCCGGAACCGTAGAAGCAATTCTCATATTCGTAGCAGCAATAATCATACTTTATAAATCAGGTGAAAAGATTCTGGGTAATGATGGGTTTGAATTCGAGATGATCGGGGTCGGTATTGTCGTCATGGGTATCTCCGCAATCGTCAATTTTTATGTATCGGCAAGAATCATGAAAGTGGCAAAGAAAGCTGAATCTATTGCCCTCGAAGCAGATGCCTATCACCTCACCACTGATGTTTATACCTCGATAGGGGTTTTTATAGGTCTTATTCTCATTCAGATCACCAAGAACCCTATTTTTGACCCGCTACTGGCTATAATTGTGGCTCTTATTATTCTCAAAGCATCGTACGACCTGACAAAACGCTCGGTTTCCGGAATTATGGACGTGAAACTTTCAGATAAGGAAGAAAATATCATCAAATCCATAATCGCCGAGCATTACTCGGAGTTTGCAGAATATCATGACTTACGCACAAGGATGTCTGGCGCAGAACGGTATGTGGATTTGCATCTTGTTGTGCCCAAAAACCAGCAGGTTGCGGAGGCGCATGAATTCTGTGACCATCTTGAGAAGGATATAAAGGAGAAAATCCCTAACCTTTCGATTTTGATTCACATCGAACCATGTGAAGCGGATTGCGATATATGCAAAAAACTTGATGTTTGTAAAATGCCTGACAACCCTGTTGGTTAGCAGAAGAAAATGAATTTATATGCGTTAACGCATAAGTCAGGCCGATGGAAAGATCAGTAATCCTGTTAAGATTAATTATTACGTTTGTACTATCCCTGATTTTCGGTATTGAGAGACAGAGATCCCATAAACCCATTGGTTTTGGCGCATTTATTTTTGTCTCGGTTGGCGCGTGCGGGCTTGCCATTACAGCAACGATTATGATTTAGAAAATCCCCTGCCGCTGTTAGGCGCTATTGTAACGGGTATAGGCTTTTTGGGAGCGGGCGCTTTAATAAAAACCAATGATAAAACATTTGGATTTACAACCGCGGCAAGCATTTGGGTTTTTGCAATATTCGGGATAGCCACGGGAGTCGGTGAATATTTTATAGGAATCAGTATCTATATTTTGACCTGGGTAGTAATTTTCTTTGATAAACTTTATGAAAAAAAAGGGATGGGTTATTATCAAAAAAAATTGATCATTAATACAAATAGAATTATTGATGAAATAGAAATAAAAGACCAATTATTATCAGTAGGCTCTAAGAGACCAAAATTCATCAGCATCGATGTAGATAAAAAGAATAGTAAAATCTCTATAACTTATTTAATAGAAGGTACTGCAGAAGAGATATACAGAATCCCTGAAACATTATTTGAAAAAGACTGGTTTGATTCCTGTAAAATTGAGTGAGATGCCTGCCAATGGAAATTCTGGATTAGAACATCTTATTAAGCGCATCTTTTGCGGTCATCCCGACAGCTATGCCCAGACTTTTTGCTGCCAGGGAAACATCGACTGTTTTTGCATTCAGAACATCTTCAAAACTTCTTACACCGGTCACCCGCACGGCCACATCTCCCAGCTTATTGGCAACTTCCATGTTAAGATAGCCGCACATAACAAACCCGCACCCTGCCCTGATAACAAGAAGCGGGGCATTTTCCATGTCCATCTTTAAACCAAGAGCGCTTCCCTTATCAAGCTTAATCTGTTCAACAAGCATGAATCACAGGTTGGCTTTACCGATAGAAATATTTTATCATGGCGCCAATCTTATCCTTGTAAACATGGAAGATTTAAACAAGAACTTAATTATTGCAATAATCCTCACAACCTTTATTTTTTTCCTCGAATTTGCGGGGGGAATAATATCCAACAGCCTTGCTCTTCTTTCTGATGCAGCCCATGTTTTTATGGATGCGGTGGCCCTGGTTCTTACTTACGGCGCAATAAAAATATCCTCCCGTCCTTCCAACAGGAACGTTACCTTCGGTTATCACAGGTTTGAAATTTTTGCTGCATTGATCAATGGATTAACGATTCTTGGAATTTCCATATTCATCTTTTATGAGGCTTATGGAAGAATCCTGAATCCTCCACCGGTGAGGGGGGCTCCAGTGCTGATAATAGCCAGTGTGGGACTTGTTGTGAATTTGTGGGTGGCCTTAAAATTGCAGGGGCATCATGACCTCAATATCAGGGGTGCATACCTGCATGTAATCGGGGACGCCCTTGCATCCATCGGAGTGATAGCTGGAGCCCTTATCATCATCTTCACAGGCAAAACAATCGTCGACCCAATGCTAGGCATTTTATTGGGTATGATGCTTCTGTACGGTTCTGCAAAGTTAATTTTCGGCTCAGCCCGGATTCTCCTTGAATTCGCCCCCGCGCATGTTGATGCTGAGAAATTAAAAGAAACAATAATGCAAATAGAAGGCATAAAAGGAGTCCATGATATCCATATCTGGAGCATCTGTTCCAATATCCATGCCATGAGCGCCCATGTACTTGTGGACAGGATTCATGTCCAGCAGACAGAGGTATTAATAACAAGAATAAGCGACATCGTAAAAGAAAAGTTCCGGATATTGCATACCACACTGCAATTCGAATGTGCAGAATGCGCCCCCGTGGAGATAGGGCACGAGGATTACCATTAGGGAAAATTAGATTTCTTTTGTTCCATTAAATGCGCTTTTAACAAACATAGCCCCTGATGCTATATCGAATTCTATGGTCCTGCCGTAATTTCCCCCGGTATCACTTGCTATAATCGGAAGTTTCAATTCTTGAAGTTTTCTCCTGACAGCTTCAACATTTCTTGCCCCTATCTGCATGTCCGCTTCTTTGAAGCTGAACATGCTTGCCCCGCCGGCTATCTTGGTTTCTATCCTGTTTTTCAAACATCCCTTCCGGAGCATCATCTCAACGCCCTTTTCGATGGCCGTATCCGCAAATTTCAAAGGATTGTCTTTATTTTTTGATTCTTCTATAGCGGGAAGTAATATATGGGCAAGACCGCCGAATCTTGCTACCGGGTCGCGGAATGAAACCGCCACGCATGAACCAAGTCCAATGGTTACAAGTACGGCCGGGTTATGAACAACGACAAGGTCTGCAATTCCGACGATAATCTTCTCTTTAACTAAATCCATAATATAATTCATATTATTCTTTAATATAATAAGGTTTACTGATGACTATGATTATGATGATGTATGATGAATAGCTCGAAAGCTGTTTTAATTCCCTGAAATCCTGTTTATGGCATCCAGTATTTTAGAAAGGGATGCAGAATCTGTAAATATTAGTATTTTCCCTTCAATTTTCTCGGTGTTTATCGTGAATTCGGTGTTTATAAACAGGACATCCTCGACATCCCTGCTCATCATGCATACAATCTGGTTAATTATTGCATCGGCCATATCATATATATTCAATGGCGGCGAAAGACCAATTGATATTCCCAGGAAATTTGAAAGAGCGGTTATATATGTCCCGCTCATTATGTTTCCCACTTCTTTAAGGACAGACTGTTCCATTTCATCAAATGTCTCGGTCCCATTTACCGCACCAAGTACAAGATTTATCAGGTACTTCGCGCTGTTTTTCGATAATAAAAGCAGAAGAAACCCTTTGGTATCCCCTGTCAATTCCAGTATAACCCCTATCACCGGGGCCTCATTCTTCACAAGGTCAGGCACTTTTATTAGTGGTATCAACTTAAGGTCAGGCAGGGATATCCAGACACGCTTGTTGACCATCTGGGAAAGGGATGTTGTCGCTTGTCCTATCCCGATATTCCCGACCTCTTTGAGTGCATCTTTCTGGAATTCAGTAAGTGTTTTTAATTCAGTCATAATTAGTTCACCTTTTTCTGGTATATTCTTTCTTTCAAATCAACATGTTTGAAAAGCTTGCTTGATTGTCCGATAAGGGTTTCTGTTTTTCCCATAACAAAATAACCGCCGTCTTTCAGGGCGTTATAGAAATCAAAATAAAGCTTCTCCTGGAGTTTCTGTTCAAAATATATTGTGACATTCCTGCAAAAGATTATGTCAAATCCTGTTAGTTTCGGTCCGGATATCATATCATGGTTTTTAAAAGTGACCATGCGATGAATTTCGTCAATGACCTCGTAATTATTATCTTTTTTATTAAAAAAACGTTCAAGCCTTTCTTTACTTATTTTTTCAAGTGCCTTCGGATGAAATATGCCAAGATCAGCTTTACTGAGTGAATCCTCATCAATATCTGTTCCCATGATGGAAATATTATATCTCTTTGCCGCTATTCCCAGATATTCGGTCAGCATAATGGCTATGGAATACGGTTCTTCCCCATTTGAGCATCCGGCGCTCCAAACTTTCAAGGTCCGGCTTTCGCCTCTGGATTTGATCAATTCAGGAAGCGCCGCAGCACGGAACGCTTCGTATGTTTCAGGGTTCCTGAATAATTCCGTAACGTTGACCGTTAAAGTCTCTTTCAATTGTTTCTCTTCAGCCAGACTTTTTAAAAGGATCTCTGCATACTCTTTATAAGATTTTGACCGGGTTGCCCTGAGCCTGACAGCCAGTCTCCTTTTCAAATGCGCCTGCTTGTATTGTTCGCAATTAAAACCGATTTTTCTTTTGATAATGACTTTCAATTCTGAAAATTCCCTGTCATCCTCGTGCAGTGTCACGATATCAGAAGTATTCATCATAGCAGTGTCCCCACATCAAGAATCAGTGCAACATTGCCGTCCCCCAGTATTGTCGCCCCGGCAAATCCCCTGACGCCTTTGAGAATATGATTTTCAAGGTTCTTGAGTATGACTTCCTGCTGGCCGATGACCTGGTCTACAACAAGCCCGACATTGCTTCCGCCGCGTTCCACGACCACGACAAGAAGGTCTTCCGAACCGTTAGTATCAATTCCGAAAAGCTTGTGAAGCCTGACAATAGGCAGGACTTCGCCCCGTATCATTATGACTTCCTCGCCCCTTATTGTCTTTATCTGGTCTTTCTTTATAGACAAATCCCTTACAACATTGGCAATGGGCACAGCATAAACATCCTTGCCCACCTTTATCATCAGGGAATGTATGATTGCCACAGTTAAAGGCAATTTGAGAATGATTTTTGTACCTGCCCCTTTTGCAGACTCAAGCTTTATCGAGCCGCCCATACTCCCTATTTTGGTTCTCACAACGTCCATCCCAACCCCGCGCCCTGAAACATCCGTTACCTTCTCGGCAGTGCTAAAGCCAGGCATGAATGAAAGGTTGATTGCTTCATTATCTGAAAGTTTTGCGGCCTCTTCCTGCGTAAAAAACCCTTTCCTGACAGCAGTTTCCCGGAATTTCTGCGGGTCCATCCCTTTACCGTCATCCGTGGCTTCAATGACAACATGATTCTTCTCACGCCTTGCAACCAACCTGATAGTTCCCCTGGGATTTTTACCTGCCTCTTTCCTGTTTTCCGGGGATTCGATACCATGATCAACGCAGTTGCGCAGGATGTGGACAAGAGGGTCTCCTATCTCATCCAGCACGGTACGGTCAAGTTCAATATCGCCTCCCTCCAAAATCAAATCTATCTCTTTTCCCTCTTTTTTGGCAAGGTCCCTTATCATCCTCGGGAAGCGGTTGAATATCTGTTCAATCGGCACCATCCTGGATGCCATAATTTCTTCCTGCAATTCATTCGTGAGACGGTTAAGACTTGCAAGCGTCTCTTCCAGGACATCCAGTTTATGAACTGTGGCAAGCTGCATCAATCGTATTTTATTAATAATCAGTTCCCCGACAAGGTTCATGAGCGAATCCAGGCGTTCTATGCTTACACGGACACTCTGGACGCTTTTTATTGCTGTCTTGTTGCTATCAGGATTACAGGATTTTTCTTCAACTTTTGCCTTTGCCTGTGTCCCTTCATGTGCTTTAATTTCCACTTTTGCAATCTCTGAAATATTCATTATACTTTTTTCTAATTTTGCAGCCTCTTCTTTAGTCGAAACCACAATCCTGAATTCCCTGTCAAACTTCTCGTCTTCAATTTCCTTGATTGAAGGTGTCGTTTCGATAATCTCCCCGAGTTCTGAAAGATTCCTCATTACGACTGTTGAACGGGCAGATTTGAGAACACATGATTCGTGAAGCGTAACAGTAATTTCTAAAATTGTGCAGCCGTCTTCGACTTTTTCCTGTCCGGCATCATCGTGTTTATCGCTATCATTGGTAACATCTGCGGCTTCTGCTCCAGGGGATTCGATTTGCTCGATTGTTCCTGCTTCAGCTTCCCTATTTGCCAGTAATGAAATTTTCCGGATAAGGCCGGATATATCGAATTGCGAACAATTTTCAGGGGTTTCAGTCATTTTTTCAAGCTTATCAAGACCGTCAAAAAGTATATCGATAGCCGCACTATCAAGTTTCACCTCATTTTTCCTTACGCTATCCATCAGGTTCTCCATTTCATGGGTGAGTTCCTTGATATTGGTATAACCCATAGTTGCAGACATGCCTTTTAGCGTGTGAGCAGCCCTGAACATTACATTAATCGTTTCACTGTTTTCCGGGTCTTTCTCAAGATTAAGAAGCGCCTCATTCATTGATTGGAGATGTTCTGCGGCTTCAACAGCATACATTTCCTTATATTCCGACATGTCATCCATTTAAATTCCTCTTATGTAATTTGCGCTATGCTCTCCGCTATTTTATTAATTGGTAAAACATAATCTGCCAGATGTTGTTCTATAATAGACCTTGGCATGCCGTAGACCACGCATGTGGATTCATCCTCGGCAATTACCCTGCCGCCGGCCAATTTCAGTCTCCTGATACCATCCGTACCGTCAGAGCCCATTCCCGTAAGTATAACCCCGACCGAGTTTGACCCGTAAATCGACGCAACTGAATTGAGAAGAACATCAACAGACGGCCTGACGCCCTGGACTTTTTCACTCTTATTAAGCGCGATAACTTCTTTTGTTTTGCCGTTTATTTCTTCCTGCGTTACAATCATATGGTAATCGCCCGGCGCTATAAGGACAATCCCGGGTCTCACGATATCCCCATCCCGGGCTTCCCTTACCTTTATTCCGGACTGGCCGTCCAGACGCTCGGCAAGTGATTTTGTAAATCCGGCCGGCATGTGCTGGACCACAAGAACCGGCGCATTAAGG
>JBGPUU010000066.1:0-14069 GCA_041491305.1 Candidatus Methanoperedens sp.
ACTAATATCTTAGTAGTTTCAAAAACAAGCCCAAATCACATTTTTGGAAGATTGAGGGTGATCAAGGCAATTAAAGCAAGGCCCCACAATGCGATTTTTTCTTTTGTTAGTCTGATGTTCGAGAATATATTTGTCATTGAATTACCCGTTTTCCTTTAATATAGTGTTTATCATCATTAGTAATAAAGGTTTCTGAGAGGGCAGTATCTTTTCCCAATAAAATTTCCTCATTCTAAATAATTTGGTATATGTGGTAAAAATCAATAACAGGCGGAAGCTAAAATATTATTTGAAAGATTATGAGTCAGAAAGCATATCCAGAAATCGGTGGCCAATATCTCGGCATTACGCCAAGACGTATGTAATTAAATCTCACACACTTTAATCTCATCTGGTTTTTGGAGATAATATTCGAACAATTTTATCATGAAGTTCTTTGTTTTTTGTCCCAATTATATATAACCCGTTTGCCTTCACGTCACCCGGCAGTTTCCCTCCCTCAAGATTTGTGAGAAACCCCCCTGCCTCTTTTAATATCAAAGCAGATGCCATAACATCATAACCGTTCACAAGCCCCCGCGTATCAATAATCCCGTCAAGCGTCCCGTCAGCCACAAAACACATATCAAGCGCAATGCTGCCAAGCGCCCTGACAATTATTGATTTTTCAAGTTCTATCAATCCATTAGGGACGTCGGGCACGCCGTATGAATACACGGATATTACGGGCTTGGGCATGGCGCCGCGCAATTTTACGCCAACCGGCTTGCCGTTTAAAAAAGCACCCTTTCCACTTTCGGCACAGTATGTATTTCCACTGATATCGCAAATAACTGCCATGCTGATATCGTCAAACGTGACCATATCTGTTTTTTCAGAATAAGCAAGCGATGTGCAGAAAAAGGGAATGCCGCATGTGGCATTGGTAGAACCGTCAATTGGGTCAAAAACCAGCATGAAATCGGGGTGCTTACCCACGATGCGGTCTCCAAGCTCCTCTGATATTATTCTTGCCGACAGCCCGCGCGCTAAAAGCGCCTTATCAAGCGCAATTTCAGCAGCCATATCCATTTTGCGCGTGATATCCTTCGGGCGTCTGGCAACCATTTCCCCGTAATCCGCGTTATCCCTGATAAACGAGCCGATTATTTCCCTAATTTCAATTCCTATTTCAATTAACGTTTCAATTTCCATGTGCGACTCCGGAAAAACTGACAATGGCTTCTGCCACTTTTTTTGCGCTCTCATCCGATTTCATTTTGTCGCTGTCTATTATGACAAGAGAGTTCATGGGCTCTTCATAAGGGATATTCACGCCAGGGACATTGGCTCCGGTTTGCGCCGATTGTTTATATATTCCCTTTGGAGAAAAAGCGGCTTTCCTGTGCGCCTCACGTTCCATGCAAACCGAAAGCGGACACCGGATGAACACTTCGGCAAACTGCGGGATTATTTTGCGGGCTGCATCACGATATTTCCTTTTGTTTGCGGTGGCGTCTATAAAAACATTGGTTCCGCATTCTGTCAGGAGTTTTGCCATGTATGCAAGCGACGCATACACAATATCCCGCTCTTCATCCGTGTATTTCGGGTTAGGGGTAAGGACGCGGCGGATTTCATCAAGCTGGAGTATTTTAACTTCAATGCCTTTTGTTTTGAGGATATCAGCAGTACGGGACGCAATCGCTGTTTTCCCGCTGCCGGGAAGACCTGTGAACCATACGGCAAAAGCCATTTTATTTATTCCTGCAAATACGAATTCACATTTTTGTAATCAAACTCTTCAATATCAAGTATATTATGGATGAAGTTGAAAATCTTTGTCCGGACTTCAGGGTCAAGGTTGGGATACCATATCGGGCTTGCCACCACAACGCTTCTGAATACATAGAACGGCTGGATAACCCGCAATAATTCAAAATCCTTCGTTTTTTCAAGATAATTACTAAAAAAAAGTTCGTATAATTCCTGGAACGGTCCTGCAAGTTTCCCGTATTTCTGGAGGGAATAGAATAGATAATTCATCGTTATAGATGAGACATCGTCTGCGGCTTCGCCCCATTCTCCGCGGCTCCGGTCAAGCACCGTGAAATCGCTACCTTCACGGAACATGATATTCCATGGATGAAAGTCGCCGTGCGTCATGCAAAGGCGGTGCGTCTTTCCTTTTGTTTTATAGCGCCATTCCACGCATTTCTTCTCGATGTCGCAAAGGTCGTCCTGGCTCACAAAATCCAGGTTATCCGGGTAACTATCCAGCAATCCCATGATGCATTCACCGTGCCCTACATTATCCCTGATTTTGCGTATGTAAAGTTCACGGTCATCGTGTTTAGTTGCATGGATTTGCGAAAGATACGTGGACAGGGCTTTTGTTCTTTCCTTATCAAGCGGTGTGAGTTTCCCTTCCTTTTTTATCCTTTCAAGGTCAAGGAAATATTCTTTTCCTTCAATTTTTTCCATCAAAATGAAATATTCTTCCGCTTTGCCTGCCGAGGAAAGCTCTCCTTCGTGCGTGAAAAAGCCAACGTCAAGGGATTTTACGTGTTTTGGGAGGGTTTTAAAAACCGAGTTCTGCCAGATGAGAATTGCCGCCCTGTCAGAAAAATGATCGTGCCCGAAACCCTTCTGCACCCTCATTGAGGAAAGCACGACGGATTGCGTTTTCCCGTTTGATTCAAACTCGATAAGATACGGTTTCCCGTAGCCGAATCCTTTAATCCCTTCCTCGACCTCTACCGGAATCCCGCCAAGCTCGCTGATAGCTGTAACCCTGGCGCTGCCATACAATCCTTTAAGATAATTTTCAACTGCTTTTATTCGCAACTGCATCTTAAGTCCCCATTTCCCATGAATGGAGGTATTTATCCTGTTCTTTGGTCAGCGTTTCTATTTCGATGCCCATAGCCTCAAGCTTGAGTTTAGCTACTCTGCTATCGATTTCGGCAGGAACCCTGTAAACCTGGTCGTCAAGCGTTTTGCCTTTTTCAGCAATGTATTTTACTGCAAGAGCCTGGTTTGCAAAGCTCATGTCCATCACCTCGGGCGGATGACCGAACGCGCTTGCAAGATTCACAAGCCTCCCTTCGGCAAGAAGGTAAATCCTCCGGTTGTCTTTCATGACAAATTCCTGCACGTCATTTTTTATCTGGCTGACTTTCTTTGACATCTTTGTCAGCGACGGTATATCTATTTCCACGTTGAAATGACCTGAATTGCATACAATAGCCTGGTCTTTCATGACCTGGAAATGTTCTTTCCTTATGACTGAGATGTCGCCGGTAACTGTTATGAAAATATCTCCAACCTTTGCAGCTTCCTTCATGTTCATCACCCTGAAGCCATCCATGACCGCTTCGAGGGCTTTTCTCGGTTCGACTTCTATCACGACGACATTGCCGCCAAGCCCGCGGGCCCGCGAAGCCACGCCCCTGCCGCACCAGCCATAACCAGCAACCACGATTGTTTTCCCTGCAAAAAGGATGTTTGTTGCATTCATTATCCCGTGTATGGTGCTCTGTCCTGTCCCATAGCGGTTATCGAACATCATCTTGGTTTCGGCATCGTTTACTGCAATGACAGGGTATTTCAGCGCGCCTTCTGCAGCCATCGCCCGCAGCCTGATTACACCGGTGGTTGTCTCCTCGCATCCGCCTTTTATGTTTTTAATAAGTTCCTTGTGTTTTGAATGCACAAGCGCTATTGTGTCTGCGCCGTCGTCGAGGGTGACATGCGGTTTTATCTTGAGCGCTTCTTCAAGGCATTCATAATACTGCTTCTCATTCTCGCCTTTTATAGCAAAGGTTTTTATCCCTTCCGAAGCAAGCGCCGCAGCCACATCATCCTGCGTGCTCAACGGGTTTGAAGCTGCAAGCGCGATATTTGCGCCTCCTGCTTTCATCGTATAAATGAGATTGGCGGTTTCAACGGTCACATGAAGACATGCTACCACATTTATGCCTTTTAGCGGTTTTTCCTTTTCGAACTGCTCTTTTATCTTTTGGAGCACAGGCATGTGCCTTCGCGCCCATTCGATTCTCTGCTTTCCCTCATCAGCAAGGTTTATGTCTTTAATAATATAGTCTTTCATTATAATCACTTTAAATTCAAACCATCGAAATCGATGTAAAATGCCCGATATACTTATTAAATCTGTTGGTTTTTGGAATTATTAGTAACTAAATATGCGGCTGCCGGGATTCGAACCCGGGTTAGAGGCTGTTTCCCACCTTTTAAAAGGTTGTTGGGAAGCCCCTGTCATAACCGCTGGACCACAGCCGCATTGTTTTGTCTTGTTGATTTCTTGTTTTTAGTCCTATTGAGCCTTAAGCTTGTCCACGCATGGCGCAGCCATGCGTGTTGTATGGGAGTCGAGGAACCCCGAGTCACGCCTCTGGAGGGCGTGTACACGTATTGCTTCGCAATACGTGGGCGCGGAGTCGAGAACCCGCAGGGTTTCGGTCTGGAGAACCGTTGGGTTTTCGCCGTTCTGGACCACAGCCGCGCAATAGTCTGCTTATGATTATTCAAACGATATAGCGTTTATGGTTTATTGCACTTCAAAGATTCAAGGCGATATTTCTAAATTAAGTATATATATAGTAAAGTATACGTATCACTGGTGGCCATATTAGGAACTCAAAGTGACTTAGCAGAACAAAGTTGGAGTTATTAGCTGTAAGCGGAGAACATTATGCCTGACATGGAAATCTTTTTTGATATCGGCGGGGTGTTATTTTTACTTACAGTTTTAACCCTGCTTGTCAAGCCTTTCGGGACTTATATGACGAATGTATTCCAGGGTAAGCGTACTTTTTTAAGTCCCGTCCTGGTGCCTCTTGAGAACCTGGTTTACAAAGCTGCATGCATAAAATACGATGAAGAGATGGACTGGAAAGATTATGCGAAGGCATTGCTCTTATTTAACGGTCTTGGAATAATCGTCCTGTTTCTGATACTGCTGCTCCAGGGAATGCTCCCTCTCAATCCCCAGGGGTTCCCAGGATTTGACCTGCCTCTTGCCTTCAATACAGCCGTAAGCTTTGTTACAAATACAAACTGGCAAGCATATAGCGGTGAATCGGCAGCAAGTTACCTCACACAGATGTCAGGACTGGCGGTACAGAACTTTTTTTCTGCTGCTACAGGTTTGTGTATAGCTCTCGCCTTAATACGCGGCTTTACCAGGCATACTTCCCAGACCATTGGGAACTTCTGGCAGGATATGACTAAAAGTGTATTATACATTCTCCTGCCCATTTCTATCATTGCAGCCCTGCTACTGGTCTCCCAGGGCGTTATCCAGAATTTTGATCCATATACGAATAGTTCGTTACTCCAACCCATTCAAACACCTGACGGACAAAGTATCAGCAACCAGATGCTCCCCATGGGACCTGTTGCATCCCAGGAAGCAATAAAAGAATTCGGGACGAATGGCGGCGGTTTTTTTAATGCAAACTCAGCGCATCCTTTTGAAAACCCTACTCCGTTAACCAATTTCCTGGAAATACTTCTTATCCTTCTTATCCCATTTTCTCTAACTTACACATTCGGGCGCTTCGCAGGCAATACCAGGCAGGGATGGGCTTTATTTGCAGCGATGATGATGCTGTTCATAGTATTCCTCGGGGTGATGTACTGGTCTGAGTATAATGGTAACCCGCTTGTGCAGCCTGGTGTCAACGGTTCTTATATGGAAGGCAAGGAGGTCAGGTTCGGGATCGGCAGCACGGTTCTCTTTGCCGTCAGTACAACAGCTACTTCCACTGGCGCTGTGAACGCAATGCATGACTCATTAACGCCCATTGGTGGAATGGTCACGATGCTGCTTATATTGTTGGGAGAAGTTATTCCAGGCGGTGTAGGGTCAGGGCTTTACACTATTCTTGCCTTTGCGATTATAGCGGTTTTCATTGCAGGCCTCATGATAGGCAGGACGCCGGAATATCTTGGCAAAAAAATAGAGGTCTTTGAGATGTGGACTTCGGTGTTGATCGTCCTCACTTCAGGCATTCTTGTACTCGTTTTTGTTTCTATCGCACTGGTAACATATGCGGGAGTTTCCTCGATTTTAAACCCCGGCCCCCACGGGTTAAGTGAAGTGCTCTATGCTTTTGCCTCGGTAGCCAATAACAACGGCAGCGCATTTGCAGGACTTAATGCCAACACTCTTTTTTATAATCTGGTGACAGCCATTGCAATGCTTATCGGCAGATTTGTTCCGGCAATAGCAGCGCTTGCCATGGCAGGTTCTCTTGCAAAGAAAAAATACATCCCTCCGAGCATCGGTACGCTTCCGACACATCAGATTTTATTCGTTTTATGGCTTGCCTTTGTTATTCTGATAGTTGGAGCCCTGACGTTCTTTCCTGCCCTGTCGCTTGGGCCGATTGTGGAGCATATGATCATGCATGCAGGTCAATAATATGGATGGCACTAAAACAAAAGAAACGACGATATTTGAACCTGAACTCTTACGCCAGGCATTACTGGACTCGTTAAAAAAGTTAAATCCACTCAGTATCTGGCGAAATCCTGTCATGTTCCTCGTGGAAATCGGAAGCATTATTACAACTATCAGTTTCCTCGCAGGCTTATTTTTTAAATCAGGCGAACCTTCCTGGTTTACAGGAGCTATATCCTTGTGGCTCTGGCTGACGGTGATATTTTCAACCTTTGCAGAGTCGCTTGCAGAAGGAAGGGGAAAAGCCCGTGCCGAGTCGCTTCGTAAAACACGCACTGAAGTAATGGCAAAAAGGCTGAACGATCCGAGGTCAAAGGAAAAATACGAGCTTATCTCTTCTGCAAATCTCCATAAAGGGGATTACGTTCTTGTGGAAGCAGGCGGGATTATTCCCGGCGACGGTGAAGTGGTTGAAGGCGCAGCACTCGTGAACGAATCCTCAGTAACAGGCGAATCAGCCCCGGTTGTCAGGGAATCAGGCGGAGACCGGAGTGCTGTAACAGGCGGGACGAAAGTCATTTCCAACCAGATAATCGTGCGCATAACAGCGAATCCTGGAGAGGCATTCCTGGACAGGATGATTGCCATGGTTGAAGGTGCAAAGCGCCGTAAAACCCCGAACGAGATCGCTCTGGAAGTACTGCTGATATCGTTAACAGCGGTCTTTCTGCTCGTGGTTGTCAAT
The DNA here is from genome assembly GCA_041491305.1 of Candidatus Methanoperedens sp. GTDB lineage: Archaea > Halobacteriota > Methanosarcinia > Methanosarcinales > Methanoperedenaceae > Methanoperedens. The sequence goes on from JBGPUU010000066.1 coordinate 7,152, forward strand.
TTCAGCTCATTATCCATATACAGCATCCAGGCTGCGGGACAGGGCATGCCGGTTTCGCTTACCGTGCTTATTGCACTTTTTGTTTGTCTGGCACCGACAACAATTGCAGCGCTCCTGCCTGCTATTGGAATTGCGGGCATGGACAGGCTCTTTTCGAAAAATGTGATAGCCCTTTCGGGAAGAGCCATTGAAGCATCCGGAGATGTAGATATCCTTCTCCTTGATAAGACAGGAACAATTACCCTGGGTGACAGGCAGGCAGTTGAATTTATTCCGGTGATCGGCCATTCCGAGGAGGAACTTACCAATGCTGCACTATTTGCATCCCTGACTGATGAGACTCCTGAAGGAAGAAGCATAGTAGTACTTGCAAAAAATAAATACCAGATGCGGTTGACGGCCCTTCCCCAAACTTCGAAATCCATTCCGTTTACAGCCCAGACACGCATGAGCGGAGTTGATATTGACGGGCAATCGTATCGTAAAGGCGCTTCCGATGCAATCATGGAGTATGTCAAAAGGAAAGGTGGAAATGTACCCCCTGAGCTTGAACCGAAGGTGGAAAGTATCGCAAAATCAGGCGGAACTCCTCTTGTTGTATGTCATAATACACAAATCCTGGGCGTAATACATCTTAAGGACATTCTAAAAGGCGGTATCCGTGAACGATTTGTGCAGTTGCGGAAAATGGGTATCAAGACTGTTATGATAACAGGCGATAACCATCTCACAGCAGCGGCAATTGCAGCAGAAGCGGGCGTGGATGATTTTCTTTCAGAGGCAAAACCTGAGGACAAGCTTCGTTTAATTCGTGAGAACCAGCAGCAGGGTCATATGGTAGCAATGACAGGGGACGGCACGAACGACGCACCTGCACTGGCGCAGGCGGATGTGGCTGTGGCAATGAACACAGGAACACAGCCTGCGAGGGAAGCGGCAAATATAATTGACCTGGACAGCAATCCGACCAAACTAATGGATATTGTCGAGATTGGAAAGCAAATATTGATAACAAGAGGGACTCTAACGACTTTCAGCATTGCCAATGACATTGCCAAATATTTTGCCATCATACCGGCGGCAATGGTCACGATCTATCCCCAACTGGATATTCTCAATATCATGCATCTTGCGAACCCGTACAGCGCTATCCTGTCGGCAGTTATCTTTAATGCAATCATTATTCCTATGCTGATACCCCTTGCACTGAGAGGCGTCAAATACCGCCCGATGCCTGCTGAAAAGCTGTTGATGTACAATCTGCTCGTCTATGGAGTAGGCGGAATAATAGCGCCGTTTATAGGGATAAAAATCATTGATATTGTAATAAGCGCGTTTATGTAATATGAACAAGTTGTAACAAACATTAATGAGAGTAGTTATAGCTACTAAGAGAAAATGACTATCAGTACCAACAAATTGGAGATACCGAAGAACGTATATTTTTTAGGTGCTGGAGCTTCTGCTTCAGGTGGCATTCCAACTTTTTCTAATTTCTATGAATTCCGTGAAAAAGCGAATAAAGTTTTAAATAACATATCTCAATGGGAAGGGAGAGACTTAGTCCAGAGAGTCCTACATCATTGGGAAGAGAAATTTAATAATTATAATATAGAAGATTATTACGTAGCTATTGAATTGGATGAACAACTTGGCTATAATAACACTATTTCTGCTGAAGACATAGAAGGCTTTCTTGGACTCATAATCGATAATTTAAGAAAGAAGCTAAATACCCACGAATATAAACGCCTTATCGATTGTGGATTTGCAGAAGCAATTATTACAACTAATTGGGATTTCTTATTGGAACGTTCAATAACGGAACTCCAAGATAAAGTTTTTGAAGAAAGGGCTCCTATAAATTATGACGGGACAATAGAACCAAATTACGATGTGATAAAACAAACTGGTTCTCCCCCTCCTATTTTTAAATTACATGGATCTTTGAATTGGGGCTACTGTGAAAAGTGCGATAAGTTATATTACTTCAATAGACCAGTATTTAAAGTCCTATCCTCAAAATACTATAACATGAGATGTAAAGAACATACTAATGTTGAGTTAATGCCATTTATAGTTCCACCCACTTTATCAAAACTTAAAACAGGATCAAGAACAGAAGGAACGCCTTATAGTAAGTTAGACTCTATTTGGAAGAAAGCGTATGATTATCTCAAATCATGCGAAAAACTTTGTTTTATTGGTTATTCTTTTCCAGAAGCTGATATGCAGATGAGATTTTTTATTTCAAATGCTTTACGAAAAAACTCAAACCTAAAAGAGGTTCTTGTTGTTACGAAGTATGACGACCCAAAGAAAGATGAAGAATCAAAGAAGGATTTTGTGATGCGATACCATTCAGTTCTCTCAAAAGCAATCAGCAACCCGAAAATTTGCTTTTATTATAATGGCTTTGAAGAATTTTGTAAAAAGGAGTTAGATTCTTGGTCAAAACCCTAACTTTCTGAATGGCTCTAAGGAGGACAGGTAATGAAAAACATAAAGACTACGTTAAAACTCTTTGCAATCCTGATGGTGCTTGTCGGTGTTATCTACCCCGTCGCAATAACCGCACTGGCGCAGTTATTTTTCCCAAAAGAAGCAGGGGGAAGCCTCCTATACGATTCCGGCGGCAATCTCACAGGTTCAGCCCTGATCGGGCAGCCTTTTTCAGACCCGAAATACTTCTGGTCGCGTCCATCAGCCACTTCAGGTTATCCATATAATCCCCTGGCTTCCGGAGGCTCAAATCTCGGACCAACGAATAAGGTTTTGATAGACCTAATTTCCAATAGAACAGAGCTACTGAAGTCATCCGGTATCCAGGCTCCGGTACCTTCAGACCTTGTGGAGGCTTCAGCAAGTGGTTTAGATCCTCACATCAGTATGCAATCCGCTCTTGTACAGATACCTCGTGTTGCTAAAGCACGCAATCTCAGCGAAGAAACATTAAATAAACTGGTGCTTGAACACGTTGAGGAAAGGCAGTTCGGGTTTTTGGGAGAGCAACGTATTAATGTCTTAGAATTAAATCTTGCTCTTGATGGTATGAAGTAGATTTCAATGATAGATACAGAAGATAAGAGACCTGAACCGGAAACCCTTCTGGAAATTGCCAGGCAGGAAGAAGCCGCAAAAAAACGCGGAAAACTGACCATTTATTTTGGCGCCGCACCAGGTGTCGGGAAAACCTATTCCATGCTCTCTGATGCCAGGATGCGTAAACAGGAAGGAATAGATGTTGTTGTCGGTTACGCTGAAACACACGGGAGGGCAGAGACCGAAACACTCCTTGAAGGCCTGGAAACTATTCCCCTCGTTGTTACCGAATATAAAGGCATGCAGCTTGCGGAGATGAATCTGGATGGTGTTCTGAAGCGGAGGCCCAAAATTGTCCTTGTTGATGAGTTAGCCCATACGAATGCCCCGAATTCCCGCCATGCCAAGCGCTATCAGGACGCAGAGGAGCTTCTGAACGCAGGAATTGATGTATATTCAACCCTGAATGTGCAGCACCTTGAAAGTTTGAATGACGTCGTCTTCCATATAACAGGAGTCCGTGTCAGTGAAACCATCCCGGACACTTTTTTCCAGTTAGCTAATGAGATCAAGCTTGTAGACCTTCCTTTTGAGGAGCTGCTCAAAAGATTGAAAGAAGGAAAGGTTTATGCAAAGGATATGGCAGAAAATGCTGTCAAGAATTTCTTTCAGCCCGGGAATTTACTTGCACTTCGTGAAATGTCGCTTCGGCTTGTAGCAGGCAGCGTAGATGAAAAAATGCTCCAGTACATGAGGGCAAATGCAATTGGCGGCCCCTGGTCTGCTACTGAGCGTATTCTTGTAGGCGTATTAGCCAGTCCTTATGCCGAGCAGCTGGTCCGCTCAGCCTTTCGCCTGGCCTCTGAAATGAACGCAGAATGGGTTGCACTCTATGTAGAAACTGCCAAACATGCGCAAGCTTCAGATAAAGAACAGGAATGGCTTAAAAATGCCATGGATCTTGCTGAAAAGCTGGGTGCGCGTGTCGTCTGGATCAAAGGGGATGATGTTGCCGAGGAGATAGCCCGCTATGCACAGAGCCATAATGTGACCAAGATCGTAATGGGCAAACCCAGACGATTTGGATTGTTTCCGTCTCTTGCCCGACAGATTATGGTACGTACAAAAGACATTGATGTTTTCCTTTTTGCAGGCAAGGGCGAACGACCTTTACCCGGGAAAAAAATAGGTATAACCAGCCCGCTAAATTATGTCATAGGCGCAGTTGCTGTTATTCTTGGTTCTTTATTCGGTTTTCTTTTAAGAGATATTCTTGGTCCGATTAACTTACTATTCTTAATGCTCCTGCCTGTTGTAATCATCGCTATTTTCCTGGGACGCGGCCCGTCTATTTTTGCAGCGGTCTTAAGTGTTCTCATTTTTGATTTTTTGTTTATTGAACCGTATTTCACCTTTGCTGTTTCAGATGTCAGATATTTTTTATCATATCTGTTGTTTATTGCCTTTGCCTTTGTAATAAGCAATCTTGCATCCAATCTTCAATACAAGGTGCATCAGCTTCAACAAAGCGAGTCCAGGAATACAACATTATATGAATTAAGCAAGGCCCTTGTCACTGCCCAGAGTATTGATCAGGTTTTACACCTGATGATCCGTCATACAAGGCAAATTTTTCCATGCGACATGGCTATTTTCCTTCATGAAAACGGAGAAGTTTCGGTCAGGGCATCTACCGACGGATTCCAGATAAACCCGAAAGAACTTGGCATTGCAAACTGGGTCTGGCTCAATGGTGAACCTGCAGGTATGGGTACGGACACACTACCCGAAGCATGGGCGTATTATCTTCCCATGAAAACGGCAGATACCGTAAAAGGTGTTGTGGGATTTCATTTTGACGCTCCCCTGAAGATTCTTACCCCTGAAAATAAGGTTGTGCTTGATACCATTGCTCGCCTCGGGACTCTGGCGATTGAAAGGATTGGCGAGAAAGAATGAAATGCATCCGTCTGTGTGATGAAAGTTAAATTTAAATACCAATAACAGGAGTTTATTAATGGGAGTTTTTAAAATGAAGAAAATGACAGAACAGCATCTCATTAATGCATTTGGAGGAGAAAGCCAGGCACATATGAGATATTTGCATTTTGCAAACCAGGCCGAAAAAGAAACATTCACTAACGTGGCCCGCTTATTCCGTGCAATCGCCCATGCCGAATATATACACGCAGGAGACCATTACAGGGAGTTAAAACACCTGGACGGGGGATTTGTCGCAAACAGCATGGCAGCTTTTGGCCCCGGCGATTCCAGGAAAAACCTTAAACTGTCAATCGCGGGCGAAACGTTTGAAATCGAGGAAATGTATCCTGTATATCTGGAAGTGGCAAAATTCCAGGGAGAAAAAGGAGCGCAAAAAAGTTTTGAATGGGCTTATGGCACTGAAAAAATGCATAAGAAGCTTTATGAAAAAGCAATAGAGTCGGTTAATTCAGGAAAAGACGCCAAACTCGGTCCAATCCAGGTTTGCGAAGTTTGCGGATATACCTTGGAAGGAGAAGCGCCGGATAAATGTCCCCTGTGCAGTGCGTCCAAAGACAAATTTACTGCATTTAATTAGATGTGCTATGAGCCATGAAAAAAATCCACATACGGATAATCGGGCTCATATTGTGTCTTCCATTCGTATATTTGCTGTTTGCATGTAGTGTTAATCAACCTGTAACATTAATTATACCATGTGCTGTGGGCGCAGGCACCGGTTTAGCAATAGAAGTTGATGCTGCATTAGCTATCGGTCTTTATCTCATAGTTACAGGTGGTGGAAAACTCATAAATTAACGGAATATTAAAGTGCTTAAGATTTGACAGAACATGGTGATAACTAATGGATATCCAGACCACAGCCCGTACTGAACTCATCGACATAACAGACCGGGTGCGCTCGATAGTAAAAGAAAGCGGTGTAAAAGACGGCATCTGCGTCATCTCCACGCGCCATACCACAAGCAGCATTATAATAACCGAGAACGAGCGCGGGCTCAGAGGGGATATACTGGAAATGTTGGAGACGCTTATCCCGGAAAATAAGAGCTATGCCCATAACCGGATAGACAATAATGCAGACTCACACCTGCGCGCGGCCCTGCTTGGCAACAGCGCGACATTACCAATCGAAGACGGTCATCTTGTCCTCGGAACGTGGCAGAGTGTATTCTTTGTGGAACTTGACGGACCGCGGAACCGCAACGTGAATGTAACGATAATTAAAAATAAATAATAAAGAGTTAGAAAGTGTCTAACTCTCCTCTCGCGATCATTTCAGTTATCTTGGTGATATCCGCAAGCCATTTATCGATTATAGCTTCTGATTCCGATTTAATAACCTTCATGTTCGCGCCGTCTTCAGGTATCACCTGGGCGCTTGCAATCAGCGGCTGGTCAATGGGCTTACCTATCTGCGAAAGGATGCGAATATAAACGTCCTCAATTCCAGAAACGTTCTCTGCGATATCCTTTGCTATCTGATTGGAAAGAAGGTTGTACAGCTTGCCCACGTGGTTTATGGGGTTCTTCCCGCTTGTGGCTTCCATACTCATCGGCCGGTTCGGGGTAATCAGGCCGTTACACCTGTTCCCGCGCCCGACAGAGCCGTCGTCGCCCATCTCAGCAGAGGTGCCTGTAACTGTGAGATATACTGAGCCGGTTTTTTCGTCATCGCCTGTATTGACGAAGACTTCTACCTCGCGGTCGGTATAGTCAGCAGCAAGGTCGCATATTTTATTGCGAAGTTCTTCTTTTATTGAAAAATAGTGGTCCTGGTCGTCCACATGTTTGTCTATCATCGCGCATGCAACTGTGAGGGTTATTTTATCGTTCTTCCTCATTCCCATGACCTTGATATCAGTTCCGATA
>JBGPUU010000067.1:0-14050 GCA_041491305.1 Candidatus Methanoperedens sp.
GACCGACATAAGGATTTGAATCGGCATCTGCACCCTTAACTCCTATCTCAATAAAAGGAGAGCCGGCAATAATCAAAAATAAGACAGTAATCCCTGTAAGAAGACGAGCAGGAAGTTTCTTTTTATCTAACGTAACCAGAACTATATTATTCAATTCAAACCATCCGACCATATAATCACCAATATTTTAGTGTCATACTAATTGGACTATAAATACCTGCTGATTTTTTTTCATAAATAGCGTTTACCTCGCCGATATAAACAGCAAAATTTATTTAATAATGGGCATTAGCTTATTTCCGGGGAGAAATCTATGTAGTTATTTCAATCGTAGTACCCACATAAAATGAAAGTGAAAACGTCGAAAATCTTTTACGTGCTGTTTCAAAAACACTTGAAGGTTATGATCATGAAATAATAGTAGTGGATGAAACCACACTAACGTTTCCAGAGGGATTTAGTTACCTTTTTAGCCAACTTTGCTATTTTTAACGTTATTATAGCTCTCCTTTTTTCTCCTTCACCTTCTGGACAAGTTCAAAAATCTCCTCTGCTCTTTCACCAATAACGCACAGGGTTATGGAACCTTCACCGCCTTCAACTCCACCTGCTCCTATCGGGAAAACATCCTCTGCGCCAAGAAGTGTGAGCGCCTCGACTTCGGTAACGACAATACCAGCAAGAGGTGCCATCCCCACAGGAAGACCCGTTGCTTTTATACAGCGCTGGATGCCGATTCTTCTTGAAATCTTAATTATTGAGTATGGAATGGATTTTTCAAGACCCACCGGAATGACAAGATTAATGCCTTTTGCCATGACCGGTCCTGTTATGTTTCCTGTTGTGCCGCCCATAGGATTTGCAAGCATTACACCTGCTATGCCGTCCGGGTCGATGGCGTTTGCCCCTTTTATGACAACGTCCTGGGATGTCATTTCGTTAATTATGTTATCAGCGCTCACAACTTTCCCGTTTTTCAAAGCAATCATGGGCAGCCGTTTTTCCAGCGGCACGACTGCGGCAGTCCCGTTTATGTAACCTGCTGCGTATCTTAAATGGTCGATTTTCCTGCCCGTAAGCTCTTCTGCCACATACGCATTTGTGGTGCCGAGACCTATCAGGATTATTCCATTTTTCAATGCCTGCTGGACAACCGGGAGTTTTTTTACTCCCATTGCAATAATTCTTTTTGATTCACCGGGTGTGAGTGTTACCTGTATCTGTTTCATAAGCTGTTCCTCAAATTCTTTTTTGAAGAAATAATGTTTTTCAGGGTATAAAGGTTACCTGAGGACTGTAAAATAGTTTGGTTTAACGAAAATTATTAGCCACGAAGGCGCAGAGAACACAGAGAAATAATGACTCTGTGACCTCCGTGTCTCGGTGGCTATTATGCTTTTTGATTTACAACACCCACGTTACCTGTAGCCGTACTCCCTTTTCGCTTTCATCAAATCCCCTATCTTTGTGGAAGTCAAAAGTTCAAAAACAATAAGCAATATGAAAAGGTAAAAGAGATTCACCGATGCTGTATTATCACCTTTGTAAAAAGCTATGAAAGCCACAATCACCGGTGCCGCGAGAGTCCCGATAACGCCTGATAAGTGCATTGCCGCCCTTCCAGATGCCTTTGCTTTCAGGTATGAGGAATAATCTATCCTGAGCGTCGGCTCAATCCGCGCCGGGCCGTTGAGATAATAATGCGTGAACCTGATGCCGGATATTGCACCTGTGATATAATGTGAAAGCGGGTGAAGCGCGGCCATCAAAATAAGGGCGCTTAAATACAGCATCCAGTTTGAGGTTGCCTGAAATGCCAGGATTATGGCTGCAATCGTGAGAATCGTCTCCAGCAAGTTCCCCAGAGTCACATTTATCGTAAAAGACACCTTTTCCCCAAATCTCTTCCTGCTTGTTTTTTCTATAAGCCCGAGCAGTTCGTCATCAATAAATTTGTCTTTTTTCACTTTATTGACGATTGCCATGAAATTTTTCCCATTGTAACTTGTTTCAAGATTTTTAAGTTCAGCTTTTAATTCGTCGTGCATAGTTACCCCTTGACCGTAATAATAATTTCTTTACCTTCTATGACTGTATTATTATAAACCAGTTCAACCTTTGCCGGATATTTAATTTCTGTTCCAGCAGCAAGTGTTGCTCTTATTTCCACTATCCTGAATCCGGAATCCTCATCCGGGCGCAAAGGGCCAAAATCATAACTTTCAGGAGTAAAATTAACAAAATGGCTATCGCTTGAGTTCACGCTAAACCGGGCAACAGGATATATAGTGGATTTCCCGTTGTTGGTAACTCTAATCATGACCGAGCCTGTTTCACCGTTCTTCATGGTCACCTCTCCTGGCTTGATCTCAAAGACAGTATTTTTGGTATTAATAGCATTTTCAGACAAACACCCGGCAAAAAGTATTGAAACAATCAGTCCGGCGATAACTGCAATGTGTTTAAATTCCATATTCTAAGGTCTTCTCAGGTGCTCGCAGTTCCCTGCGACTATTTTTTCAAGCTTTCCTTCATCGGTTTCAAGAATCAGGGCGCCTTCATTGTCCACACCTATCGCTTCACCGTATATTGTCCTGCTCTGGGTTGTAATCTTTACCCATTCACCTATCGTCGCGGACATAGTCCTCCATTCTTCAAGTATGGACGGGAACTCATCTTTCCGGAATTTCAAATAAAGGGCATCGAATTCAGACAAGAGTTTCTGCACGAAATCCACACGATTTATATCACGCCCCAGCTCTTTTTTCAGTGATGTTGAACTGTCCCTGATTTCTTCCGGGAATGATTCTGTATCGACATTGGCATCTATTCCGATGCCAACCACACAATATTTTATCATGTCGATTTCCGCCTCAATCTCCGTGAGGATGCCGCATACTTTCTTCCCGTTTATCAAAATGTCGTTAGGCCATTTTATTTTTGCAGGAATTCCCAGGCTTCGGATTGTTTTTGCAGCAGAAACGCCTGCCATAAGCGTAATTCTCGGCGCGTATAACGGCTGTATCCCGGGTTTCAGGATGATAGAAAGCCATATACCGCCTTCGGGTGAGAGCCATTTCCGCCCGAGACGCCCCTTTCCGCCAGTCTGGGATTCGGCTATCACAACAGTTCCCTCTTCGACCGAGCCTGCCATTTCACGGGCGATTATATTCGTGCTTTCGGTTTCCTTAAAATATTGTATGTTTTTCCCGATAATATTCGTCTTTAGTCCTGCCATGATACTGCCTGGAGTTAATGCGTCCGGAGATTTGGTCAGGCTGTATCCGATATTTGTTGAAGAGTCAATCGAATACCCTTCATCCCTTAATGCCTTGATATGCTTCCAGACAGCCGACCTCGATACTGAAAGCTCATGAGCGAGTTCCTCACCTGAAATGGGCTTTCCCTCACTCATGATGAGTTTTTCAAGAATTTTATCTTTTATATTAATATTCATAAAGGGTCACGCCCCTTTATGACGTATAGGGGTATGGCGCACCATACCCCTTCTTTTGATAAAACTTTCATAAAGTTTTTCATTTTCCACCACCCGCCTTTGCATTCTGTATATATGCACCGACAGCAACCGTAATTGCAGCTACTTTCTTATCATCAGCTCCAAGAGCCGAAGCCAGAGTTGCGCCTTTTTCTTTTTCAGAAGCCACGATTTTTTCAACCTCTGCGATGATATTGTGATCTTCTATGAAATGTGTGGTCAGTTCACCGCGCTTGAAATATTCGTTATTCATAACGGCTTTGTGGAAAGATATATTTGTAGTTACCCCGACAATGATATATTCGTAAAGGGCGCGTTTCATCCGGGCAATGGCTTCATTCCTGTCCCTGCCCCATACCGTGAGTTTTGAGATAAGCGAATCGTAGAAAGGCGTTATGGTGAATCCTGTATGCACGCCGCTGTCCACCCTCACGCCCGGGCCTCCTGATGAGCGGTATCTTCGAAGTTTCCCTGGCGCCGGCGTAAAGTTGTTAAGCGGGTCTTCAGCATTGAGGCGGCATTCTATAGCCCAGCCAATCTGGTGGATATCCTTCTGTTTATAGCTTAACTCCTCACCCGATGCTATCCTTAACTGTTCCTTGGCAAGATCCACTCCGGTTACAACCTCGGTTATAGGATGTTCAACCTGCAGGCGTGTGTTCATTTCAAGGAAATAATAGTCACCTTTTGAATAAAGGAATTCGATGGTGCCAGCATTGGTATAATTAATCGCTGCGGCGGCTTTTACAGCATCGTCGCCCATCCTTTTTCTCAATTCCGGTGTCATTATAGGGGAAGGTGATTCTTCGATGAGTTTCTGGTGCCTTCGCTGGATGGAACATTCGCGGTCTCCAACGTGGATGATATTCCCGTATGAATCCGCAAGTATCTGGAATTCTATATGGCGCGGTTCTTCGAGGTATTTTTCAATGAATACCGTGGCGTCACCGAACGATGATTTTGCCACTCTCCTTGTTGATTCGAGGGTTTCCTGAAGCTCGCTTGTTTTCCGCACAACCTTCATCCCTATGCCGCCGCCGCCTGCCGAAGCTTTCACGATAACGGGATAACCTATCTTTTCTGCAACTTCCACTGCCGAATCCACGTTATCGATACCATTCTCGCTTCCGGGTATGACCGGGATTCCAGCCGCTCTCATGGTTTTCTTGGCCTCAATTTTGCTCCCCACGCTTTCAATGGCATGACTTGAAGGGCCTATGAATTTGATTCCTTCTTTTTCGCAGCGCCCTGCAAATTTGGGATTCTCGGCGAGGAAGCCGTAGCCGGGATGAATCGCTTCCGCTCCTGTTTTATGGGCAACATCGAGAATGGCGTCCATGTTCAGGTAGCTCTGGATTGCAGGGGCTGGACCTATGGGATAGGCTTCATCCGCATACTTTGCAAACAGGGCGTTCTTATCAACTTCGCTGTAAACCGCAACAGTTTTAACGTCAAGTTCCCTGCACGCACGCATGACACGGATTGCGATTTCACCGCGGTTTGCTATCAACACTTTCCTGAACATATCTCACCCGATTACGAACAAAACATCCCCTGCGCTCACCGTGCTGCCTTCTTTAACTAATATATCTTTCACCGCACCCGCATGTGGCGCATGGATATTGTTTTCCATCTTCATAGCTTCAAGAACCATCACGACATCACCCTTAGTCACAGAATCGCCTTTTTTGACTTTTATCTTCAGCACCATCCCCTGCATGCTCGCTGTAACTGCGCCATCCACTGTTTTTGGCCTTTCCGCCGCTTCTGCGGGGCGAACTGACATGTTGCCGCCGGCGGACACGATTTTAACATTGAATAAATCGCCGTCAACTTCCACTTTGAACTCGGTTGGCAGGGGCGCAGCTTTCCCGTTATTAGGCTTTGGAGCTTCAAGTGTTTCTTCCTTGGCTTCCCCGCGCAGGAATTTCGGGGCTATCGCCGGATACAGCGCATACGTCAGGATATCCTCGGGTTTTTTGACAATTCCGAGAGCTTGCGCCTCTTTTGTGACCCTGTCAAGTTCGGGAGGCAAAAGGTCGGCTGGCCTGCACGTAATGGGTTTTTCATCCCCGAGTATTTTAATGATTATCTCCCTGCTTATCGGTGCAGGTGTGCGCCCGTATAAACCCTTAACGTAATCCTTTACTTCTTTCGGCACTACTTTGTAGCGCTCACCCATCAGTACGTTAAGCACCGCCTGCGTGCCTACTATCTGGCTCGTGGGCGTAACAAGCGGCGGATAACCCAGTTCTTCACGCACCCGCGGCATCTCGGCAAGGACAGCCTCATATTTGTCAAGCGCATTCTGCTCTTTTAATTGCGATACGAGATTGGAAAGCATACCCCCCGGAATCTGGTATTTCAACACATCCGTATCTATCCTTTCCGATATAGGGTCAAGGATGCCGCGATATTTTTCCTTTAATTCTTCGAAGTATTTCTTTATCTCAGTGAGAAGAAGCAGGTCAAGTCCTGTATCATAGGGCGTCCCGCGCAGCGCTGCTACAGTCGTTTCCGTTGGCGGCTGCGATGTGCCCCAGGCAAAAGGCGAGAAAGCCGTATCAAGAATGTCAACCCCTGCCTGGCACGCAAACATGTAGCTCATGGGAGCCATCCCGCTTGTGCAGTGGGAGTGCAGGTCAATCGGAATGCTTATTTCTTCTTTCAGGGCGCTCACAAGGTCAAAGGCGTTCTGCGGGGAGATGAGACCCGCCATATCCTTGATGCATAGTGAATCGCAGCCCATTTCCTCAAGTTCTTTTGCCATTTTGACATACAGCGGAATCGGGTGAACCGGGCTTACCGTATAACACACAGTACCCTGCACATGCGCTCCCGTGCGCTTTGCGGTTTTAATCGATACTTCCATGTTCCTGATATCGTTCACGGCATCGAAAATCCTGAAAATATCAATGCCTGATTCGGCTGCATGTTCTACGAATTTTACAACAATGTCATCGGAATAATGCCTGTAACCCACGAGGTTCTGGCCGCGAAGGAGCATCTGGAGCGGGGTTTTCCTGATGATCTTTTTAAGCGCCCTGAGCCTGTCCCACGGGTCTTCGTTCAAATAGCGTATCGAAGAATCAAATGTCGCGCCGCCCCATACTTCAAGCGAGAAGAAGCCTGCCTCGTCCATTTTTTCTGCAATGGGAAGCATGTGCCGTGTTCTCATGCGGGTGGCGATGAGGGATTGGTGGGCGTCGCGGAGGGTTGTGTCTGTGAGTTTTACAGGAGCCATGGTTTCTGTGGCTTAATTGGATGGATTGTTATTTTAATTTATGGTATTTTTTCATTGGTTTTTGGGAAAAATAGAACTAAATAGTATAAAGTGGGTTTAAAAACGAAATGGTGAGTCGATAAAAAATGGTAAATGTCAAGGAGAATGCTAATTTTATCTGGGAAATTGCTGACCTTTTACGAGGGGATTACAAGCAATCCGACTATGGGAAAGTAATACTGCCACTTACTGTTTTAAGGCGGCTCGATTGTGTGTTGGAACCAACAAAACAAAAAGTCCTGGATTATTTACCTAAAATTGCCAATATGAATATCCAGAACATAGACCCTGTTCTTAATAACATTGCAGGTTTCAACTTCCACAATAAAAGCAAATTCGACTTTGAGAAATTAAAAGCAGACCCGAATAATATTGCTGCCAACCTGAATAATTACATCAATGGTTTTTCTGCAAGCGCAAGGGAAATTATTGATTATTTCAGTTTCACCGAGCAGATCGCGAAACTGGATGAAGCAGACTTGCTTTATATGATTGTCAAACGGTTTGGTGAAATTGACCTTCATCCCAATAAAGTAAGCAATCTGGAAATGGGATACATCTTTGAAGAACTTATCAGGAGGTTTTCCGAGTTATCCAATGAAACGGCAGGAGAGCACTTTACACCAAGAGAAGTTATCCGATTGATGGTCAATCTGCTTTTCGTGAATGATAGGGAAATCTTAACTAAAGAGGGTATTGTAAGAACACTGTATGACCCTGCCAGCGGGACAGGAGGCATGCTATCAATCGCGGAAGAATACCTGCGTGAGCTTAATCCTGATGCCAGGCTGGAAGTATTCGGGCAGGAAGTTAATCCTGAATCTTATGCAATCTGTAAATCAGATATGCTCATCAAAGGGCAGAACGCTTCTAACATTAAATTCGGAAATTCATTTACCAATGATGGTTTAGAGAACGAGAAGTTCGATTATATGCTCTCCAATCCGCCATTTGGCGTTGAGTGGAAGAAAGTTGAAAAGCAGGTCAAAGATGAACATGAGAAAAGAGGCTTTGCAGGGCGTTTCGGCGCCGGACTGCCGAGGATAAGCGACGGCTCATTTTTGTTTTTGCTGCACATGATTTCCAAGATGAAACCCGCAAACGGCGGCTCTCGTATCGGGATTGTTTTTAACGGGTCGCCTTTGTTTACCGGCGGCGCCGGAAGCGGAGAAAGCGACATCCGAAAATGGATTATTGAAAATGATATGCTTGAAGCCATTGTTGCAATGCCTGAGCAGTTGTTCTACAATACGGGTATTTTCACTTACATCTTTATAGTAACTAACCGGAAAGCCAAAACGAGAAAAGGAAAAATCCAGTTGATAAACGCAATCGGGTTTTTCAATAAAATGTCACGAAGCCTGGGTAATAAACGTAATGAGATTGGCGAAAGTCATATTGGAACAATCACTAAAACCTATGGCGATTTTAAGGAGAACGAGTTTTCGAAGATTTTTGATAATGAAGATTTTGGATACTGGCAAATTACAGTTGAGCGACCTTTGAAAGATGGGAGCGGTAATATTGTGAAGGATAGCAAGGGTAAGCCCAAACCTGATGCTGATTTAAGGGATAGCGAGAGAGTGCCGCTCAAAGAGGATATCAAGACCTATTTTGAGAGGGAGGTATTGCCTCATGTGCCTGATGCCTGGATAGATGAGAGCAAAACAAAGAAGGGGTATGAGATTAACTTTACGAAGTATTTCTATAAATATAAGCCGTTGAGGAGTCTTGCTGAGATAAGGGCGGATATTCTGGCTTTGGAGAAAGAGACTGATGGATTATTGAGAAAGGCGATAGAGTGATGAAGCCTGTGTGTAAGGATTTGGTTGTGGGATGGCGGGGGTGTCGGGGTGAACCAATCCGCAGATGTTAATAAAGAGATTGTCCACGCACCGAGTGGACAATTTAATTATAACAAACCGCAGATAAACGCAGATGAACGCAGATTTGTGGCGATAACTCACCGCAAAGAACGCAAAGCGCAACAGCAAAAATCTTTGCGCCCTTTGCGGTTGACGGGTATTAATGGAACGGCAGCGCAGGAGGCGGCGCGTTGAGCGCAGAACCCAGCCGGATTGCCGGCGCGCCCGCCCGCGGTTGGAAGCCCTACCCTGCGTATAAGGATTCGGGCGTGGAATGGCTGGGGAAGGTGCCGGAAGAGTGGAAAGTCCAAAAACTTAAGCACATTGCGAAAGTGAACTTAAGCAATGTCGACAAGAAAACAAACGAAGGTGAGGATTCTGTTAAATTATGTAATTATGTGGATGTTTATTATAACGATTACATAACTCCCGACCTCAATTTTATGGAAGCTACGGCATCGCCTGACCAAATTGAAAAATTTGCATTGAGAGAGGGAGACGTAATTATAACAAAAGATTCGGAGAGTTGGGAGGATATTGCAGTTCCAGCGTATGTTCCTGCCGACCTCAATGGTGTTATTTGTGGTTATCATCTCGCACATGTACGGCCAAATCATTTGGACATTCAGGGACATTATCTGTTTTGGTCGCTTTGTGCGCCTCGCCTAAATCATCAATTTAGGGTTGAAGCTCATGGTATCACTCGATTTGGTATTGGAAAGTATGGTATTGATAACTCACTATTCGTTGTGCCTCCTATAAATGCACAAAAATTTATCGCCCGCTTCCTCGACGACCGCACCCGGAAAATAGACTCCCTTATCGAGAAAAAGCAAAAGCTGATAGAACTCCTCAAAGAAGAGCGCGCCGCCGTCATCAATCATGCGGTCACGAAGGGGCTTGACCCGCGCGCGCCTATGAGGGATTCGGGCGTGGGGTGGCTGGGGGAGGTGCCGGAGAAGTGGGAAGTGAAGAAGTTGAAATATGTGGCTGAAATTAACAGATACGCATTAAATGAGAATACAAATAGTGACTACGAGTTTCAATACATAGATATTGGAAATGTAACAATCGAAGGATTAACTCATTCGCCACAATTAATGAAATTTAAAGATGCTCCATCAAGGGCAAGAAGGATAGTCAAAAAAGGAGATACTATTGTTTCAACGGTTAGGACTTATCTAAAAGCAATTGCTTATATTGAAGATAAAGCTGATAATCTAATAGCTTCAACAGGGTTTGCCGTATTAACTTCAAAGGGAATGTTAGACTCAAAATTTCTTTACTGTATAATAATTAACGAAAAAATCATTGAAGCAATTAATTCTCTTTCAACAGGCGTTAGCTATCCTGCAATTAATTCATCGGATTTAGCAAATATTGTTATATGGTTTCCAAAAGAAATCAAAGTACAACAAGAAATAGTTAATTTCATTGAATCAGGAACAGCTAAAATATACCATGCCGTTGACAAAATGGAAAAAGAAATAGAACTCCTGCACGAATACCGCACAGCCCTGATTTCAGAAGTCGTAACAGGAAAAATCGATGTTAGAGGTGAATGATTATCAGGACAGATTTTCAAATACATTATATAAGACAATCCATGGTCTTAATATGACTAAAGAGATAATAATAGTAAAGGTGAACTAACATGAAAGCGGAAAAATTGCTTGAACGCATCACTCTTAATCCCGATGTTATGACAGGGAAACCTGTAATCAGGGGAACAAGACTTACGGTGCAGTTTATCCTGGGATTATTAGCGCATGGCGCTTCTGTGGAGGAAATCCTTGAAGAATACAAAGGATTAACCAGGGAAGATATAAGAGCCTGTTTGCTTTTTGCAACAGAATCCCTTGAAAACACCACATTTATGCCTTTGACAGCAGAGGCTTGTTAGATGCGGTTCCTTGTGGATGAATGCACAGGACCTGCGGTTGCACAATGGTTGCGCCATCAAAATCATGATGTGATTTCTGTATTTGATGAAATGAAGGGAGCGGATGACATAGAGGTTCTCCAAAAATCCAACGAGCAAAATCGCATATTGATCACAAATGATAAAGACTTTGGTGAGCTTGTTTTTCGAGAGAAAAAGCCACATGCGGGTGTGATACTTTTGCGTCTTGAAGATGAGCGAGGGGCAAACAAAATAGCTGTACTAAAGCGCCTGCTTGAAAAATACGAAAAATCCCTGCCTGGACATTTTATTGTTGTTACAGAAACTACTGTCAGAATTACGGAAAACAGATAATAGATAAATTTATGATAATCTTGAGGTCGTGAAACAATTCCAGCACCAATACACACCGAAAAAGCCTTTGAAGAAGCCATCGAAAGCAGCCTGCTCCAAAAAGGCGGATATCTGAAAGGAAATCCCGATGATTTCAACCGCGAACTGGCTCTCGATACAAAAACGATTTTTGCTTTTTTGCAGGAAAGCCAGCCCGAAGCATGGGAAAAATCGCTTGCAGTACATGGCGCAGGTATCGAATCCAAACTTTTGCAGCGCCTCACAAAAGAACTTGATAACAGGGGCGCCCTGGATGTTTTGAGAAATGGTTTCATTGATTTCGGTGTTCGTTACAAGATGGCGTATTTCAAACCAGCAAGCGGCTTGAATCCCGAATCAGAGAGGCTTTACAAACTTAACAGGTTAACCGTTACAAGGCAGTTAAAATACAGCCAGAAGAGTGAAAAATCCGTTGATATGGCGCTCGGTCTTAATGGTCTGCCCGTGGCGACAGTCGAGCTGAAAAATCCATTTACGGGACAGGATGTAAGCAATGCAAAGGAACAATTTATTGATGACAGGGACCCCAAAGAACTGCTTTTCCAGTTCAAGAAAAGAGCTATGGTTCACTTTGCGGTTGACCCTGATGAAATATACATGACCACGAAACTTGAAGGGGCAAGAACAAAATACCTTCCCTTCAATCTCGGTTATGACAGGGGCGCTGGCAATCCGCCGAATCCTGATGGTTATAAAACATCTTATCTGTGGGAATATATCTGGGAAAAAGATAGCTGGATGGATATTCTGGGTCGTTTCCTGCATCTGCAGGTGGAAGAATACAAATTCGACGGGAAAATCTTCAAGCAGGAAAGCATGCTTTTCCCGCGCTACCATCAGTTGGATGTCGTCAGGAAGCTGGAAGACGATGCAAGGATAAATGGACCCGGAAAAAATTACCTGATAGAGCACTCGGCAGGCAGCGGCAAGAGCAATTCCATTGCATGGCTCGCCTACCGTTTATCAAGCCTGCATGATGAAACTGATAAAAGAGTGTTCGATTCCGTAATTGTTGTTACTGACAGGCTGGTTTTGGACCAGCAGTTACAGAATACTATCTATCAATTCGAGCACAAGCAGGGTGTTGTCCAGAAAATCGATAAGGATTCCAACCAGCTCGCAGAATCTCTCAAGTCAGGAACTAATATCATCATAACCACTTTGCAGAAGTTCCCTTTTGTTCTGGATAAAATCAAAGAGATTTCAGCCAGGAATTATGCGGTTATCGTGGACGAAGCGCACAGCTCCCAGAGCGGGGAAGCTGCAAGAAAGCTTAAAGAAGTTCTCACCCAATGTTATCAAGAGGACCGCACAGGAATTTGAGTTTCTTTGCATTTACAGCTACGCCAAAAGCAAGAACATTGGAAGTATTCGGCGAAAAAGACGGTGCGGGTAAGCCGGTTCCATTCCATCTTTATTCAATGCGCCAGGCGATTGAAGAGGGTTTTATTATGGATGTATTAAAAAATTACACCACATACAAAACCTTTTTCAAACTATCCAAGCAGATTGAAGATGACCCCAAAATAAATAAGAAAAAAGCGAGCAGAGCCATTGCAAGGTTCGTGTCGCTTCACCCGCATAACCTGGCTCAAAAAACAGAAATCATCGTTGAGCATTTCCGCCAGGTCACAATGAAGAAAATCGGGGGAAAAGCCAAGGCAATAGTGGTTACAGCCTCACGCCCTCATGTTGTCCGTTATAAACAGGAATTTGACAGGTATTTAAAAGAAAAAGGATATAATGAGATAAAAACACTTGTCGCTTTTTCAGCTTTTAAAGACGAATTTGGCATTCTCCATAAGGAATCCGACATAAATGGTTTCGGTGAAAAAGAACTCCCGGATAAATTCAATACAATCGAATACCAGCTACTATTGGTTGCGGACAAATACCAGACTGGATTTGACCAGCCATTGCTTCACACAATGTATGTTGATAAAAAACTATCAGGCGTAAAAGCGGTTCAAACACTTTCACGTTTAAATAGAATCTATCCGGGAAAGGAAGATACCTTTATTCTGGATTTCGTCAATGATACGCAGGAAATTTTAGACTCCTTCCAGCCTTATTATGAGCAAACAACTCTCACTGAAAGCACAGACCCGAACCAGCTTTATGATTTGAAAGCGAAATTGGAAGGAACACAAGTATTGTGGAAATCGGAAATTGATGCTTTTTGCAATGTATTTTTCAAGAAAAGCGGCTCTCGCACCGACACGGGTTCTGCTCGATTAAATGCTTACATTGACCCAGCGGTTGACCGCTACAAAGCCATAGGAAAAGAGGAAGTCAGGGAAGATTTCAAGCATACCTTAACGGTTTATTTGCGGCTTTACTCATTCCTCGCACAAATAATGCCTTTCCAGGATGCTGAGCTTGAGAAATTTTACGCTTACGGGCGTTTGCTGCTCAATAAGCTTCCCAAAAAAGGAATATCAGAGAAATTTAAATTGAATGATGAAGTTGCTCTTGAATATTACAGGCTTGCGAAAATCAGTGAAGGAAGTATTCTTCTTGAAAAAGGCGGGGAATATGGACTGAAACCTGCATCGGAAGTGGGCACAAAAAAGGAAAAAGAGGAATTTGCCACACTTTCTGAAATCATAAATGTATTCAACGAGAGATTTGGAAAACCGATCACTGATGCGGATAAACTTTTCTTTGATCAGATCGAAGAAGAACTTGTTGCAGATGAAACATTATCAAAACAAGCCAAAACCAATACAATTGATAATTTTAAATATGGATTCCAGGATGTTTTCATAAACAAATTGATAGACAGAATGGAACAAAACAAGGATATTTTTGTAAAAATTATGGATGATAAAGTAGTTGCCGATGTGGTAAAGGATTATATGTTGAAAAAAGTTTATAAAAGATTACAGGCAGAAAATTTGTGATGGGGCTATTTTGTTAGTGAACTCCTTTCTAGTTTACTTCTCCCAGCCAGCTCCCTCACAACCCCCTTAATCTCCTCCATCCCCGCATCCGTCTTAAAAGAAATCCCTGAAAAATGCGTGCGTGAAGCCCGAAAACCCTTCTCTCTCAATGCCAGAATAAGCTCATCCGTACGCATCGCCGTAATCCCGAGCGACTTGCAAAGCTTA
>JBGPUU010000068.1:0-14003 GCA_041491305.1 Candidatus Methanoperedens sp.
AAAATAAAAGGGATGATACCGGAAGTTTATTGAGTGGCATTTTCATTTATGTCGTCGTAAGCAGCGCCGCAGTAACCGGCGCCGTTTCCGCTACCCATCATACCACTGACGTAATTGCTCCCATAGCCCATCATGCCGCCATTACCCATCATTCCTCCATAGCCGCTCATCATTCTTCCGTTTCCCATCATTCCATTTCCGTATCCGTGTCCGTAGCTACCCATCATGCCGTTCCAGAAGCCGCTCTCCGGTTTTGCAACTGCATATCCGGCTGCCAGTACAACGAGGATGGCTGCTATTGCTACAATTGTTTTTGCGTTCATATTTTCACCTGTTTTTATTGTTTATTTCATGTGTAAATTTTACTTACATACAATATATTATATTACTATGGTATAAAGATTTCGTATCCCCTAATCTGCGTATTTTCCAACCAAACCTATTTAAGCAAGGTATATTCTAATCCAGACGATTCTGAGGTACGATGCATTTAATCATAACAGAGAAACACGACACTGCAAAGAGAATAGCGGCTATACTTGCTGAAAAGAAGCCGGAAAGAGAGCGGGTGAACGGTGTTGATACGTATAAATTCGACGGCAAGACCGTCATCGGTCTTTCAGGGCATATCGTGGAAGTGGATTTCCCGAAAGAATATAACAACTGGCAAAAGACCGACTTGAAAGAACTCATACAGGCCGACGTTTTGACCTCTCCCACTCATGCTAATATAGTCACAGCACTCCGAAAACTCGGGAAAGTTGCTAAACATCTCACCGTTGCCACTGACTACGACAGGGAAGGCGAACTAATCGGCGTGGAAGCCTTGAATGTAATTAAAAAAGTAAACCCTGATATTCCAGCTGACCGCGTGCATTACAGCACCATAACGCCGGCGGAGATAACAAAAGCCTTTGCAGCTCCTACAAAAGTTGATTTCAACCTTGCCGCGGCCGGAGAATCCAGACAGGTAATAGACCTTGTGTGGGGTTCGGTTCTCACACGGTTTGTTTCTTTAAGTTCAGGGCGCCTCGGTGATAAGTTCCTTTCAGTGGGCAGGGTGCAGTCACCTACGCTTGCAATCATAGTGAACCGGGAAAAAGAGCGGGAAGCCTTCGTAGCTGTGCCCTACTGGGAGCTTTACGCGACGCTGGTGAATGGCGGGGAATTTGAAGCCCAGCACAAAAAAGGAAGATTTTTGGATAAAGCCGAAGCTGAAGCAATCCTGGCAAAACTGGGCAAAGTTGGGACAGTAAAAAGCATTGTTCTCGGGAAAAGGAGTGAAAAACCACCCACGCCTTTTAACACGACGGAATTCCTGAGGGCTGCAAGCGCAAGCGGGGTCTCGCCTGCTAACGCCATGAGAATAGCTGAATATTTGTATGTCAACGGGTTTATCTCATACCCGCGTACGGATAATACAGTTTATCCCGAAACTCTTGACACCAAGGGCATCATTGAATCGTTCCTGAACACGGAATTTCGCGAATATGCACAGAAACTCCTTGGAGGAAAGCTCACGCCTACGAGGGGCAAAAAAGAAACCACCGACCATCCGCCTATCCATCCCGCAACACCTGTTAAGAGAAGCAACCTGAAGGAGGACGAATGGAAGATATACGAACTCATAGTGAGACGTTTTTTTGCAACGTTTGCAGGAGAAACGCTGTGGGAGACCATGGCTGTGACCGTGGACATAAGCGGCGAGGAGTTCGGGGCAAACGGTGCAAGACTGGTGGAACCCGGATGGAGATGGTATTATTCGTATAATTTGCCTGAAGACAGGATATTGCCGAAGCTTTCAGAAGGGCAATCTCTGAACGTAAAGGAGGTAAACCTTGTTGGGAAAGAGACGCAGCCCCCTTCAAGATACGGGCAGGGTCATCTTATCAAGATTATGGAAGACCTGGGACTCGGGACAAAATCAACACGCCATGAAATAATATCCAAACTTTACGGAAGAGCCTATGTTCACGGCAATCCCCTCCAGCCCACAAAAACAGCCTTTGCCGTCATAGAAGCGCTTGAGAAGTATGCTGAAACCATCACAAAACCCGAAATGACAAGTAAGCTCGAACATGATATGGATGAAATATCAGAAGGTAAAATTACTGAAGATTACGTTATTAAAGAATCCAGGGACATGCTTGATGAAGTGTTTAAAGATATGTCCAAAAATAAAGAACTCATTTCAGAATCTTTAAGGAACGGGCTATATGAGGACAGGATTATAGGGGTATGCCAGAAATGTTCATCCGACCTCTTAATCCGCAAATCCAAAAAAGGCTCGCGGTTCATCGGATGCTCAGGTTATCCGAAATGCGATTTTACGCTGCCGCTTCCCAAAAGCGGACAGATTGTGGTGACCGATAAACAATGTAAAGAACATGGCCTGTATTTTATAAAGATTCTGAATAAAGGAAAGCGCCCCTGGGAAATCGGATGCCCTCATTGCAATTTCATTGAATGGCAAAAGAAACTTGAAGAGGAAAAAAAGAATCAGGCTGCAAAAGAGAATACTAAATAAAACTTTGATGACTATATTTATACTATAAAAACAATTAAACTTTATAAATGATATTCTCTGAATTAGTCATAGCTTACGGTTTACCGGGTCTTTTCCTTATCGCCCTCATTTCATCCATAATCCCGATACCAACCGAACCGGTAATTTTTACATTACTTAAAATAGGAGAAAACTCCGAAATAATATTAATAACATTGGTAATAGGATCGATATTAGGCGCATTTATTGGGTATCTTGTAGGAATGTACGGTCTTCGAAAAATAGTCATGTTCCATAGCATGCAAAAAGAAAGGCAGATACAGTTGCATTTTCGTAAATACGGAGCTCTTTACCTTCTGGTTTCCCCATGGATTCCTTTTGTAGGTGATCTCGCCCCGATGGTGGCCGGAAGAGAAAACTATGAATTAAAAAGATTCTTGATAGTAATTTCGGCAGCAAAGTTGATAAAAAGCATCGGGATAGTATATCTTTCGATAGAAGCGATTGAGTGGTGGCATGTATTTGTAAAATAGGTGCGAATGTTATTTATATAAACATGAATATTAGTGTTTACAAATGCATACAATTATTATATGTATTGACAGAGATAACGATCTCGGGGAGAAAGCGGGTGTTCCAAGCCCGATAATAGGCCGCGCCGCCAATATCGATGCTGCCGTAAAACTGGCTTCCAAAGACCCGGAAGATTCTGATACCAATACCATTTTCGGCGGGATAAATTTATTTGACAGATTGATTCTGGAGAATAAGGATTCGGAAGATAATGGCATTGAGATAGTTTCAATAGCAGGGGACAAAAAAGTCGGGGTTGTTTCTGACAGGAAAATCTCAGAGCAGCTTGACAGGATTCTTCTGCAGTTAAAACCCGAAAACGCAATCCTTGTTTCAGACGGTGCAGAAGACGAATCCGTGCTTCCCATCATCCAGTCCAGGATAAAAGTGGATGCCGTTCACAGGATAATCGTAAAACAGCATGAGAACCTTGAAAGCACATATTATATAATCAAAAAAGCCTTTAACGACCCCAAAATCTCGCATACATTTTTCGTGCCTATCGGTCTCGTATTTCTCATTTATGCTATTTCATTGGTTTATGCCCGTCCCGAAATTGCGGTTATGGCTATAACAGCTGCAATAGGGATTTATATGCTCTACCGCGGCACAGGTCTTGATGATATCGTGGATGGTTTCAGGGCGTCTATGATGAACTCTCTCCACGGCGGAAAAATTACGTTTGTAATGTATCTCGCAGCCATAATATTGTCTTTGATCGGGACCGTACGTGGCGGAATTCAAGTATGGGATTATTATAACCAGGAGATAATGGTTGGTTATCTGATTCTTCTTATGGGTTTTATCAATGCTTCGATAGGGTGGTATGTCTTTGCAGGAGTCCTGATAAATGCAGGAAATATAATTGACCGTTATCTTGCAAAAGAAAAAATCGGCAGGTACTGGTCGCATCCTTTTTTTATACTCGCGGGAGGAATTTTGTTCTGGGCAGGCAGCACTTATATCCTGGTCATAAGTGCAGCTCTTGGCTGGCCAATATTCAATAACGGGCGGGAGTTCTTATTCAGCACGGTCGGAATTGCTGTTTTAATAGCGGTTACGGGGGCGTGGATTTCCACAAAGTCAGCCAGAAAGCGGGTTCCCGGCAAAAAACACTGGGTGTGACCCCATTCTATGCATCTAAAAAACTAATCATTGTTATGCCTTTCCATGGCTTCATCCAGTGTCAATTCCCCTTTTGCAACCCTTCTGGCCAGAACCCGCGGGATTGTCAGGCGCCCGTTTGAGTATTCCCGGCTTGATTCCTGGATAACCCTGACTTCGCCTAACGAAGGCTCTATATATTGTTTCCCTACATTTTTCCCCGGAAGCCTGGCGATATTTATTGCTGCTATGATATCCGAGATTACCTGGCCGTGCACACCTTTTCCAAGATGCGGCGTCGTTCCAGTCTCATCAACCATTTCCACTGGAAGGCCGAGGTCAAGGAGCCCGTTAATCAATTGCGACCGTATGAGCCTTGCCCCATGTCCTATCCTGACAATGATTTTTTTATTCCCGTATTCCCGCATAATCCGTTTTACGAGAGGGCAGACTTCACCCACGGAAACATGATGCACAGAAACCGTTTTATTGTTTCCAAGAACTGCAACACCAGGATATTTCCCGGGGTCAATACCTATTATTATCTGTTCAATATCCTCGCCGAATAACATGTAATGGGCTTTATCAAGAGCGGCATGAGGCCTACCATCTGCGAATATTATCTTATCGCGGTCAAAAATAATTTGTTCAGACTCTTTTTCCGTGGTAATGACCACGCCAACATGCGTCGGAATTGGATGTCCGGGATTGAGAACAAGCAAATCCAGTTTACGGCCACGCGCCTCCTCGATGATTGAGTGATATACCGGGAAGTCGTCGGTGACAAGGGCTATCTTCTTAAACCTTTAAAGCCCTCCCTTAAATTATTTTCTGGTTGCAATTATATCCAATCTAATATTATGGTCTACAGTATATTACCTTTTTCACTCGCCGTTTTCACTTTTGATAACTAACCCCTGCCCCGGAATAAACCTGCCACGCCCTCTTTTTCCGATAATTTCACCGTCTTCCGAAACTACTTCCCCTCTTGAAATGGTCATTTTCGGGAATATTCCATCCATACCGCCAAATGGAGTCCATCCTGCCCTGCTATGCATTTTCTCTTTCCGGATTTCCCGCATTTCACCCACAATCAAAAAGTCGGCGTCATAGCCCGGAGCAAGAACCCCTTTCCTGAGATTAAAAATCCGTGCAGGGTTCTGGCTTGTGACCTCGATTGCTCGTTTCAGGGTGAGGAGGTTACGTTTAACCGCCATCAGTAGAAGGGGCATCATCGTTTCAACGCCCGGTACGCCTGCAGGCGCAGACCAGATATCTGTCATTTTCTCAGCTTCAAGATGCGGCGCATGGTCTGAGGCCACAATATCGATAGCGCCGTCATTCAGGCCTTTCCACAGGCTTTGCTGCGAATGGTAATCACGAAGCGGCGGGTTCATTTTCCCGAGCGTCCCCAGCCGCCTGTAATCCTTTGCGGTCAGGAACAGGTGATGCGGCGCCACTTCGCACGTAATGTTTCTATTTTCAGCTTTTGCTTTTCTTATGGTTTCAAGGCTTTCATGGGCGCTTATGTGGCAGAAATGAAGTTTTGTATCCCCGCCGAACTTTATCGCTTTTTCCACTGCTATTTTTTCAGATAACGGGGGGCGCGATTTTGAGTATGATTCAGGCGCAAGGTTCCCCTTCAGTAAATGAACATATTTATTTCTTGTCTCCTCATCCTCTGCATGGATACATGCAACTGCGCCCAGTTTTCCAATCAGCGGGAGGGCTTCTTTCAGTATCCTGTCGTTCACATTCAGGGAACCTGTCGATTCTGCCATGAAAATCTCCCCGAAGGCTGTGGCTCCGAGTTCCCAGAGGCTTTTCAGGGATTCAAGATTGGCAGTTACGCCGGCATTGATACCGTAATCGATTATGGATTTTTTCGCTTCTTTTTTCTTTTTCTTGAAAGAATCGGCGTCAATCGTGGGGGGAATCGTGTTGGGATGGTCTATTACTGTGGTAACGCCGCCCGCCGCCGCCGCGCATGAGCCTGTGTACCAGTTTTCTTTTTTTGTCATCCCGGGGTCGCGGAAATGAACATGAACATCAATTGCACCCGGCAGCACAAGCGCGCCTTTTGCATCGATTACCTGGTTGACTTCTTCCGCAGCCACTATTTTCCCGATTTTTGTTATTTTCCCTCCGTCCACAGCTATTTCCGCAGGCTGGATGGCATCGCTCATGAAAATCCGGGCGTTCTTGATTACGAGGTCGGGCATAGTTGATACTCAATTGTATGTGGATACTTAATTAGTTTAGGAATTTTACGGTAGATTCTAAAAATATATAATATTCAAAAATAAAAAGAAGGTATTTGAATTTACCTTCTTCTGAACAGTACAGCTAACAACAAAGCAAATATTCCAAACAGCATCTCGAAAGCCGGTGCTTTGGGTGTTGCTGTCGCAGTAGGTGCTGCTGTTGTGGCTGCCGGGGTCGCCGCTCCACCAAAACTGAACTTGCTTACATCGTTCTCATAGCTGTGCCTCGTCTGGGCATTATCAAAGACAGCTGTACCGAAGGAGTATTCCTTTTTCATATCTGTGAACTGGACATCGTACTTGCTTCCTGTATTCAGCTTCCTGCCGTATTCAAGCGTCCACATGCCGTCCTTGTAGACAGCCTTGCCCTTTATGTCCGCCCTGTCCCCGGTCGGAGGTCTTACAATGATGCCCGCTATATCATCGTTAGCCTGGTATGTATCATTGAATGGCTGCTTCTGGTCGTCCAATATCCAGTACGGCGGTGCAGGCTGGTCCGCCGAGGTATAGTTTGGAGCGTTCTTTGCAGCATTGATATTGTCAGAGTACGGGCTGCCTCCGGAGTCGCTGTGCCGCCCGGCATCAGGTACATCTTTGCTGTAACGCGCGGAGTCCACATACTGGTCGTCCACGTAACCTGTCGGGTTTGTCCGCACAATTTTCATATGCCAGAGGTCTGCCATCTCGCCCGGATTCGGAGTATATTTATTACCGAAAGCTTTGACATCTGCATTCTCGTTTATATGGCATAAGGCAGTACAACCAGTTGCCTCAAATTCGGTCGTGTTTATGTTCCATATCTGAGCGAACTTATCTTCATAATATGTATTCTCGCCGCCTAACTTGGTATTCGGTGTTATTAGCTGCTTCCAGCTTCCGTCAGCCTGTTTCTGCCAGGGCAGGCGCCTTAAGCTTTCCGTCGAGTCTTTCCATGTTGCAAGGAAATACACAGAATCATCCGTATAGACGCTCTTCAACGTGACAGTATTTTCCTTCGTATTTGCTCCGCCCGCCAAGTTTACCGTAAAGGCAGTCGCCTGGTCCCATATCGCCTCAGGCGTGCCGTCGATGACAGGCGCCGCAGTTACCTTTACAGAAGTAAGGTTACTTGCAGAACCCATTCCTATGCTTAACGACAGCCATATCACTAATCCTATTACTATTGACTTACTAACTTTCCCTGTTTTCATATAACTCCTCCCAGATATCCCATGCACTATCCACCCGTTTTCATAGTGCACGGTTTACTACTTATCTGTGATATTTAGTTTGTCTTTAAAGTTTATAACATTTTTCAATATGAAAGCTTTTTTAGTTAGATATTATTGCAAACTTTTAAATGAATCCTGAGTATAGGTGGTTTATATGCAGGTTACTAAACTGGCTACTTCTTTCGATGATGCAAATGCATACCTGGTGGACGGAACTATCCTTATCGATGTGGGAATGGACGGGGAATTGACGCTCTCGGAATTAAAGAAATATATCCATCCCGATGACCTTGAAACCATCATACTGACCCACTGCCACTATGACCATTCAGGCGGCGCCGGATTTGTTGCAAAAGCTACCGGTGCCAGGATAGCCATCCATAAAGATGATGCGCCGCTCCTCCGGAATGCACGCGCAAGCGCTGCGGAGTTATATGGGATGAAAGCTCCCGCGGTTATTCCGGATATTCTCTTAAAGGGCGGAGAACTTATCGGCGGGCTTCGGGTCATCCATACGCCAGGCCATACTCCCGGCGGCATCTGTCTCTACGATTCAATCTCAAAAAGCCTTTTTTCAGGCGACACAGTGTTCCAGGATGGGAGTTTCGGTCGTACAGACCTCTACGGCGGAAACGCGTCAAAGCTGATTGAATCCATAAAAAAGCTCACGCAGCTTGATGTCAGCGTCATGTACCCTGGTCATGGGGATGTAGTAATAAAAGATGCCAATGAGCAGATCAAGATGTCGCTTTTGATGGCATCCCAATATTCTGGTATTTGAATTTCCTTATTTTCTTATCTGCTTCTCACGAGTATGGCAATCCCGATAATCAGAATCAAAACGAGCACGGGAGTGATGACGGTCTTCATCAGTCCGTACATCATATTCACGCTTGATGTCAGGTTTTTAATAGACTCTACAACCTGATCGGTATCGTGAGTTGATTTTACAGGACGGCTTTCAATGACCGGTGTTTCCATCTCGTGAATTTCAACAGGTGGCGCTGCAGCCTTGAAAGTCTCTTTTATTGGCGCGGGTGCGGCTGGAGGCTTTGGTGTTTGCTTCTGTGGTGGTTTGTTCTTTAATAATGCTTTAAATAATGCATCTTCACTCATTGAATTTGCCATTTTCTTGTACCCTTCTGCCTCTGAAATCCAGAGACATTAATTAGATTACTTATAGCTATTTAAATAATTTGGCCGTTTGTCCTTCCGATTTGGTAAACCACAGAGAGCACAGAGGACACTGAGATAACCGCAACTCTCTGTGCTCTCTGTGTGCTCTGTGGTCGATTGTACTTACTAGGATTCATTGCCCGGAAGAAAATTAAAAAGTCCCGCTTTCATTTCATGATTTCCAAACTACCAGCAATTATATTTATTGTCAGCGCAAGTATCGAGAGATTTCATGGAACGTTTTAGAGCAAGGAATATCTGGTACGTGGTTATAATCGGAGCGGTCGTTTTTGGGGTTTTCACGCATGAGATAGGTTTCGGGAAACTGCTTGTTTTAATGGGTTCCGTCAACAAACCCCTCCTCCTGATTGCAGTTTTTCTCAACTTATTGAATCTGATATCATACACAATCACATGGCTGGTCCTTGTATCTGCAGATATAAGCCTGTACAAATTATTCAAGTTTTATATGGCGGGGACATTTATCAACAATATAACTCCCGCATTCGGAACCGGCGGAGAACCTGTAAAAGCGATGCTGCTCGGGAAGGAAACAGGCATCAGCAAAGCTGAATGTTTTGCAGGCGTGGTATCGCAGAGAATGCTTAACATGTTCCCCTTTTTTACAATTGGGATGATAGGTATCTGGCTCTTATTCACAAAACCCAGGAATTTCCAGCTTGCAAACTGGCAGATTGCAGCCATGCTGTTCTCTATCGGGCTTGCCGTTTTCGGTTTCGTGCTCATAATCTATTTTTATCTGAGGAAGGACAAACTCTCCTCATTTGTCCAATCCGCCATCCGTTTTTTTGCTCCTTTCATAGGTTTGGTGAAAAAAGGTTTCGACCATAAGGAGTACATCGAAGCCGTGGAGGAATCGATTGATTCTTTCCACGGGGGTCTCAGGAACATCCGCAATAATAAATACGGGCTCTGGAAGGCAATATTGTTCTCTTATTTCGGATGGATCCTGGATATTATGGCAATATATATTATATTTCTTTCAATAGGTGAAACGGATATCCATATCAGCATACTTATCATTACCTATACAATCGCGATGATAAGCGGATGGCTACCCCTCTTCCTGCCAGGAGGTCTCGGGATAGTGGACGGGACCATGGCAATCCTGTTCATATACGCCGGCGTCCCGCTCGAAATGGCAGTTCTTGCAACGCTGCTTTACCGTCTGGCTTCCTACTGGTTTAATACGGTGCTTGGGGCATTTTATTTATGGGGTGAGCTAAAGACCGGCTAAATTGTCTTTTTGAAAAGTGAAACTGCCGTTTATGCTTACTTCTTTAGGAAGTTTCCCGAAGCTTGATTTTAAAATTAAATCGGCTATTTCAATATCAAGCACTCTTGCAATTGCGATGATGGAAGTCGTGGGTCTCGGGTTCACATCAACAACATACGGTTTATCCCCGAGTACCATATCTACGCCCGCATACCCGCGGCATCCCAGGACTTTTGTTGTTTTTTTTGCGACCTCGATAATCTCGTCATTCCTGCCGCAGTAATACGGTACAGTGCCGCCTTTATATGAAATGTTCCCGTCAATTTCAATAAGCTGCCTGTTGACTGTGAGAATAAGCTGTGTCCTGCCTGTTATTATGCTTGCGCTTAGATGTTCACCATCAACAAACTGTGTGGCAATAAAACCGTCTTTTAACCTGCCGTTCCTGCTTCTGTATATCCCCTCTGAAGCGCAGCCAGACCTTGGTTTTATAACGAAATCGCCTTCGTACTCCCCGCTTCCAATGGTTTCAGGCACAGGGATTTTTGCCCGAAGAAGGGCGCGCGTGCATTCAAGTTTGTCAGCGCACAGGCGCACGGAACCGGACGGGCATCCGAGATTTACCGTGTTTTCCTCGATTATGGCCGTCATGTCCCCGAGCATCTCATCAGGCGCTATAACAAGAGCGGCATCGCACTTCAGGGATAATTTTTCAAGCGCATCTTCAAACTTTCCTGCCCTGACAGCCTCTCCTGCATTAAGCCGCGTGCCTATTGTGGGATAAAATACCTCATGGCCGCATGAAACAAAACTTCCAACAAGTGTGCCGAGCATGGCTTTTCCTTCGAGCATGAATTCATCCACGCCTGCTCCCACGGCATATTCTGCGATCAGTATTTTCATGGGATTATGGAAGGCTTATTTCATAATAAAACTGTGGCCTGATTCGTTTCAAACCTTGTGCAAATACGTGTTGGGCAAATTCTTTGCGTACTTTGCGCCTTTGCGGTGAAAAACCCTGCACCGTAAAGCACGCCAAGAGCGCAAAGTTATTTCAAACGAGAAATTTAACGCTAAACTTTTTTTTCACTCCCGTAAATACCTATTTATTTTTAAAAACCCTATAAACCTAAAGATGCCGACCATAAGTGAAAAAATACTCAGCCGCGCATGCGGCAAACCTGCCTCAGCGGATGATTTTGTCGTTGCAAATATCGATTACGCGATGGCGCACGACGGGACAAGCGTACTCGCCGTCCGGGCATTTAAGGAAATGGGCGCAAAGAAAGTCTGGAACCCGGCGCGGATAATAATACCGTTTGACCATATTGCGCCAGCCAACAACGAAACTGCTGCAAAATTGCAGCAAAATATCCGGAACTGGATAAAAGAGCAGGGAATCACAAATTTCTTCGATGTCGGGGAAGGGATATGCCACCAGGTATTGCCTGAGCAGGGGTTTGCCATGCCGGGAAAACTCATAATCGGAGCGGATTCGCATTCATGCACATACGGAGCCTTCGGTGCTTTTGCAACAGGCGTGGGTGCAACCGACATGGCTGAGATTTTCGCAACCGGGAAACTGTGGCTTCGTGTCCCGAAAACCATAAAGATAACCGTGAATGGAAGGCTTGCAAAAGGCGTATCTGCAAAAGACCTGACGCTTAATATCATTAAAAATGTGGGCGCTGACGGGGCAAATTACAAAGCAATTGAATATTACGGCGAGACAATAAGCGAATTTTCAATGGCAGAACGCATGACGCTGTGCAACATGTCTATCGAGATGGGAGCAAAAGCGGGCAACGTACCGCCGGATGAAAAAACCTTCGAATACCTGAAGGGAAGAGCCCGTGAAAAATACACGCCCGTTTATGCCGATGATGACGCGCAGTATTGTGAAGAGTTCAATTTCGATGCAGGTGACCTTGAGCCGCAAATTGCGAAGCCTCATGAAGTCGATAATGTTTTCAACGTAGGCGAAGTGGCAGGAACACCGCTTGACCAGGTTTTCATAGGCTCATGCACTAACGGGCGTTACGAGGATCTGGAGGTTGTTGCAAAAATCCTGCGCGGCAAAAAGGTAAAAGTCAGGACGATTGTGCTGCCTGCTTCACGTTCTGTGCTGATAAAAGCCACGGAATCAGGTATAATAGCCGCGCTTTTGAAGGCTGGCGTTATTATTGCGCCGCCGGGCTGCGGACCATGCCTCGGGGCGCACATGGGGGTAATATGCGAAGGCGAGACATGCCTTTCCACCTCAAACCGCAATTTTAAGGGCAGGATGGGAGCCGGAGGACTTATTTATCTTTCATCACCTGAGACTGCGGCGGCGAGTGCGCTCAGAGGGGAAATAGCTGACCCGAGGGAACTTTAAAATTTAAAAAAATTTCACTTCGTTATTTGACGAAGCCTCTTTCGTTAGTTTTATATGCCTTCACATCATAACCCGCCTTTAACATGACCGAAAAAGCAGCCGTAGCTTCGTCGCCTGCCTCTCTTACTTCCAGTATCAATAATCTTCCTCTCAATGGTTCTGACCAGGATTTGCGAAATAAACTTGCAGAAAAAATGGCAGGAGAGATTACACTATCAGATAATCCCGGAGAAACATTAAAAAAATGGCGCGCTAATTTTGAGATTTCACAAACCGACCTTGCCTCATTCCTGAAAGTTTCTCCTTCCGTGATAAGTGATTACGAAAGCGGCAGGCGAAAATCGCCGGGTATTTTCATAGTGAGCAAGATTGTCGAGGCAATAATCGAAATGGACGCCGCAAAGGGAGGAGCGAAAATCCGTTCCTACGAAGGGATGCTGCGGGGAGGTTTCAGCGCAGACGCGATTTATGATATTCATGAGTACCTTTCGCCTATCACCGTGGAGGAAATAACAAAACTGGTGGAAGGGGAAGTTGTGTACAGCCCCGGCCCCGAATTTATAAAACCGTTGTATGGATACACCATTGTCAATAGCTTACGGGCAATCCTCCAGCTTTCTTATACCGAGTTCCAGAAGCTGTATGGCTGGAGTTCAGAAAGGGCAATGGTTTATACCGAGGTCTCCACAGGAAGATCGCCAATGGTAGCCCTGAGAGTGACCAATCTGAAACCCGCCCTGGTTGTAATCCATGGGATTCCGGCTTCGCAGGTCGACAGGATAGCAGCAAAAATAGCAGAAATCGAACACATGCCGCTCATCGCTACTGTCATGCCAATGACAGACTTGATTCGTGCGCTTCAAACGCATGATATAAAACATTAATGTCTATTTTAAAATACAAACTGAGGTGGAAAAATGAGTGTTGGAATTGTTTCATATGGTGTTTACATACCCCGTTACAGGATCAAGGTTGAAGAGATTGCTAAAGTATGGGGTGCAAACGCAAACAGTATAATTGACGGGCTTATGGTTTATGAAAAATCAGTGCCCGACATGGACGAGGATACGATAACAATCGCGGTGGAAGCTGCACGTTATGCTATCAATCGCGCAGGGATAAACCCGGAAAAAATCGAGGCTATTTACACAGGGTCGGAAAGCCATCCCTATGCAGTAAAACCCTCAAGCACGGTTGTGGCCGAGGCAGTAGGAGCAACGCCCAACCTGACAGCGGCGGATTTTGAGTTTGCCTGCAAGGCAGGTACGGCTGCCATCCAGACATGTATGGGCATGGTAGATTCGGATATGATTGAACTCGGCATGGCGATCGGCTCTGATGTTTCACAGGGAGCGCCTGGCGACGCACTTGAATATACGGCAGCAGCGGGCGGAGTTGCATATATAATAGGAAAAAATAACCAGGTTGCAAAAATCGAATCCACATATTCATTTACCACAGACACACCCGATTTCTGGAGGAGGGAAGGAATGCCGTATCCTGAGCACGGCGGGCGGTTCACAGGCGAGCCCGGGTATTTTAAACATGTCGCGTC